>JAVBOA010000046.1:0-52494 GCA_031551135.1 Eubacteriales bacterium | reverse complement strand
ATCTATCCCTATTACTTCATTCATAAGTGTTACTGCCGGTTTATCCTGCTCTATCCCTACGCTTATATACCAATACTTTCCGTCGTAGCTTATACGAGGGTTATAAAATTTTTTTGATGTAATTCTGTTAGCTTCAGATATCCTTATCCAGCCAACTTTTTCAATTAAAAATTTACCCTCTTTAAATTTCAACTTCACGTTATCATTGTAAAAACTTGGTTTTGTTTTACGTTTGCGTTTGAACTTAGGGAAAGCACTTTCTTTTTTGAAAAACCGTTTATAGGCGTTACAAGCGTCTTTAATCGCTTGCTTGGTTATATTATTGCTTGTTTCATACAACCATTTGTATTCGTCTGATTGTTTCAAAACAGTAAGCTCTTTTCGCAAATCTCGGTCATTAAGGAACTTGCCGCCGTTTGTGTAATTTTCCTTTTGTTTGCCTAAAGCCCAATTATAGGCAAACCGACTTACTCCTGCTGATTGCCATAGCTTACGCTCCTGTTCATCAGTTGGCTTTAACCGCACTTTTACTGACCGTATCATCTCCCAATAACTCCTTAATCATCTTCTTGACTTTGTTGGCTCTCTTGCCCTGTAATCGGCTACTAAAAACAGTTATTATTTGTACTAAATCCTCAACTAATTCTTGTTCCTCTGCTTTTTTGGTATTATCAATAATCTCAATTTCTGTGTCATACTTAGCACAGATATTTTCGATTAACTCATAGCCAAATCGTAAAAGCCTATCTTTATAAAGAATCACAACTTTCTCGATTTCAGAAGATGTTATCATTTCTATTAGTTGGTTGAGTCCTTTTTTGTTATAGTTTATGCCACTTCCAATATCAGTAACGATTTCAAAAGAATAACCCTTTGCATACATGTATGATTTTACATTTTCTATCTGTCGCTCTAAGTCATCTTTTTGTTTATTGCTTGATACCCTACAATATCCTATAACCTTTCTGTTCTTAGGTTTTTCGCCCTGTAACCCTAAACAATGATTAAGTTGCTCACTTGAATAATACCTATACCCATTATCGGCTTTGTGATGAGGCTTTAACCTCCCTGTTGTATCCCAATTCCTTAAGCATTGCGTTGTAACTCCTGTAAGTTTTGAAAACTTCCCTATTGAAAAATATTCCATGTTTATCACCCTAAAATATTTTACCGTATAAAATAATATATTCAAGATGTTTTATAAAGTTTTATAATGTTACCATTAACTGTTATATTCCTCCTGCCAAATTTTATTAATACTATTTTCATTTTGATAAATAGTATAACTTCTGAAACTTGAAATATTTTTTTTTCTAAAGTATTATAATCATAAAAATCTATAATATTAGGATGATAAATATGAAATGTGATATTCTGATACACGGCTGTAAAATCTTAGATACAAATTATAGAATAAAGGATAATATTTCGGTAGCCATACAAGGAAATACAATCCTATCGATTTTTGACTCTAATCAAGATATAGACTTTGAATCCGAAAAAATAATAGACGGCAAAGGCAAATTGCTTCTTCCGGGATTTGTTGACGGTCATACGCATGTATGCCAGCAATTGCTGCGCGGGCGTACTACAGACGAATACCCAATGATTTGGACAAGATTTCTTGTGCCTTTCGAAAGCAATTTATCGCCTACCGACGTAAGAGTTAGTACTCAGCTTGCGTGCCTCGAAATGATAAAAGCAGGCATAACTTCGTTTGCGGATTCGGGCGGCGTTTTTATGGAAGAGGCGGCAAATGTTGTTATAGAATCCGGAATACGGGCGGCAATTTGCCGTTCCACAATGGACATCGGCTCAAATATCCCCGATTCCATGAAAGAAAGCGTACAAGACCACATGCGTCACAATCAGGAATTACACAAGGCTTTTCAAGGTGCAGGCGAAGGCCGTTTAGATATATGGTTCGGGCTGAGGCAGGTTATGACATGCTCTCCCGAATTAATCCGTGAAACTGCGGAACAAGCAAAATCGCTGAACACTCGAATACACGCTCATCTTTGCGAGCATAAGGACGAAGTCAGTTTTTGTTTGCAGAATTATAAAAAACGTCCGGCGGCTTTTCTTGACGATTGCGGTGCGCTTGGTTCAAATTTGCTTACAGCTCATAATGTAACTTTAAGTGAAGGCGATATAACTCTTTTAAAAGAAAGAGACGTAAAAATAATTCATTGCCCACAAGCCAATTTATCAAACCACGGTTTTCCGAAAACTCCTCGAATTGTTGAGGCCGGTCTTTCCGTAGGAATCGGAAACGACGGTGCGTCGAGCGTGGCTCTGGATATGTTTGAACAATTGAGAGTTCTCAAAAATGGCGTAATTGCGTTTTGGGGGCTTCCTGTTTTCGACCCTGTTGTTTTGCCTACAGAGACTCTCTTGAAAATGTCATCTCAAGGTGGAGCCGCCGCACTCGGAAAAGAGGATAAACTCGGCGCAATCGCTCCCGGCATGCTTGCGGATATTATTTTAATCGATATAAATCAGCCGCATTTTCGCCCAAGCCAAAATTTAGCACATACATTAATCGCATGCGGAAGCGGTCGTGATGTTACAGATGTAATCATAAACGGAAAATTGATAATGGAGGCTCGAAACGTTCTGACTTTGGATGAAGAAAAAATATTATCCGAAGCCGAAACGCATATGCACGATATTATCAAACGTGCAAACATTTAAGTAATACTATTTCCATTTTGATATATAGAAAAAATTTTTTCACAGCTAAACTAAAACGGCGTAAACACGCCGTTTTTTGTTTGTAACTATTTATTTAGTCATTTCATCAATCATAGCTTTAATTTCGGTTTGCTCTCTACCGATAGCGCCTTTTACTTCAACTTTTCCGGAAGAAACTTCATCTTTAGCCTGCTGCAATTTTGCTTTGCCTTCATCTGATACAAGTTGGTTGAATAAATCATTTTCAACTATTCCAACTGCGTCTTCTTTAACACCGAGAACATCCATTTTTCCAAAAGGAAGTGTTCCCTCAGCTAAATATTTGCTGATAACATCAAAAACAGCGTTATCGCATTTTTTCAAAACAGATGTAACGAATTTTGATTGAATATTTTTATCTGTTTCATACATAAGAGATTGGTCGCTGTCTACGCCGATAAGATATTTGCCAACTTCGGCTGCCGCTGTATGCACGCCGTTTCCGCTTCCGCCTGCACAAGCGAAAATAACATCCGCTCCTGCATCATTGTATTGGGCTAAAGCTTGTGTACGGGCTGTATCAGGGTCGCCCCAGTCGCCTACATAGTTATAAACAATTTTCATATTAGGGTCAAAATATTTCACACCTTGAATAAATCCAACGAAAAACTCTTGAATAACTGTAACCTCGTCCATTCCGCCGATAAAACCAAGCGTATCTTTTCCATCTTGTTTAGCACGGTCTGCGGCAACGATTCCGGCAAGGAAAGATGCTTCGGAAACACGGAAGTCGAATCCATAAATGTTAGGAGCTTTATCAACGATATCTTCGCTTATTGTTACGCAAGCAATATCCGGATAAGTTTGAGCGATTTCAACAAGGTTGTCTTTGTAGTCACCGGCAGTTATTATAAGTTTCGCACCTGCGTCAGCAGCTTCATACATAGCTGTTAAATTGGCTGTTAAATCCACTGTTGTTTCGATTACTTTAACATCAGCTTTATCCGCAAATTCTTTTGCCGCACGGTCACCGCCGGCAGCGATACTATCCCAATACGAAAGGTCTCCGCGGTTTTTAATAAAAACGTAAACTAAGGCTTTTTCTCCGGATTTTGTATCCGTTTGGGCATTTTCAGTTGCCGCTTGGCTTGTTTCCGGATTGCTTGAATTTTGGGTTTGATTTCCGCCGCCGCAGCCTGTCAGAGTCGCAGCAAGCATCGTTAAAGATACAAAAGCAGCTAATAATTTCTTCATAAAATTAATTCCTCCTGATTTTTATACTATTTCCATTTTTATGCCATTATAATGGAAATATTTTAATATTATTTATAGCAAAGTGATAAAACACTCACTATTTATTTTGCTCGTCTTTCAGCATTTTATATAGCTGTTGGCGATAAGAATCATCAGTATTTTCCCATTCAGGATAAACTTTGCTGGCTTCGTCCAAGAAATAAAATACATCTCTGCCCATCTCACGGCCTTTTATTGTGTGCATATCAACTGCGAAATCAGGTATTTCGGGAACATATCCGTTATTAAACTCACGCATAATAATATTTTTAATATGGTCACTGGAACGTTCTTTTTTGCTTTGGCAAAGATAGCGGATAGCCTGAACAAAGAAAATCGGGCGGTCGCCGTCACCGTATGGATATTCTTTATGCATTTGGAACATTGTATAAACATAATTCGGTGCGTCGAGATTTCCGAAACCAATGTCTTCTACAGAGATAACAAGAAGCCTGTTCCACATTTTTGCTTCATGAAAAGTCGAAGTTTGGTATAAATCGTAAGCAAGCCTTGATGCAAGAGCCTCGTCTCCTCTGCGGATACATTTTTGCATTGCCGAGATAACTAAATCAGCTTCCAATCCGCTTTTTGTTTTTGTTTGTGCAAATGGATCGTAATATTCTTGATTGTTCAAATCAAAACCCTCCTAAATAGTTTTTGAATCTTTATTTTGGTCAAGCTAATTTACGCTTAACTATAATACGTTTTATGGATTGTACAATAAACAAAGTCAATATTATAAAAATATACGGCATAGCGGAAATTAATTTAAGTTCGAGATTAGTGTACATTTGCAAATAAATCGTAATCGAATCGAACAAGCCGTAAAGCATTGAACTTAAAAAGCCCAATATAGGATTGCCTTGACTCATTGCGTCCATAGCGAGCGAAAGATATCCGCGCCCAGCCGTCATATTTGCCGTAAAGCTTTTTAAAGAACCCATTGATAAATACATTCCGCCGAATGCGCTGAACAGACCGCATAAGCCGAGAGACAAAAATTTCATTTGGTTTACGCCGATTCCCGCCGAACGTGCGGCTTCTTCGTTTTCACCGACAGCGCGCATATTTCTGCCAAGCCCTGTTCTATACAAGAAAAACCATAGAGCGAAAACAAAAATCCAGCTTAAATAAGTTATAAGATTATGTCCGGAAAGGATTTGACCTAAGCCGGGAATATCTGCGATAATCGGAATTTTTATATTCGGAAAAGTCAAACTTGGAAGCGAAAGCGAAGTTACTTTACTTCCTGTTAAAGTCGCCAAAACAAAAACCGTTCCGCCTGAGGCAAATAAATTTATAGCAACACCGCAAGCGTTCATTGGCCCTTTCATAACTAAGGCAAAATATCCGAGAACAAAGCTCACAAATAATCCTGCGATTATACCGCAAAGCATACCGACGAGAAGATTTTGAGAAAAAGCACTTCCCAAAACACCTGCAAGAGCGCAGATAAGCATAGTTCCTTCAATTCCGAGATTGAAAATTCCGGTTTGATGTACAACATTTGCGCCGAGCGTCGCAAGCAGAACCGGGGTAGTACTAGCAAGAACCTGAAACCAAAATGCGGATGAAGTTAGGCTTCCAAGCAAAATACTAAGCATGTGCCGGACCTCCTTTTGATTCTTCGGTTTTTGCACGCATAAGTGCGATTTTCTGGTCGTGTTTCTGTTTAAATATATATAAAAATTTATCACTGGCAACAAGCAAAATTACAATTCCTTGCAGAAAAGCCACAACTTCCGGGTCAATGCCGGCAGCGCGGCTCATTACCTCAGCGCCTATACGCAGATAAGCTATGAAAAATGCAGTAAGCGGAACAAAATACGGACTTTGATTGGCGAGCATATAAACCATTAATCCGTCCCAAACATAAGCAACGGGCATTTGCCATCTAAAGGATTTATACATTCCCATCATTTCGACTGCACCACCCATTGCGGCAATCGAGCCGCCGATAAACTGCGCTCCCAAAATAATACGGTTAACATTTATTCCCGAAGACCGCGCAAAATCCGGGTTGATTCCGGTGAGCCGAACTTTATATCCGAAAGAAGTCTTTTCCATGAGAATTATGACAAAAATTATTACAAGAACCATAATCACAAAGCCCCAGTGCATACTGGTACTTTTAATCATATTTCCAAACTTGGCTTCCGGCGGAAATTCTGCGCTTCCCCATGTGCCTCCGGTTTTTTGCAATAAAAATGCCGAAACCAGCGCAAGACCGATATAATAAAAAATTGAATTTTGCATAATGGCGACGACAGTAGGCGCAATCCCCGTGTATTTGTTGATAACTACCGGCAAAGTGTTGATAAGTCCGCCGATAATAATCGCCGCTAATAAATAAACAAGCTGATACGAGCCTGCTCCTAAAGGAAGTTTTAGAGATATGAACGCCGCCAAAACCGCTCCGATATAAAATCCGGAATCGCTTGCAATATTAAAAACTCCGGAACGCAAGGAAACATTCAGGGCTAATCCCGTAAACACCAGCGGCACAGCGCGTTCGATGACGTTAAAGAAAGACCTTCTGTTATTCAGCGGACCTAAAATCAATTTACTTATCGCAAATTTAGGGTCCTCCGCCACAAAGAAAATAATCGTGAAAACAATTAATAAAGATAAGGCGATAGCTATAATAATACGAATTACCGTAAAATAATCCATAATATCAAATTTCTTTTTCTGCTCTTGCATTAGTTCTGGGTCACCTCCGAAATCATATTTTGCCTTTTGATACCAAGCATATAAAGTCCAAGTTCTTTTTCATCAACTTTTTGCTTATTATCAATCTCCGCAACAATTTCACCTTTGTACATAACAAGGATTCGGTCGCTAAGCGCAATAAGCTCGTTCAAATCCGCAGACACAAGCAAAATGCCTCTGCCCATATTTCTCATTTCCAAAATTTTATTATGGATGAAATTTATCGCACCAATATCAACGCCGCGTGTCGGCTGATCCAAAACAAGTATATCGCTGTCATCAGAAAATTCTCTCGCAACAATAACTTTTTGGATATTTCCGCCCGAAAGGCTTTTAATTACGTCATTTTCTGATTGCGCTTTTACGCTGAAATCTTTTATCAATTTTTTGCTGTGATTCACAATAGCTTTACTATTTAAAATAAAAGCCTTGCTAGCAAATTTATCAACATTTACGGAAATCAAATTTTCACGAATACTCATATTTGCGGCGCATCCGTTATACATTCGGTCTTCGGGCACATAAGAAATTCCGCTTTTTCTGACTTCCGAAATAGGAAGATTCGTAATTTCCTTTCCTTTGCAAAAAATATTGCCGTTCTGACAGTGGGTATTCGCGGTAATGATTTCAACCAATTCGCTTTGACCGTTTCCTTCCACGCCTGCGATTCCCACGATTTCGTTACCACGAACACAGAGCGAAACACCATTGAGTTTTTTAACTCCGAATTTATCTTTATAGAGCAAATTTTCAACACGAAGAAGTTCTTTCTTTGGCTCGAGTTCGGGGCGGTCATATTCAAAAGATATAGCTCTGCCGACCATGTGATTCGAGATTTCTTCGATACTTATGCCGTCGGTGTCAAATGTCCCCATAGTTTGACCGCTTTTCAAAACAGTAAGCCTATTGCTGATTTTTTTAACTTCATCAAGCTTATGGCTGATAAATATAATTGTCATTCCGTGTTTTCGGAGTTCAATCAATCGCTCAAACAATTCCTCTGTTTCTTGCGGTGTCAAAACCGCTGTCGGCTCGTCCAAAATTATTATTTTTGCGCCGCGGTACAAAATTTTCAAAATCTCAATTTTTTGTTTCATTCCAACGCTCATGTCTCTGACTTTTCTCGAAGCGTCTATATCAAAACCGAATTTTTTTGATATTTCGTTTGTCTTGTCAATTTCCTGTTTAGCGTTAGTAAAAACGCCGAGGTTTTTCAAGCCCAGCATCATATTTTCTGCGCCTGTAAAATTATCTACAAGCATGAAATGTTGATGAACCATGCCGAGTCCTGCTTCAATTGCGTCTTTGCTTCCGGAGAACTTTACTTCTTTGCCTCTCAAAAATACTTGACCCGAAGTAATAGACTCCATACCGAACAATACTTTCATCAGCGTAGATTTGCCGGCACCGTTCTCTCCGACCAGCGCATGAATTTCTCCTTCACGCACGCTGAAATTAATATTATGGTTAGCCAAAACGCCTCCTTCGTAAATCTTTGTGACATTTTTAAGTTCCAATAAGTCCGACATATGGCCTCCTTTTTATAGCACATAAATCAACGTATATTATAGCTTTTTAAGACTTCCGAAATCAGGTGAGCAAGACCTAAACAGGTTTAATTTCGCAAACAGATTCCCGAATAATTATTTCGGGGCTGAATTGATGCATTTTATCAGATTCAGGCTCAGTAAGTCCTTTTTCAGAGTTTTGGATTAAATCAATAAGAATATGTACAGCTTCAGAACCAATTTTTTTAACAGGCGGACGCAGAGAGGTCAGCGGCGGAGTGAGCATGTCCGCAAACATAAGGTCATCAAAACCGATTACGGATAAATCTTTTGGTATATTTATGCCCAGTTTATTGGCTTTTCGGTATATTTCAATTGCCATAGAATCATTTATAGCAAGCAAAGCTGTTGATTTTTGAGAAATCAATTTTGAAAATAATTCGTCAGAAATGTCATTTTTATCAACTTCATAAATAAGAGACTCATCAAATTTTAATCCTGCTTCTTCCAAAGCCGCTTGATAACCCTCAAAACGCTGAGCCCGTGAAGCAATATATCCTAAATCGATAGAGTAACTGATTCGGCGGTGTCCTTTAGATAATAAATATTTTGTTGCTATATAGCCGGATTTAAAGTGATTCATCTGTACAGTATGTATATCGCAGCCATACGGTCTTCTGTCCAATGCAACAATCGGTATCGTCAAACTGTCAATCCGCTGTTTTATTTTTTCAGCTTCAAGAGGATCATATGTCGTTGATGGTATCATAATAATTCCGTCAACTTGATGATCAAGAAACATATCAATATATTCGGCATCTTCCTCAGACCTGTCGCCGGTGTTTCCATAAATTATGGCATATCCCAAACGGCGCGCTTCTTCTTCTATAACACGGGATAGTGCGGCAAAAACAAGATTGGTATTAAAAGGAATAATAAGCCCTAAAACCATGGTTTTCTTTGTAATTAAGCTTCTTGCCAATTTGTTGGGTCTGTATCCCAATTCCTTTGCTGCATTCAAAACCTTAATTTTGGTCTCGTTGGATATTTTCACTTTCTTATTATTTAACACCATAGAGACTGTGGCTATAGAATAACCGGATAATTCGGCTACGTCCCGGATATTTGACCTTTGCTCCATAAAGCTCCCCCTTTCGTTAAACTTTTTCTCAGTAAATTCAAATCTATTCGTATTTTTATTGCTCTTTTATTTTTGTTAAATTGCTATATTTATTAGACACGCAAAGTCGTTTCCAAAGCTATTTCCATCATATCCGTAAAACCGGTTTCGCGTTCTTCCGGGGTTGAGCGCCTGCCGCCTTCGTAATTTTCATCAGATACGGTAAACATACCAAGCGCTTTTTTGCCGGCGTACGCCGCATTTAAATACAAGCCGTAAGATTCCATTTCACCTGCCAAAATACCCATTCTTACCCAATCTTCCGAGCGTGAATTCGGTGAATAAAAAGAATCGCCGCTTCGAACATTTCCAACATAAAATTTTACGTTTTTTTCACGGGCGCAAGCCACTGCATTTTCCAAAAGCCCAAAATCACAAATCGCAGAAATTATACCATTCAGCTCAAATTGCGAAGCAAAATTTGAATTGGTTGAAGAACCCATAGCCATTACAATATCACCGATATGGATTTTTTTGTTGGAGGTTCCGCAAGTTCCGATCCGTATTATATTTTCTACATTGAAAAAATTGTATAGCTCGTAAGAATAAATCGCTATGGATGGAATGCCCATTCCGCTTCCCATTACTGAAACTTTGTTTCCTTTATAAAAACCTGTATAGCCCAACATTCCTCTAACCTCATTGAAAAGTACTGCGTTTTCGAGGTAATTTTCTGCTACATATTTCGCCCTCAGAGGATCTCCGGGCATCAGCACCGTTTTAGCGATATCGCCCGGTTCAGCTTTAATATGCGGGGTAGCCATAATATAACATCTCCGTTTCTCGTCATAGTAAGTCATGAAATAATGTTTAAATATATTGCAGGTACAGTAAAATAAAGTTTATTAAAAGGTTTAAACTGCTTGATAAAATAATATCAAATCGAAAAATTTATGTCAATAATTTTTTGTTGAAATGAAATATCAGACTCTCTTTTTTATACTATTTTCATTATAAAGGATAGAAAAAAATATTTCATTTCGCGCTAGAAACATGCGCGAAACGCTCCGCTGTGAAAAATTTTTTTCTATAATAGGTCGCATTAATGATTTACAATACAAAATCATTAATGCTTGCCTATAAACAGCGGAAAATGTTTGCTGATAAACAATTAAAAAGATGGAATGTTTATCAGCAAACATATACTTATCAAAATGAAAATAGTATTATTTGTAATTTTAACGCAATTGATTTCAAAAAATTTTTGTGCTATTATTATGTTATACGATATATCGCATAGCATAATATCATTGGAGGTGATTTTGTGGCGTATACAAAAGGACCAATGACCGAAGCCATGTATTATGTGCTTTTAGCGCTGATAAACCCTTCTCACGGCTACAGGCTGATGAGCGAAATTGAAGAAGTTTCACACGGGAGATTGAAGATGGGCCCCGGCACATTATACGGAGTTTTGACACGTATGCAAAACGACGGGCTTCTTCAAATAAGCGAAGGCAACGGCCGCAGGAAAGTTTACCGTATCACAACGGAAGGCAAAGAAGCTTTGCTCTATGAATATCAGCGTTTGCAGGCAATGGTGCATGATGGTTTTTCTTTAAAAGGAAGTGAATGATTTGGAAAAATTAGTTCGTAAATTAAGATTTCTTGATACTTGGCATATTGGGGAAAACGAAAATTATTTTACAGAAATGTCGGCTTCGGGACTTCATCTGAAAAAACTGACTTTATTGTTCGCGAAATTCGAACGAGGCGAAAATATAAACTACCGCTATCGGATTGACTTTTCATATCACAAATCGAGTTCTTCGGATGAATATAGAAAGCTTTATGAGGAAAGCGGTTGGGAATTTGTTTGTGAATTTAAAGGAATTCAAATATTCCGCTCGTTGGAATCCTTAAATGCTCCCGAAATTCATACCGACCCGGCAGAGCAGGGGTATACGCTTGTTCATCTAAAAAACATGATTTTAAAAAGCACAATTATCATTGTTCCGCTATACGTAATATCAATCTTACTTTTCTTTTTCGTTGTTTTTTCCAGCCGTACCCCTTTTCTCCATTTTATCGAGGGAAGTTTTGCGAATATGCCGATTTTAATTCTTTTATATTTACACATCATGTTTGCGCATATTCAAGCGTTATTTTCTGTAAATGCTCTGATTAAAACTCTGAAAGAGGGCAGAGAAATTAACCATAAAGCAGATTGGAGACCTTACAGGCGTTTTTATACAATATTAATGTCCATATTCGCTGTTTTAACAGCAATTATGCTAATTACGCCAATCGCATCAATCGTCGGCCAAAAAACTGAGCCTTTGCCACTTACAAATACGAATCAAATGCATATCCGCCTTTCTGACATCGAAAAAGATGATTCGCTGATTCGCCATGAATTCCTGCACGAGGGCAGAGATTTCGCAAACAATGTTGACAGCGCATGGTTTCTGCTTGCGCCGGTTATGCTTGAAATACGGGAAGAAGGCATTATACCGGGCAGAACATGGAAAGACGGAAGCGGAGAATATTCGCCGTCGATTACCTGCAAAATCTATAAACTTAGATTTGAGTTTTTAGCCGACCAGACAATTAAAGATTTGATTAATAGAAATGATTTTTACGAATACATGCCGCTGATCGAAATAAAAGACCGTGAAAATTTTGATAAATTATTTTTGCGTTCCGAAGGCACAATGCGCCATATTTTCGCTTCCAAAGGAAATATCGTTGTTTATTTGCGGTATAATGGAGAAAGAGAAAACGATTATGCAATAAAGGCTGTGGAGGATTTTCTCGCAAACCATTAACAAAATTTTTGACAAAAAACGGCGCGATTGCGCCGTTTTTTTATAAATTTCAAATTTTAAACATACTCATACATTTTATAGAAAAACGCTATAAAATATGTTATATGATGTATTTATCCGATTTTTCCGGTCTCGAATCCAATTCTTTTTTCTTTTCTTCGTATCCCGGTCTGCCGAACATTGCATATGTTGCGTTTTTGCCCTCTTCCACGCCCGGCTGGTCGAAAGCATTTATATTCATGAGTTCGCCCGCAAAAGCCGTCGCGACTTCAAAAAGATAAAGAATTTGACCCAATGTAAATTCGTTTACTTCGGGAACAGTTATTGTCATACTTGGTTTTCCGGATTTCAGCAAAGCGTATTCCGTTGCCATTTGCTCAACTTTCAATAATTCGTTTTGTGTAATTCCGCCTAAAAATCCTAAGCTCGGAATATCCTGATAAATTTTCGGAATCTTGAGTTCGGTTTTAAACCGGTCAACGCCCATCAAAACCGTAATTTTATCAAAAGGACCTTCTGTATAAAGCTGTACTTGTGAATGTTGGTCGGTAACACCCAAAGCTTTTATCGGAGTCGGGCCCACATTTACGATATTTCCGTCGAGGTCGAATTTTTTGCCCAAAGATTCTGCCCATAATTGTGCGAACCAATCGGAAATATATTTCAAAGAATCCGCATAAGGCATTAAAACAACCATATTTTTGCCGCGCTCTAAGCTCAAATAATTTAATATTGCGAACATAAAGCTAGGGTTTTTGAAATGATCTTCTTCTTTGGATAATTCGTCCATATAAGCCGCACCCGCAAGCATAGCTTCGATATCCACGCCGCACAAAGCCGCCGGCAAAAGTCCGACAGGCGTAAGCTCCGAAAAGCGTCCGCCAACTCCGGATGGCAGAATAAAGATTTTATAATCTTCTTCTTTTGCGATTTTTATGAGATTTCCGTTTACTTTATCGGTTGTGCATACAATATGGTTTTTGGCCTTTTCTTTGCCCAATTTTTCTTCCAAAAGCTCTTTAATTATCATAAACTGAGACATTGTCTCGGAAGTACTTCCGGATTTTGAAATCACATTAAACAAGCATTTTGTCGGGTCAACATTTTCGAATAAATAAAACAATTTCTCGGGGTCAACATTATCGGCTACATAAAATTTCGGAAAGCCGTTTCTTTTTTCGATTGGTAATTCATTGTAAAACGGAGAATTTATTGCTTGCTGTACCGCCATCGGGCCAAGCGCCGAACCGCCGATTCCCAAAACCACAAAAGCCTCAAATTTATCTTTTACATGATTTACATAATCCAAAATGTCTTTTACAACTTCCGCTTGATTGTACGGCAAATCACGAAAATCCATTCCGCCGCTTGCTCTTTTAGAAATCATTGCCTCTTTAGCTTTTGCGATTTTTGAGTCAATATTTTTAATATCCTCTTCTGTCAGACCATGCTCCCCTACAAAATCCTTCAGCATATTATTAAAATCCAGTCTTAATTTCATGCTTTTCTTAAACTCTTCATTTTCGAATTTTTTACTCATAAAAAATCCCTCCTATGTTTTATTGGTTGTAAAACAACTTGAAAAGCGTCAAGCAAAATTTATATTTAACTTTTTGCAGATTCAAGCAGCATTTATATATATGATAACAAAACAATGATAATTTTTCTACACAATTACAAAAAACCGAAAAACAAAACCTGTTTGCAATTAGCAAGCTATTATTGCTATAATATTTATATCTTTATATGGAATAAAATTTACCTCAGGAGTGGAGTATGTTTAGAAAAGCTAATAAAAACGAGATTAATGATATAGTACAAATTTATGATGATATAAACGATTATTTGGAATCAAACATAAATTACACACATTGGAAAAAAGGTGTTTACCCTATACGTGAAGATGCCGAAGCCGCTTTTGAAAAAAATGAGCTTTTTGTTTTTGAAAACGGCGGCGAAATCCTAGGAACAGTCGTCTTGAACAGCAGCGAACCGCCGCAATATGCAAATGTCAATTTTGATAATAGATTTAAAGGAAATGAAATTTTAGTTATTCATACTTTGGTTGTTTCTCCAAAAAGCCTGCGAAAAGGAGTCGGCGAAGCGATTTTGCAAAGCTCCGAAGCCTATGCGCTTACAAATAATTGTAAAACTATCCGTCTGGATACATATTATAAAAATGAACCTGCTATCAGTTTGTACACTAAAATGTTTTATAATTTTGTTGGAATGGTTGACTTGGAATTGGGATTTGAAGGTCTGTTCAAATGCTTTGAAAAAAATATTTGATTTATATTTTGATTTTTTATGCGTTCAAATCAGCACTGAAGCTAAACAATATACTAAGTTGGTGAAGTTTTATGAAAATTGATAAAGAAGTAAATTTTATTATCGAAAAACTAAACGAAAATAATTTTGAAGCATTTATGGTAGGCGGCTGTGTTCGCGATATTATTTTGAAAAAAACACCGAAAGATTTTGATATAACAACCTCTGCGAAACCTCAGGAAATAAAATCAATTTTCGGGAAAACTATCGATACGGGTATTCAGCACGGAACGGTTACCGTAGTTTTAAACAAAAAAAATTACGAAGTCACGACTTATCGTATCGACGGCGAATACAAAGACAACCGCAGACCGGAAAATGTTATTTATACAAATTCTCTTAAAGAGGATTTAGCGCGCCGCGATTTTACGATGAACGCAATTGCTTATCACCCGAATTCGGGCTTTATTGACTATTTTAGCGGACGTGAGGACATTGAGCGCAAACTTATCCGCGCCGTCGGCGACCCGAACCAGCGTTTTAACGAGGACGCTCTTCGAATGATTCGGGCAATTCGTTTTTCTTCACAATTAGGATTTGAAATCGAGTCGGCTACTATCGACGCTATAAAAAATAATTCCGACTTAATACAATATTTGAGTATCGAGCGCATTCGGGACGAATTTGTAAAAATGCTTCTTTCTGATTATTTTGAAAATTTTGAACTGTTCGCCGCCCTCAATTTAGCGGAATATATTGATGAAAATTTGAATATCTATATCCAAAAAAATTCAGCAAATATTATAAAATATATACCTTTTGCAAAAAAAGACATAATAGTCCGGCTTGCGGTATTTTTTTATAAATACGATATTGATGAAATTGAAAATATTTTGAAATTCCTGCGCTTTGATAATAAAACCATAAAACAGCTTAAAATTATTTTGAAATCATTTTCCGTTTATGTTGACGCAAATTTTTATTCTGTAAGAAAAGAAATTTATAAAATCGGTTACGAAAATTTTGAAAAACTTTTGGAAATGCATAAATCCATTGCAAACGCAGAAAATATCAGAGTTTTCAATGTTTATATAAATAAGCTTGAGCGAATTTATAAAAAAACCAAAAATAAAAATTATGTACTATCTTTGAAAGCTCTCGATATAAACGGACAAGACCTCAGCGCTATGGCAAAAGGTGAACTTATCGGAGACGCACTCAATTATTTGATGATGATGGTAATAAAATATCCAATTTTCAATAAAAAACAAATTCTCATGCGACTTGCCGCACATTATATAAAACGAAATTAATACTATTTTCATTTTTTCTATCCTTTATAATGGCAATAGTATAAAATCAAAATCCTTCTAATCATGAATCCGTTAGAGGGATTTTTTTATAGGCTTTACGATGTTCATAAATATGAAAAAAAAAGCATAATCTATAAGATAACGTGAGTTCTACGAAGTTAAATTTTTTAAATCAATATAAGCATAAAAGCGGAGGTGTAAATTTTGGAGGATATAAATTTTCTTGCGAAAAATTTCAAACTAAGACTAAAGTCTTTTTATAAAAAAAAGTCTTACTATATATTAAATACAAACTGCGGTATTTTTAAATTATATAAGTCTTATAATACAAAGGAAGAGCTGGAATTTTTTCACGAAATAAAGGAACATATCAGAGAAAAAAGCGTTTTTTATTTAGATAATTTTTTAATAAGCTCTATGAATAAACCATATTTCACAACCTCCGACGGGATTTATGTTTTGTGCGAGTACAAAGATTTTCCACAGGCTGATTTTTCTGATAACGAGCAGTTCCGGAGAATAATTAAAAATATGGCGATTTTACATAAATCGATGTGCAATATTGATTTTAAGTCTCCAAAAAAATATTATACAGCCGATTATATTTCCGACCTCGAACGCAAATCCAAAAGCTTTGATTTAATAAAAAAGAAAATTAACCGCCAGTCAAGTCTTTCGGATTTCGATATTTATTATATAAAAAATTATTCTTTTTATAAAAACAAAATTCACAATACTATAAAATCCCTTAATGAAATCGATATAAACAAGCTTATTAGGGGGTCTGCCGAAAATAATGATGTTTGTCACTTTTTTTTGAAAGAGGAAAATATTTGTCTGGATAATGTCGATATATATTTCAAGAACTTTTCCGAAGCCAAAATTGCTCCGCATGTTTTTGATTTGATTTTTATAATCGACAGATATATTAAAAAAATGCCGAAGAATCGTCTCTCTATTAACGAAATTTTGAATTTATATCAAAAAAACAATGATGATTTCCGGCCGCAAGATTTAAAATTGATTTTTCCGTTAATGGATTTTCCATCCAGATATTTGAAATTATGCGATAAATATTATTCTAAAAAACGTTCTTGGGCTCCTGTTTCAATGATTAAAAAAATGGAATATATAAAAAACGAATCCGAGATTTATTCGGATTATATTAATAAATTAATATTGTAGAGGTATTTTCAAATTTGACTTAAATTTAAATTAGTATTAAAATCATAATATTTCCTTTGTTTTTCCATATTTGAAAGTAAAATTTACCGGCGGAAAAATCTTGGGTCAACATATGTAATTTATTTTAATATAATTTTATGATATATTAATATTGAGCTTATAAAATCAAGTATGAAACTGCATCGAAATCAATGTTTTGTGAAATTGCTATATCAATAATGGGGTGAAATATGAAACGTGACGACGATTTTAACGAATTCGACTTTGAAGATGACGAAGTATACGAAAAACCGCTGAAAAAGCGGATTTTTGAAGAAGATGAAGAAGAAATTTCTTTTATGGATGAAGTGGATGAGAGTAAACATATAAAGCCGGCCGCAACCCGAAAACCCGAAAGTTATTCGGATCCCGATCGCGAATATATACGCGAAAAAAAATCTCCCGAACAAAAGTCGCAATATCGAGTTTTTCTTTTATTGACGGTTTGTATCGGCTTTGTGGTTTTCATACTGACTTTGATGATGATTTTCAGAGTTTTTAGCAAGAATCCGGTTGAAAATGGCAACCCTGACTCTAGTTCGACTATTGAAACAGCGGCTACCACAGTGCCTTCTACCACAGAAACCAATACCGAGGGTCAGCTTATCGACGGCGCAATGATTACAGAAATAATTTCAGCTTCAAAAATAAAGCTCTATCAGCTATCAACATCAAAATTATTTGAGCTTAATTTTACGCCAAAGTCCGAAATAAAAAATAAATTCTCTTATTCTTTGGGAATCGGCGAAATCTCTCAAGGCGATGTTGTTAATGTTAGATATGACGAAAAAACCGGCGATATTTTTACTATGGTTTTAAATTCCGATACTTGGGACCAGAAACAAGTCACCGGAATAACGGTAACGCCCGGCAAAAACACTATTAAGGCCGAAAATAAAGTATACCACTACGACAGCCAATTAATCTGTGTTTACAAAGGTCAGCCGTATGATGTGGCTTCAATTACTCCTTCCGATACGGTTTCTATGAAAGGTTACCAGGGAAATGTTTTATTTATCGAGCTTTTCCAAGGTCATGGTTCTATTACGATTATCAATAAAGACAAGATTGTCAACGGTGTTTTGGAAATCGATAAAGATATTTTTGTTAATCTGAATGAGGCGAAAGACAGTTATAATGTCTCCGAAGGCTCGCACAAAATAAAAGTTACCGGCGATAATATCGAGGATTATATTGAAACCATTACAATTACCGAAGGTGACAATAAATATATTGATTTAAGCAAAACGAGCAGCAAAAACGCACAGCTTTTAGTAAAGGCGAATGTTGATGCAAAATTGACAATCGACAGCAAGGAATATCCTTTAAACAGTCCGATAGACCTTCCTTTAGGCATTTATCATTTGAAGCTTGAGAAAAGCGGATATAAAACAGAGGAACGCACTATCGAAATTAAATCTTTACAGCAAACCGAAACTTTCGAATTGGTTGAGACTGTTCAGGTTGCTACTCTCTCTGTTAAAACTGAGCCGGAGGGCGCGGATATTTTTATCGATAATGTTTATATCGGAATCTCGCCTTTAAAAACATCCGTGACTTATGGTTATCATACAATAACCATAAAAAAACCGGGTTATACTTCCATCGATTCGCCAATAACAGTGGACAAGCAAGACTTCCCTTTAGAGCTTAAATTGCAGATAGATTATTCTATTGTTACTCCGGTTCCAAGCCCTAGCGATGATGTTATTAATTATACCGATATCCCTGTTGAAACCGACGAACCGGCGGAATAAAAATATTATAGAAAATTTGAGAAGCGGCAATTATGCCGTTTCTTTTATTTTTTTCAGCCTATTGAATATTATTTTATTATCTGATAAAATAAAAATCGTTTTTTACAGCTTCTAAAATATTCTATAATTAAGGAAATATAATTATGCCGGATACTGATCTTATTCGTTATTCTCTGATAGATACAAAAAATTGCCGTGAGATAATTTTGCTTCGCGGGCGCGGCTGTTCTTGGCGCAGGTGCAAATTTTGCGATTATCATTTGGATTTTAATATTAATCAAGAAGAAAATTATAAATTTAATTCGGAGATACTCAAAAAAGTAAAAGGAATTTATAAAAGGCTGGAAGTTATTAACTCCGGCTCGTTTGTGGATTTAGATGAAAAAACTATGCTCTGTATCGAAAAAACCGCGGTTGATTGCGGAATTACGGAGCTTTATTTTGAATGTCATTGGAATCACCGTTTTGAAATCACAGAATTGAAAAAGCGCTATGCCTCCAAAAATATCAAGGTTTTTGTAAAAACCGGAGTTGAAACATTTGATTCAGATTTTCGGGAAAAATATTTGGACAAAGGAATTACAGTAAAGAGCCCCGAAGAGATAGCGGAATTTTTTGATGAATGTTGTTTGTTGTTTGGATTGACCGGTCAAAATTTGCAATCCATGCTGCATGATATTGAAATAGGTTTGAAATATTTTCGTCGGATTTGTATAAATATTATGTCCGAGAACACGAAAGATATAAAGCCGGATATCAATGTATTAGATATCTTTATGCGTGAAATATACCCTATTTACATAAATAATGAACGAGTGGATATTTTATTGGAGAACACGGAATTCGGTGTTGGAGGAATGAGTTTGTGATTAATGAATTAGTTTTGATTTTGGCGTTATTCGTAACATTTTCGATGGTTATATTATCTTATTTTTTATTTGGAAAATACGGACTTATTTGTTGGACAGTAATCGCAACCATTGTGGCCAATATCGAAGTTTTAGTTTTGATAAAGGCGTTTGGTTTGCAGCAGACTTTAGGAAATATCATGTTCGCCAGCACATTTTTGGTTACGGATATTTTATCCGAAATTTATAGCAAAGAAGATGCAAAAAAGGCAGTTAATATCGGGATATTTTCCTCAATATGCTTTATTATTTTATCTCAGCTTTGGTTTTTGTATACCCCTGCCGAAGGCGATTGGGCAATGCCGCATATGAAAGCGATTTTCACAAACACTCCAAGAATTATGTTTGTCGGGGTTATCGTTTACGCAATTGTTCAGCGTTTTGACGTATGGTTCTACCATGTGATTTGGAAATTTACCGAAAAGCGAACCGGCACGAAAACATCTTTCTTGTGGCTCAGAAATAATCTTGCAACGCTGACAAGCCAATTATTGAATACTTTGTTATTCACGTTCGGTGTTTTTTGGGGTGTTTTTGATATGCCGACGCTCATAGATATTATTTTATCCAGCTATATTTTGTTTGTTTTTACAAGTATTTTTGATACGCCTTTTCTTTATATTGTGCGCAAATACAGCCAAAAACATAAACCGAAGCTTTAAGTAATACTATTTATGTTCTGATATATTGAAAAAAAGCTTAGAGGCGTTCAAACCTCCAAGCTTTTTATTTTTGCATACCCGGTCTGTCAATCTCCGATTTAATATAATCGGGGTCAACAGCGTATTTATAAAGATTTGTTTTGTCAATAATGCGCTTGCGGTAGAGATCCATAAGCGAGCCATCCATGGTAATCATATTTTCCATTGATGAAGTCGAAATAATATTTTGCATCTGATGGGTTTTACCCTCACGAATCAAATTCGCCAAAGCATTATTTGTAATCATTATTTCAAATGCGGCAACGCGTCCCTTTTTGTCGGCTGTAGGGATTATTTGCTGGGAAATAACGCCCTGAAGCACCGTGGATAACTGCGTTTTTACTTGGTTTTGCTGGCTCGGCGGAAAAATATCAACAATCCTGTCAATAGTTTTTGCGGCACCGATTGTATGCAAAGTAGATAAAACAAGATGTCCTGTTTCGGCGGCGGTCAAAGCAACGGAAATCGTCTCAAGGTCACGCATCTCACCAACAAGTATAACATCGGGGTCTTGACGCAATGCGGCCCTCAGCGAATTCGAAAAGCTCAAACTGTCTTTTCCTATTTGTCTTTGATTAATAATGCATGTTCCATGTTTATGCAAATACTCGATTGGATCCTCGATAGTTATTATATGCCTGTTCAAATTGTGATTCATAAAATTGATCATAGCGGCAAGCGTTGTTGATTTACCACTACCTGTCGGGCCTGTTACCAAAATAAGACCTCTTTGCTTTTTTGCCAACTGACTGAAAACTGCCGGAAGCTTAAGTTCTTCCAAGGTTGGCGGTTTATCATTTACTACCCTTAAAACCGCAGAATAAACAGACCTTTGTTTAAATGCATTAACACGAAACCTTGCACCGGTGGCCGGCAGCGAATATGCGCAGTCAACCTCTCCTTTTTCATTCAGAACTTTTATTTCACGCTCGGATAGAATTTGTGAAATAAGCGTTGTACAATCTTCTTTCTTTAAAGTTTTATCGTTTAAAGGAACAAGTTTGCCATTTCGCCTTATGATTACGGGAACGCCCAAAGTTATATGTACGTCGGACGCTTGTAATTCTACGGCCCTAGCCAAATATTCATCAATATTCATGCTATAGCAAGTCTCCTTTCATTTTAAAATAATATTTAATACTCGATTGAAAGATTAATCCTCAACAGAATATGCAACCCTCAAAAGCTCTTCTACCGTTGTTGTTCCCTCTAAAACCAATTCTCTTGCGGAATCATAAAGAGTTTTAAGACCCGATTCTTCGGCGCATTTGCGCAAAGATTCAACATCATCTCCTCTGGAGATATGAGATTTCAAATTCCGCTCCAACACAAGTATTTCATGGATACCAATCCTGCCTCTGTATCCGGTATTATTACATTCCATGCATCCGGCCCCTTTATATAGTCTAATAGGTTCATCTATTTTTAAAGAATGCATATCTTCTTCGGTACATTCAATTTCAGTTTTGCAATCTTTGCAAATACGTTTTACAAGCCTTTGGGCGATAATTCCTACAACGGCGGTAGAAACCATAAAAGGCTCAACGCCCATATCTATCAGCCTTGTGATTGTAGAAACGGTATCGTTTGTATGCAATGTTGATAATACAACGTGGCCTGTTATCGCCGCTTTTACCGCTATTTCAGCGGTTTCGGAGTCACGCATCTCACCAATCATAATAACGTCCGGGTCCTGACGCAGCATAGAACGCAATGCGGAAGCAAATGTCAATCCCGCTTTCGGATTAATATGAACCTGATTTACGCCGTCCAATTTATATTCAACGGGGTCTTCCGCAGTAATTATATTTGTTTTAATTTTATTAAGCTCCCGTAATACCGCATATAATGTAGTCGTTTTACCGCTACCTGTCGGGCCGGTGAGCAGAATTATTCCTTCAGGCGCTTTTATTATTCTGTCAAATAGCTTTATATTATGCTCAGTAAAGCCTATTTGCGCCTTTGTCATCATAATCGAAGACCTATCCAAAATCCTGATAACTATTTTTTCTCCGAAAACGGTTGGCAAGATAGAAATCCTCAAATCGACCGGTTTTCCATCCACATCTGTTTCAATCCTACCGTCCTGCGGAGCTCTTTTTTCGGAAATATCCATTCCGCCCAAAATTTTTATCCTTGTAACAATAGCGTTAAACGAGGCTTTCGGCGGATTCATTTCAACTCTTAAATCGCCGTCTATTCGAAACCGAACCCTGATAGTCGTTTCAAAAGGTTCTATATGAATATCGGAAGCGCGTTTCTTTATCGCTTGCCTTATTATTGTATTTACTAAGCGAACTACCGGCGAACGTGCAACTTCTTCGTTTTCAGCTCCAAAAACATCTGCCGCTTCCTCGTTCGCGTGTTCTTCTATAATTTCTTCAAAAGCCTCTTCTACAGCTTCCGATGCGTCGTAATACCGGTCTATTTCTTTTAGAATATCGCTTTCGAAAGACATTAAAACTTCCAGATCGTAGCCGGTTATCAGCCGTAAATCGTCTCTTGCAATTATGTCTACCGGGTCGGCCATTACCACAACCAATTTTCCCAGCCTCAAAGCAACAGGAATCACAATATGTTTTCTTGCGACCGATTCACTTATCAGTTTCGGTACAACCGGATCTATCGGAAAAGTCCTAAGTTCAACAAAAGGCACAGTGTATTGATATTCTAAAATCGCAGAGAGTTGCTCTCTGGTGACAACTCTTTCATTTAATAAAATTTCGCCGAGTTTAAGATTGGATGACCGCTGCATTTCCAAATATTTATTCAAGTCTTCAACTGTAAGCATCCCGATTTCGACTAAAATATCACCCAGCTTTTTTTTAGTTCTAATCTCCATATTTCACTACTCCCCTAAAAGCTATTCCTATAAATTTATAACAATTTCAAGAAAAACATTTTCAGCAAGATGCTTCAAAATTTATGTATATTCAAAACTATTTCATAAAACTTGAGTAAATATTATAAATTTCGTTACCGTACAGTGCCACAAAAAATGCTGTTATACACATAGACGGACCAAAAGGAATCTCTTGTTTCATTTTTAATTTTTTGCCAAAAATTTTAGCCAAAACTACTAAAACAAGACATAAATAAAACGACAAAAGACCTGTGATTATTGTATCGCGAACACCCATAACGAGACCAATTGCAGCCATCAGCATTACATCCCCAAATCCAAAAGCCTCTCGTTTGTAATAAATTTTTGCAATATAATAGATTATGAAATATGCTGCGAATCCAACAACAGCGCCTAATATATGCTCAAATATATTAAGCTTGGACAAAATAATTCCAATAAACGAGATTATACTGCAAAAAATTAAAACTTCATCACAAATAACCATATGGTCAAAATCGATAAACAAAGTAATAATAAGCATTGAAAAAAACGGTAAATATATAACTAATAGTGGTGTAAATGAAAAAAATTCGTAAGTCACATAAAAAACAATTCCTGTTAAAAGTTCTACAAACGGATAACGCCATGCTATCGGTGCTTTGCAATATCTGCATTTTGCGCGCAAAAACACCCAAGACAAAACCGGAACAAGATCAATAGCTTTTAAAGTATTGCCGCATTTCGGACAATGCGACCTACCTTTTGATATTGTTTCGGAATTCGGCAGCCTATATATTACAACGTTATAAAATGAGCCAAGTACGACTCCGATAACAAAAAATATTATTCCCACTTTTATCAATCCTTTAAACGATAAAGTTTTCTATCTGTAGTAATGTTTTTTTACAAATGAAGCTGTTGCAATTAATATTTATACTGTTTACATTTTGAATAGCATATATTTTATACTAAAAGCAATGGAAAATTTCCATGCTGATTATTCAAATTTATGCGGCTTGATATTTTTACGATTTTAAGCAAAAAATATATAACCAAACCGCTAATACTATTTTCATTATAAAGGATAGAAAAAAATATTTCATTTCGCGCTTGAAGCCTGCGCGAAACGCTCCGCTGTGAAAGATTTTTTTCTACTTATCAAAATGAAAATAGTATAAATATAAAAAAGAAGGCGGGTTTGTACTCGCAAACTCAAGTTTTTTAAGCTCTTGCCAACGGGCTGACCCCTACAATTTATAAGTAAATTTTTACGATTTACTAATATTATTTATTAATTGTTCTCTTTTCGATTGAATCCTAAAAAGATTTTTCAAAACTTCGTTATAAGATTCCTCTTCTTCTTGTTTTGGAAAAATTTTAATATTATCGCTTTCAGGTTCGCTGAAGCCGAATAACCTGTCTATTTCTTCTTTCTTTTCTTTAGATAATTTATCGAACGTCTGAGGTTTATTTTTAATAGCTTTGTTATCATTTTCGTCAATTTCAAGTTCTTGCTGTATAATTTTTGTTTCCGGTTTAGGATTATTTTGCTGTTCGTCCTGTATTTGCTGTTTTTGCTCTGCGCGCGTCGGCTCGGCTCTTTTTATCTCAACAGGAGGCCCCGGCGCTTTCATCTCAACGTGCGGATACTCTTCAAATTCCATTTCTTCCGACTGAATAATATCGAATTCGTCATCAGATTCATATTCTAAATTTTCCTCAAGCTCTATTTGGTCGTCGATAATATTGAAATCGATATCATCTTCCAAAATTTCTATTTCCGAGCCATAATTGATTTCATCCAATTCCGGGTCATGACCTGAATAAAAAATTTCTTCGTCATCTAGACTTTTTTTGGCTTCACCAGTATTCCGCCCGATATTTTTCAAAGCGGGATTGTTTTTATATAAGTCTAAATCTGTCTTTTTTTTTTGCGCAGCTTCGAGCTCTCTTCTACTTTCTCGAAAAGCAGGCTTTTCTTCCTGTTCATTATTCACTTTTGGTGAATTTTCCAACTTTGAGCGCCTTAATACGCCGTAATGAGATCTGCTGCTGGCATCTTTGCTGAATTTCGAATTCTGCTCCTGCGGCTGAGGTTTTTGTCTAGGCTCATTTTTCGTTTCGAATTTCGGAGCATTAGTTCTTGCTTCCGCCCTTTGAGAAGGAGTTTTTTTCGGCTCTATGCGCCTGAACCCGAATTGATGGTTTTTGCTTTTTTCCGGCGGCTCCGGATTGATAGTTTCCTCAAAAAAATCATCCGATTCTGAAACAAGCATTTCAGCTTTTTCTTTCAGAATAATATCGTCTTTTGTAACTCTTGGTTTCGGCTTAAGCCTTTCGAATAAATCATCATCAAAATTATTTTCATCATCATATGATCTTTGAGGTCTGGATTTATATACCGGCTCTGTTTGAGTAGGATTTTTAATTTGTTTTTTGCCGCGTTCCAAATTAATTGTCCTATGTTCCTCCGGAACTTCCTCTTGATAAAAATCGTCATATTCCTGAGCTTGATATTTTTTTTGTTTTGGCTCCGGATTTTTGAATTGTTTTTCTTCAGAGTATAAATTATTATACCTGCTGAAATCAACCAACTCTTCAATCGCATCATCAAAAGATTTTGAGATTCTTAAGCGAAAATCTTCTTCTTGCTGTTTTAACTCGTAATCAAAAAAATTGCGGACTTTTTTGCGTAAATGAGCAGTAAAATCGTCCAATTCCCGAACAATTTCTTTTTCTATGATAACATAAGAGCTTTTTAATTTGTCATGATCCCGCTCGATTTTAATTTTAAATCTTGAAATTATATCCACAAGTTCTCTTTCAAAATTTTCATCGTAATTTTGCATAGTTTTGTCTTCTTCCATATTAAATTTTTTCTCATCTATACGGTCGGTAGTTTCATAAAATTCACGATTTGCTTTTTTATCTTTTTTGCCAAAAGTAATATACCCGATTTTGTTTTCAAAAATCAAATTAACGTCAATAGCTTTAGTTTTCTCTGATTCATAATCAAAATAATAGACCTCATCAAGCATTCCGGTTTCCGGTTCAAAGCTAAAATCTATAACAGTGCCGATATTTTCGCCTTTGCTTGTCAAAACGTCTTTTCCGCAAAACAAAACCTCATGATATCTGGATTCATCATTAAAATAAAAATTTCCCATCCTAACGATATTTGCTTTATCTAAAATAAAAACTGATTTTTTGTCAAAATCAGTATCACAAAAAGGCATCATAAAACTGTATTCGTTTTTCTTGTCTGTTATCAAAAGAAATTCGATTCTAAATTCTTCTTTGCTTAATAAAATTTCTTTTACAACACCGACATATGTTTCGCCGGAATCGATGTATACAGGAAGGTCAATCAGTTCTTTCCTTTTCAACTATATCACTCCATAAAAACTTAAAATGTGTAAATCAGCGCCAGAAGTTCCTCTTCTTTTTTATACATTTCTTCCACTACTTCACGCAGGTTGACATCAGATTTTGCACGTTTGCAAATATCCTCTAATTTCGAAAAAGCGTTATTTGAGATAAGCGTATCTACAGAAGCCAAGCAAATTTGCCTTAAAATTTCAATGGCTCTGTCGATTTCATTATCATTAATCAAATTTCCGACTTCTATATACAACGCACGCGACGCACCGAAATTTATATAAAAAGCATTTTTTTGTTCGATACGCATTTTAAAATATGAATTATCCGATTTATCTTTAATAAAACTAATCAAATCAAGACTATAATCTTTTAAATCAATTTTTTTATCAAAACAAAATTTCTCAATGAAATTTCTCTCAATATTTGGATTTTCAGATTCGCCTTGTTTTTGAGATTCATTAAACTGATTTTCTTTATCAATTTGATTTATAACAGATTTTATACCCATGTTTGATTTATTTTCGTCTTCACCGGCTTCTGCAATTTCCGGCTTAATGGCTTCTGCCTGCGGTTTTGGCGGCGCTTTCAAAATAGGCTCGTCATCAATTAACATATTTTGTTCTTCTTGTGAAGGCATATCATCCGAATAATCTTTTAAAAATAAATCTTCGTCGTTTCTGTAAAGTTGGCTGAAATCCATATCTTCAGCCCCCAGAAACAGCTCTCCGGAACTCGTCGCTTTTTCAGACTCTTTTTCGGATTCGATAGCTTTGTTTAAAACAGAGCTCATTATATCCTCAATATTTTCCGCAACTTTATGGGCTTTCATAGAATTTTCGGGAATATCCATTTTCAAGGTATCATCTATTTTTAAATGGCTATTTTCCGCTTTTGCCGCTCTGGATGCCGCTCCGTCTGCGATTTCTTTTTCGAAAAATGATTTATCAAGCTCGCTCAGCTTGTTCGAAATCATATCTTTTGTCCATTCCTGTGGCTTTAAATTGTCATAATCTATTTGTTCTTTTTCTTCGTTCTTTTGTTTATAAATGGACATAATATTAGCCCTTAAGTCCAAAGTCTCTTTCAAATTTTTCTTAGGTTTTTCAGTATGCTTGCTTGTATCTACTTTAATCGGGTTATTCATTCTCATCATACTGATAGAGCCACCCTGACTCTTATTATTTTCCCCGTTTTTGTCCGGATGTGAAGTAAAGTTATACATGATCACACCTCTTTCTATTATTTAATACTATTTCCATTTTTCTATCCTTCAGAATGGAAATAGTAAACGTGAGTTAAACGCGCAAAAAACGTTCATCAAGGATTTTTGGGTTTTAGACCAACCCCCTACCGCCTTTAAAAAAATACCACAAAAAAAACTTTAGCGAAATGGCGCAGCTGCGCCATTCGCATTTTTATTTTTAAGCAGCCGGTTTATTTTCATTTTGCGCATTAGCATTTTCTGTTACAGGTAATTTCCCGACATAAATATAATCCAATTTTATTTGTCCGTTTTTAATCTCTGTAAGTCCTTCTTCCGAAATAACTAAACGGTTTAACGTAATCGGGAACTTTATGTTCGAGTCAACTTTTTGTGCCACAGAAGCCCAGCCTTTAAAATATATTTTTTCCAAAATTGGAATAGAATATTCTTTATTTGTGGCATCTTTTACTATTAGATTTACTTTTGCGTCATTGATATTATCAGAAAACATATTAAGACCCACTTCATATGCCGCCGAATCAATAACGATATTTTTATTCGTTAAATCCAAAAATAAATTTGGAGTTTTTGATTCCGTACTAAATTGATAATCTAAAGATACAAGCGTATCTTCACCTTCCAAAGTAGAAGCGATTTCGTTTCTCGCATTTGTGCTTTGGTCGAATATCGAATAGGAAGGATCTTCAAACTCGTGTATTCTCGTTTTTAGCAAGAACGGTTTAGTAAACTCAGAATATTCAAAAGGCTGATATTTGGAATCTTCCATATCCCATTCATGGATATTTTGTTTTTCAACGTATCTGTCAACAGAAGGAACTAAATATATTTTCAAATAAATCTCGCCTTTGAGAATTTTATATGTATCAAAAAATTCTTTCAGCGGTCTGGCTTCTTTTGGCCGTATATCATAACCAAAAAACTCCTCTAAAACATTTCCTTCTCTTTCAATTTTAAAATTTGTTACAACAAGTCTTTCTTTATTGTTGTCAATGATAGAAAGAAATTTTTTATAAGCATCAAAAGTTCCTTCAGTATCAATTCTAACTATAAGAATTTGAGCAAAATCCTCTTTATCTTCATTTTTTGGTTCTGCCTTTTTCGGAACTGCGGCTTCTTCCCCACTTGCGCTTTCTTCTCCGGCTTCGGCTTCTCCGCTTGCTTCGGCATTACCGGACTCTGTGGATTCACTCGCCTCACTGTCACTCGCTGCTGCTTTTGCTTCTTCCGCTTCTTTAGCCTTTTCTATTTCTGTATAAATTTCTGTAGAACCCGACATAAATGATTCAAGAGCCGAATCTTTTTCATTTGTAAATTCAAATTTTAAAATATCCATACCAGTTTCATCAGCCATAGTTTGCAGCATATACACAAAAGTTTCTTGCGGTACAGTTCCGTAAAACTTAGCTGCATCATTTAATATATTCATTTTCAACTGTTCTATCTGCGAATCCAATTCGGGAATTTTATTTATTAAACCCTGCTTTTGGTCATATTCCGCCTGAATCGTTTTTATTTCTTCTTCTTTTGCTATTTTTTCGGTATGGAATTTATCATAACCCAAAAAATATATGGCCGCGCCAATAACAAGGATTAGTAAAATCATCAATATTTTTTTATCTCTTTCACTTAATTTCGGTTTAATGATTTACACCTCCAGTAGCGTTCATTATAGATTTCGCCCATAAACCGGCTTCGTTTGAATCAGAGTTCAACAATTTTGAAAGATCAATATCACATTCGATTTCAAACTCATATCCTATACTTTGAACAGTTTTTATATCAACGAGATTTGTGTTTTTTACAGCTTCAGGATCGGTAGCTACAACTTTAACACCTGTTTTTACAAATACATCGCTAAAATTTCCGCTGTTGCGCAAATTGTTTTCAAAATCTCCGATTACAGATTTTTTAAGTGCAAGTCCCCTGATTACAATAGAGGAATAGTTTACTGCAATACCATTTAAAAACATATTATCCGTTAAGTCATTTGCAATATTATTGACCGTGTTTTCATTTCCGGTGTGAATGAGTTTTGTATATTTATCAAATGAACTGAATGCCGTAGATTCATATTCTGTGGTTTTAAGCTCAGCAATGCGTTCATCGTATACTCTAAGCTGTTCTATAAAAGCAGCCGATTGCATTTCATTCGTCATAGAATCTATGTCAGCCTTTATTTGCTTTAGCGAAAAAAATTCATAAGCGGTCAAAAGAGACAGCCCAACAACAAAAAAAGCAAACAAGGCAAAAATTCCGAGCAAAATATAGTTAGTTCTCGGTTTTACCTTGACATACGGTTCAAAAAAATTATAATCCAAATCTTTACCTCCCTGTTTAGCCGCTATGGCATTTCTTTATCGTATAATCGCTCCGATTGCGTTCAAATAATTCAAAATATTGTCATTTAATTCGTGGTTAGACAATTTTATACATCCAAAATCATAAAACGAAGAAGTCGGGAGTTGCAATTTTTTTCCAAAATATTCATCTATACCATTAATAAAGGAGCAACCGCCATATAAACAAACAGCATCAATAGTATTTTTCCTGTTACGAGTTGTATAATATTTTACAACTTGAGAAATTTGGTTAGCCCATTCATCATAAATCGATAAAGTGTCTTTTAAAACTGTATCATTAAGATTTCCGGAAGCCGGTTTCTCATGCAGGCGGTAAATCAAGTCCATAATCGAAATACTCGAACCGTTTTTTATTTTTATTACTTCTGCTTCATCTTCCGAAACGCCCATTCGCTCGGATATTACATTATCTATATTAACTCCGCCTATTTCTACAACTTTGTTAAAAAGATACCTTCCTCCGCCAAAAATCGAAATATTAAAATATGAATGTCCCATATCAATAAATGCTATATTTTTATCACGCAATTCGCTGCGCGGGTTCATTTTAAGTTCTAGATTGAGTAATTTTTCTATTGCGTTTGAGTTTATATCCATAGCGACACGTTCCAGCCCTACGTCATCTGTAAGCCTTACATAAGGTTCTATCAAATTTTTTGGAACAGCACCAGCGGATACTTTTATTTTTTTTGTTCTGTCTTCTTCAAATGTACCAATTGTTTTTGTTTGCATGACATAAGAGTTGGTGTCTATCGGCAAATATTGACCCATTTCATAAGCTACAAGCCCAAGCCTGTCCTCAGCTTTGGACACATCTGCAATATCCATTTCTCTTCGAATAATTTCAGTGCTATCTACCGTAAAAACACATTCTCTTAATTTTACTCCGTTATGGCTGATAAGCTCTTTTACAGTAGAAAAAATTCCGTGCTGATCGATTATTTTTCCATCGGCAACACAGGATTTAGGATTTATAAGACCATCAATAATATCTATATACAATTTTCCGTCTTTTATTTTTCCGACTACCATTTTTGTCGTTTTACTTCCGACATCAAATGATACAAGCATTTTATTATTACGGGTAGTCCCTATTTTTTTAGAGCTTTTTGCAACTTTATAGGAGACTTTGCTCGGTTTTGGACTTTTTTCTTTTTCTGCTTTAGGAAGTTTTGCTGCCGGCATAGGACTGGGTTTTGACTTAAACATGGCAATAAATTTCCCCCTTCTCGAAATTTTAATTTATACTATTTTCATTTTGATAAGTAGAAAAAAATCTTTCACAGCGGAGCGTTTCGCGCAATGTTTCTAGCGCGAAATGAAATATTTTTTTCTATCCTTTATATTGAAAATAGTATTATACTGATTTTATAGCATTTCAATCACCGATTAAATCGTTGAAACCAAGGAAGCTGAACGCACAAGGCGTTTTAACCGAAACTTGATTTGTTTTTAATCGAGTATTCGTATTAAAAGTGTATTTTTTCTGAATAAAATCAAATCTTTGATGTCTGTTTTTCCCGTTTCGAATTCACGTCAATTTATGGAATTACATTGATTACATCATATATATTTATCGAATTAAACTATATTTTGTATTATAGTCAATTTAATTTTGAAACGCTTTGTTTAAAAGGCTCTGAGTTAGTAATCCGCAAAGTAATCAATAATAGTAAAATGCTATAAAAAAGGGCGACAGTAATACCGTCACCCTAAATATTTTATTCCACCATTGATTTATATGCCGCTTCGATATTATATTTTCTTACTAAATAACCAAAATTTCTTTTATTAGAATATGTGTCGGAATAATCATCAAAATAAAGAAATTCCGCTAAATCGACCTTCGAATTAGCTATTGATCCGTCATAATTTTGACCGAAAATCAATTTATTCATATTAAAATTTTTATCAATAGCTGATCCCGGATTTATTACCTTTATTCCGTTTATTTCCACAACATAATCTCCGGCATTATCCGGATAAACCTCCATTATCATCCACTTGTCTTTATCGGCCTCAGCTTCAGCCATCTTTGCACCGTTATAGTTCAGGGATTTAGAAACGCCTTTGTCATTAATTATGGAATTACCCGGACTGTGGGATTCATAAGCATCGCCATTTGTTAATAAAAACGGCGCGTGATTTTGCTCACCTAGCTCCGGAACTCTTAGGACAAACATGATGCCGGATTTTTTGTCCCGTTTTATTTTAGAATCAAGCAAAGCTTCCAGTTTTTCACTGCCTGTAAATCTCAAGAAATCATAGAAAACTTCTTTTTTGATTTTTTTGCTCGATGAAGCAGCCGGATCATTTATTTCTATTGGCTTATTTCGCTTTTCAGTAATAATTTCCGGTGCGGTCGAAGCATCATCCGCCACAGCTTTTATTTCGTCCGAATTATAAATTTCTTCCCATTCGGTAAGATATTTTTTGCCTCCGGATTTTATAATTTTATCAGAATCTGTATTGTATAAAGAAGCATCAAAATGAAGATATTCGATTTTCGAGTCCGGATATCGGTACACCCCTGAAACATATATTGGATTCGAAACCTTTACTCCGCTTATTTTACCGTCGATAGAAGCCGACCGAACTTCGAGAATTAAAAATTTACCCATATATTTTTCCTCAATTTTTGAAAGATTAATTGAGTTTTCTCCGGGTATTGGAGTATAATCAGCCTTGAATCGAGGCTGCGTATTTCCGACCTCTATTTCCTCCGGATGCTCACTATAAATTTTATAGTATCCCTCTCTCGAAACATACCATTGGTAATTTGTCTGTAAAGCTAAACTTGCGGGTTTCGGCGACGTATGCGAACCTGTAATTTTTTCGTTTTCATATCTGCCTTTTTGTGCAATATAATCGCTCGTAATACCTTTTTCGGCGTGATAAGTAATTTTTACATCCTCAATCGTCACAGTAGGAAGTTCAACTCCCTCTTTTGTGGGAACAAAAGCGATGATTTTATTCGGTGCAATATTATCGTCCGGTTTAATCGCGCCGTCCGCTTCAGTAATATCGCCCTTATACTCTTTTATTCCATTTTCGATTTTATAAACCGAAACCGTTCTTTTATTCGTTCCGCTGAAAAGATCGATATCTAAATTTTGATATCTGCTGCTATCAACCGAATCACCGCTTTTTACACTGTCTTTAATAAGCTGAATTTCCTGCTCGGTTCTTTTTACTGTCGAAAATGTATCTTTTGTAATAGTTTCGGTGTCTTTTAAAGACGTAAATTGTTTTGCCAAAGACCCGGAAAAAGAAAGTCCTATTATAAAAAGTACTACGGCGGCCGCAAGGACTTCAACCAATGTCATACCTTTTCTTCTTTTTAACAAATCAATTCCCCCCTTATAATCTGTTAAATTTGCGGTCCGTTCAAAAACCATAAATCGGAAACGATACTTCTTCCTATCGATTCGAAAATTCTACCCAGCTCGTCAGTATCCGAGGTTTTGAAAATCGCTTCATCAGCAACCCCCAGATTAGCTTTGAGTTTATTAACTTCTGTATCTGCAACATCGGAAAGTACAACGAAATATACCTTTATATTTGATGCATCTCTGACTCTATGAGCCATTTGCTCAAGATATAAATCCGCCAATTCCTGAATATCATAAGCTCCGTCATAAGCATATTCCGTACCAAGCGAAGGATTTGATTCTACACTATCTTTCCCGAAATAAAAATAAGTACTGTCTCCTGCAATATCTTTATATGTGTACTCTTTGTTTATTCCGTCAATTAAAAGTATTATATAATTTGTCGGAATATCACCGGTCGCCCTTGTTTTCTCGTCTTCTTCTAAAATAGCGTGGTAAGCAAGCCTTAATCCATCCCCGATATTCGTTCCGCCGACCGGATCCAAAGGATCGTCTATATTTCCCGAATATGCATTAAATGCATCCATATTTGCCACTGGAATATAATTCGCGGGATCAAAAAGATCAAAAACCTCAGTATAATATTCCGATAGTTTCATAAATTTTGAATTCATTTTTTCGGATTCAGGAAAAGACGGAACATATTTTATTTTTGCGGTACTTGCAAACGGAGTTAAATTCAGTTTGGAAGTATCTGAAATTTCATGCAGTTTTGTAAGCAGCACCTGCCCTGCTTTTCTCAGTGCATATGTTCGCCTTTCCTCAACTCCTTTAGTTATCGTTTCAGAATCCATATCAAAATTCATAGAGCCCGAACAGTCCAAAACCAAAGAAATTTGACCGATTGTTTTTTTCATATTACGTTCATCTGACCGAAATGCAATCGCCGAAGAATAATCAAATTCTGATGAATAGTTTATAACTTGAAGCGAATTAAGTGCTTCCATCTCGGATTCCAAAGTCATTCTCGGATTAGTTAAATCTGATTCTTCAAATCCTTTAATTGTAAATTTAACTAATTTGTCTTTTTCAAACACATCTTTTTTATCAAATCTCAATGTGTAAACAGTACCCACATCTGCCTGTGAAAGTACTTTCGCATCGTGAGTTTTACTATCTTCGTTATACTTGTAATGAACTATTTGGCTTACTTCTTTACCATCAACTTTTTTTTCAATTGTCCCGATATAATCCCAGCCTTCGCTCAAAACCCCTTTACTAAACGAAGAGTTTGGAACTAAAAATATAGCGGTTGAGTTTTTTATTATGGAGTTGATGCTTTCAGTTGCCGCACGCACATTCATCTGCATTTCCGAAGATTTATTGCCATAGTTCAAAGTTCCAAACGAATATTTAAGCAAATTGGTAATTAAAAATGCAATTACGCCCAATACTATCATAGCCGCAATTACTTCGACCAACGAAATACCTTTTCTTTTCAAAAATCTCCCCCCAATTTTGTTCTAATACTATTTTCATTTTGATAAGTAGAAAAAAATTTTTCACAGCGGAGCGTTTCGCGCAATGTTTCTAGCGCGAAATGAAATATTTTTTTCTATCCTTTATATTGAAAATCGTATAAAAACGGAGATTCCGCCACTTATACTAATACTCGATTAGAGAGCCTTTAAATTTAGTCAAAAATTCACGCTTCACGGTGTTCGGCTTCCCTAGGTTTCAACGATTTAATCGATGATTAGTATATACAAAGCAAAATCTTGCTCTACTCTGCAATCGGCGGCACTGCATATTTTTGTACAACATTATATTTTCTGGCTAAATACTGATAATTATTATAATCCTCTATACTGGACGGAGCATCGCTTCGATAAATAAATTCCGCTATATCGAAAAATGTGCTTCGCAAACCGTTCGCATTTTTACATTCGCCAAAAATTAAATCAGTCATAAAGACAGCTTCCGCCAATGTTCCACGTTTAGTGACCACATATCCATTAAATTTTATTTCATATTCTCCATAATAGTTACATCCAATTTCAACAATATTCCATTCTCCGGGTATAGGAACCGGAATTTCAGCTCTTAACGGATTGCCGGTAGCATTGTTTACATAATACTCATCATAAAGAATATCTTTTGATGTACCATTAGTATTTGCATAACTAACCGTACCGTTATGCGATTCGTAGTCCGTACCGTTTGTTATATAAAACGGAATATTATCATAACTATAGTACTTTGGAGTCCGCAAAACCATTGTTATTTTTGAGCTTTGTGTTCCCAATAATCTCTGGATGAACTGTGCTTTAAGTTTTTGGGTTCCGTCAAATCTCAAAAAGTCATAATACACTTCTTTACTAATTCCTTCACCCGTCATAGACTCCGGATCTGTAAATATAAAGTCTGCGCTTCGCTTTTCTGTAATAAGCTGAGGAGCTTCGGAAACATCAGCTGCAATTGCGCTTATCTCCTCAGTATTATAAATTTCTTCCCATTCTGTAAGATATTTTTTGTTATTGGCTGTTACAATTTTGCTATTATCTGTATTGCATAAAGAAGCATCAAAATGAATATAGTCGCTGCTTTCATATTTATCACGGTGAATACCAGATACATAGATTGGATTTGACGCTTTTACTCCGCTGATTTTACCGTCAGTAGTTGCAGCCCTTACTTCAAGAATCAAAAATCTTTCTCGATATTCCGGCTTTAGTTCTTTCAAATCAATCGAAGTTTCTCCTTTTATCGGTGTATAGTCCGCTTTATATCTCGGCTGCATTTTCCCTACTTCTCCTTCAGTAGGGTTCTCGTTGTATAATTTATAATATCCTTCTCTGGACACATACCATTGATAATTAGCCTGCAAAGCCAAGCTTAACGGCTTTGGCGTAGTGTGGTCTCCGGATATGTACTCTCTATCAAATCTGCCTACTTGCGCAATTTTGTTGCTTGTGATTCCATCTTCGGCATGATAAGTGATCGTTACATCCTCTATTTGTACAGTCGGAAATTCTTCTTCCTTTTCGGCTGAAACATAAGTAATGATTTTATTCGGTGCTACATTGTCATTTTCTTCTATTTCGCCGCCGGTTTCGTGGATATTTCCTTTGTATTCTTTTATACCGTTTTCTATTTTATAAAAAGAAACTGTTCTTTTATATGAATCGCTGAAAAGAGTTACATTCATTGACTCATATCTGCTTGTATCTATTGTATCGCCTTTATTTATGCTGTCTTTCAAAAGTTGTATTTCTTGTTCAGTCCTCTTTACAGTAGAAAAAGCATCTTTGGTTATTGTCTCAGTCTTTTTGACAGCCGCAAACTGTTTTGCAAGTGTAGTTGAAAACGCAAGTCCGATTATAAAAAGTAATGCTGCGCCGGCAAGAACCTCGACCAGTGAAAATCCTTTTCTCCTCTTCTCCATATTAAAACCCCTTAAAAAGTCATGAATTTTACTCATAACCATCTGGCAAAACTATGCTTTATATTTGCTTTTATAGGCAAGCAAAGTTTCATATTAGTTTCGTATTAGTTACTGAAAATAAGCCGATATATTTTATATTTGCGGGCCATTCAAAAACCAGAGGTCCGAAACAATTGTTCGTCCTATGGAATTAAAGATTTCTCCAAGCCCTTCTCTATCAACTGTTTTGAAAATCGCATCATCTTCAACACCTAAATCATATTTTAACTTTGAGACTTTTTCTTCACTAACGCTCGATAAAACAATAAAATATACTTTTATATTTGGCTCTGACTTTATTTTTTCGGCCCAAGTTTCCAGATATTCTGTAGCTTTTTGAAATTCCGGCGTTTCATCATCACAAAAATCGCTGCTAAAAATAGTCGGATCTTTAGTAACATAGTTTGGGCCGTAATATAATTCTCCCGATAAAGGGTCGCTTCCCTTATGAGTAAAAACATTATTCTCTCCGTCTATTAGAAGAATCATATAATTTGACGGAATATCGCCTGCCGCCTTTGTTCTTTCATCTTCTTCCATAATAGAATAATATGATAATCGCAGTCCGTCACCTATATTTGTAAGCCCTATTGGATCCAGCAGATCATTTTGATCTACAAAACCATACCCTACTTTAGTATAGTGCTCAACATTGAAAATATCGAAAATTTCCTCATAATAGTCGCCCAGTTCCATAAATTTCGAAATACTTCTTAATGATTCCGGGATTCCATTTGCATATTTTGTACTTGCATAGTCAGAAAATGTAGTCAAATTTAATTTTGCTGTCGCCCCGACTTCATACAAATTTGTCATCAAAATTTGCGCCGCTTCACGCAAAATATACGAACGCGAATTCTCACGATACCACGGATTAAACATATCTCCGTATTGACCTTCCATAAGCTCCATCATAGAACCCGAGCAGTCCAGAACGAGAGATACCTGTCCGACTGTTTTTTTGATATTTCGATTATCCATCCTAAACGCTATCGCCGATGAATAGTCAAAATCTGAAGAATAATTTACAACCTGAAGCGAATTAAGAGCTTCCATTTCAGATTCCATAGACATAGCCGGTTTTTTTAAATTCTCCGGGTCATATCCGTTAATGCTGAAATTAATTAATTTTTGATTTTCATATATGTCATTTTGCTGGAATTTTATTTGGTATAGTGCCCCCGAATCTGATGGGGACAAGACAATTTCATCATGAGTTTCTGTATCAGGATTATACTTGTAATGAACTACTTGGCTGATTGTTTTTCCATCCACATTTTTTTTGACAGTACCGACATAATCCCAACCTTCGCTTAAAACACCTCTGGAAAAAGACGAATTCGGTATTAGAAAAATCGCTGTCGAATTTTTTATGACATTATTTATGGTTTCTGTTACAACACGTACATTAGATTGTATTTCCGAACTTTTTTGACCAATAGATAATGATGAATAAGAATACTTTAGCATTACATTCGCAAAATATCCGATAATACCCATAATAACCATAGCCACACATATTTCAACCAGCGAAATGCCTCTTCTTTTCACAAAACCCCCCCTTTCATTTGATTTAAAGAAGACAAAATATTTATTCAATTCTATAATCATCATCAAATCTTTAATTTTTATCAGATTTAAATCAATTTATATCTAGATTTTTTTAACCGACTTTATTTATCTGCCATTCTTTTATAGCAGGATTTTTAGGATTTATATAGCAGATTCCTTTATTGCTCACCATTTTATTATTTGGTGCCAACATCGTACCTTCTGCATAAATTTGAATCCATGTCTCTGACTTATGTTCTACTTGTTTTATCTCTATATCTACTACTGCATTTCTTGAAGGATCAATTTCAATTTTTTGCTCTAAAACCGCCGTTTTACTTTCTGGTTTTGCCATAACATCTAACAGTTTTTCACCGCTCGAATCATCCAACAATGCAGAAGTAGCCAAATCTATTCCTGTTAATGTCAAATAATACGCCTGTGCTCTTCCCTCCTGCAAAACGGCACTTTGATGGTTGTAAGTAAACAATGTACATAAAACAGTAAAAGCCATCGTCGCAATAACAAAGACTATCAAAGCCTGCGATAGAATAGCGCCTTTTAATCTATTATTTCTTTTTTTCAAATCAAATCACCCCTCTGTACAATGTGATTTAGATATACAGCAGCCTACATCTCAAATTCATTTCATACCTCCGCATTTACTAAAAACCGTAACATACGTTACTTTTATATTTTTAGAAAAAAAAATAACGTATGTTATTTTCTTTCTTATGCACGCAAAGGTAAAGAGATAATCCCTTTACCTTTGTGTATTTTAATTCAAGTTATTTTAATTATAATATTATTATATCTTATTTGAATTCTGCTTCCCAAGTCTTAGTAGCATCAACGTCGTTTGAAGCAGTAAGTTTGAAATTTTCATACTTATATTTTGCTCCGGCTGGCTTTCCAGTAATGTCAGCTTCAAGTAAATCTATAACATCATTCATTGTCTGAGGCAAAGCTCCTGCATTTGCAGCTTGATAAGCATAAATAGCACCCTTAATAACTCGGAAGTTAGCTTCAGTAGCAGTAAGTTTAGCTTGTTTAGTAACTTCTTGCATTTTTGGCATACCGATTGCAATCAAGATACCAATAATAGCCATAACAACCAATAATTCAACTAATGTAAAGCCTTTTGCTCTGTTATTTTTTTTCATTTAAATTTCCCCCATTATTTTAATATTATTTTTTTTGGGTTTTGTTTCCCAAACCCTCCGGAGATAGTTTTTCTAAACTATCAAAAGTTTACCATCTAAATAACCAACTAGAGATTACATAAATACTCCTCCTTGTTAAATCAGATGTTTATATAAACCGAATCCGCAAAAGCAGCTTCGATTGATAACAAATTAATTATTGATACATTTCAGGACTGGTACTCATTGTAAACATAGGAATCATAATCGACATTACAACACCGCCGATAATTACACCCATTATCAAAATCATTGCCGGCTCTATCATCGCTAAGAGTTTTGAAATACCTGCATCAAGCTCTTCGTCATAATAATCCGCTGTTTTCAGCATCAAATCGTCTATAGTACCCGTTTCCTCACCGACACCCAACATTGATATCATCATCATAGGAAAGATTCCGGTTTTTCTTAATTCACCCGTAAGTGACATACCGCGTTTTACACCGTCTGTCGCCTCGGAAACTTTGGATGTAACAATAACATTATTTGTAGTGTCCGCCGAAATCGATAATGCGTTTACTACAGAAATTCCGCTTTGCATAAGTGTGGACATGGTTCTTGTAAATCTCGAAGTAATAATCTGCTGAATCGGTTTTGCCAAAATCTTATTATTCATAAGGAACTTATCATATTGGAATTTGCCGACATCTGTTTTCAGATAATTTTTTATGCTGACAAATGCCCCGCCAATAACCGCTAAATATATGTACCAAAAGCCTACCAACGAATCGGAGATTCCAATAACTATTTTTGTTATAAGCGGCAATTCCATACCGACTTCTCCAAACATTGACCTAAACATCGGAATAACTACAATCATCATTGCCGCAACAGCAACAACTGTTAATACCATCAAGACCAACGGATAAACCATAGCGCCCGAAACTTTGTTATTGATTTTATTTTCTTTGGTATAATGATTTGACATTCTTTCCAAAACTTCGTCGAGTTTACCTGTTGCCTCGCCGGCCTCTATCATAGTAACAAGAATTTTCGGAAAGGATTTCGGATAAGCTTTCATAGCCTTAGAAAGTCCTTCACCTTGTTTTATAGCTTTAGAAACTTCTTGCAGAGACGTTCTTAATGTAGGGTTTTCTGTTTGTGCTTCTTGAATATCAAGAGCTTTATTTATCGGCATACCCGTATTGAGCATAGCCGACAACTGCTTACAAAAAACCGCTAAATCCGCAACTTTCACTTTTTTATTTTTATTTAAAATTTTTAATCCTGCTGTTTTGGAGTTATCTTCTGTGATTTGAATAGGTGATTGGTTTCTTGCTCTTAAAATTGAGAATGCTTCATCTCTTGAACCGGCGCTAATCGTTCCTTCTATAATTTGACCATTAGCTTGAGCCGCTCTGAATTTAAAATTATTACCCAAGGGCTGCCCCCCTCAATTTAATTTTTTTGACTTACTGTAAATATTATCGTCATCATTTTCAAAGACCTTAATAGTTTTTTTCAGAAACTTTTTTGCTTATGTAGATATGTTTTTACGAAAATTATATCGGATAGAATTTCATTTCACTTAACATGTAGATTATAATTATTTTTATCTTCATAAAATCTGTAATATCAAATATTTCAGCGTCTTCTCTCAAAAAACGCTGATTTAAGGCATTTAATGCAGTTACCTGCCGATTAATTTTAATCTTTTTCCGCCTTGATTATCTTTGACGCTTATTATATCGATCGAAAATACGAATACATTTAGTATAAAAATATTTCCACTAACCCCTAAAATTTTTTTCGTGAAATAAATTTGTATTATTATTAAAATAATCTGATTTTTTTGATTTTGCTTTTTTTCAGTTTTCAACTTTAAGTATTATATTTTCGGTAACATTTTTGTATCAATTTTGTATTGTAATTAAAACAATTGTTTTTTTCGGTTTTAATTCTAATTTTTAATTAAAGGAAACAAACAAGTAATCTTTTTGTTTATCATTTTGTAATTAATCTGCTACTAATTTTTTCAGTAAATTACCAATAATAGCATTTACATTTAGATAAGTAGAAAAAAATTTTTCACAGCGGAGCGTTTCGCGCAATGCTTCAAGCGCGAAATGAAATATTTTTTTCTATCCTTAATATTGAAAATAGTATAAAATACAAAAAACCGCATAAGCGGTTTATATGTATAAGATGTTATAAAATTTCCAGTAATCTTTCGGCATAGTCTATCACAAGCATGCTATCTTCAGCATTCAATAATTCAATCATCATTTTCTTTATTGCGGAACGGTTTTTTCCATTTTTAACGTCTTGGAGAAGATTTATTGCCGAACATCTGATATGATAATCTTCATTTTTCAAAAAATTTCCGATTTCAATAAGATATTCCTCGACTCCGAATAGATAAAGCCCGTAGCAGCACGATAAAGAGCAAGACGAATCATCAGCCGATTCCAGAACATTTATTAAAAAATCTATCTCTTCGTTAGAAATTTGAGACAAAACTACTACAATCTCAATCCACGAAAGTATCGCATAAGATTTTGCGATATAATCCTCTTCCTTTTTCACAACATTTTTAAGATAAGCAGAAATTTCGTATTCTTTATACGACGACAATGCGTCATATACTTCTGTCCGGACGTTTTCATTCGGGTCATTCATCAATCTTAATAAAATATTTTTTGTACGCAAATCTTTTTCGTATCCGCAAAGTCTAGCAACTTTGATTCTTGTTAAAGGATATTCCGAGTAACTGAGTTTATTCAAGACTTCAAAATCAAACTCATCCCATTTTACTTTTTCTTCCATAGAAAAAATAATATCCTCCGAATTATAATCTGACATTGTAATTCCCCCCATTATTTACAATCCTGATTTTTTATACTAATTCCCTTTTAAAGAATAGAAAAAAATATTTCATTCCGCGCTTGAAGCGTTGCGCGGAACGCTTCGCTGTGAAAATTTTTTTCTACAAATTAAATGGAAATTAGTATTAGTTTTACAATTATGCGGCTTCATCCGCATAACTTTACGTTTAGATTATCGGCAGAATATAAAAAAGGATTATAGTATTTCACTTTCGATAAAAAATACTATTTCGCAGAAAAAAAAGCTCTTGCGAATTTCGGAAGAGCAGTAAACCTTCCCCTATTAACAAAAGCTTTTAATATTTATTATACTATTTTCATTATTAAGGATAGAAAAAAATATTTCATTTCACGCCTGAAGCATGCGTGAAACGCTCCGCTGTGAAAAATTTTTTTCTACTTAATCAAAATGAAAATAGTATTAATTATAATTTGAACTTACGGCTAAAGTTTCAAAACCGGAAATTTTATTTTTTATATACATTTGATAAAAAAGCACAGATATCGCAAACGAAATAAAATCGGAAATCGGAAAAGCATACCAAACCGCCTGCAAGCCCCAAATATCTGCAAATAAATACGACAGAGGAATAATAATTATAATCTGCCTTAAAATAGAGGAGAGCAAGCTCAAAAAGCCGAATCCGCAAGCCTGAAAGAGCGTTGACAGCATAATTCCACCGGCGGCAAAAACAAAACCTATACTAAATATTCTAAGCGCAGGAATTCCGATAAGCAATAATTCGTCGGTTGCTTTAAAAAACAAGAGCAGTTCTTTTGTAAAAACGAAAAAAATAAAACTCCCCAACATCATAACGCCAACCGCTAAGGCCGCCGATATTTTGAGCGCAGAAATAAGCCTTTTCCGGTCTTTCGCGCCGAAATTATATCCCATAACCGGCATTGCGCCCTGAGTTATTCCAAAAACCGGCATAAATACAAATGAATTAAGCTTAAGATAAATTCCCAAAACATTTACGGCAAGCTCGGAAAAATTAATCAGCAATCTGTTCATTAATGCGAACAGTACCGAAGAAATCGCCTGCATTATTATTGACGGAAGTCCGACAACATAAATTTGCTTCACAACATCTTTTTTCAATTTGAAATTGAATAATTTTATTTTCAAAACTTTTTGGCGGCAAATCAAGAAATATGTTGATAAACACATGGCGATAATTTGGCCGGTAACTGTCGCAATAGCCGCTCCGCGCACGCCCAGCGCCGGCATTCCGAAATATCCAAAAATCATAATAGGGTCAAGAATTACGTTTATAAGTGCACCAACCAAAGAAGAAATCATCGGGTAGAGCATATTTCCAGTAGATTGAATCATTTTTTCAATAATTATCTGCACAAACAAACCAAATGAAAATATCGTGATAATATAAGAGTAGTTGCATGCGTTTTTAAAAATAACTTCGTCTGCTGTAAACAAAGAGATAAACGATTTCGTAAAAAAAATACCCATCAAGGCAAATAAAAAAGACAATATTAAAGCCAGAGTTATACCGTGATTGGCGGCTTCGTTCGCCTCCGCATGATTTCCTTCGCCCAATCTTCTCGATATCAGAGAGTTCAAGCCGACTCCCGTACCAACAGCCAGTGCAATCAACAAAACCTGAACCGGCAAAAATAGCGATACTGCCGAAAATTCACGCTGCCCGATTCTTGCAACAAATATGCTGTCCACTATATTGTATAGCGCCGATATCAACATAGAAAACATCGCCGGCAGCGACATTTTTATTATTAACTCCAAAATCGGCATATCTCTCATTTTTTCATGCATAATCTCTCTCCTATTTCATCACAATTCCGATGTAAAGCGGTTTGATTTTTTACCGACTAAAATATTTTGTTTTGAAGATACACAAAATCAAGAAAAATCAAACCGCAAAGTAATCAACATATAGTATAAAATGCTATAATGTCAAATAAACATACTGTTTTAAGTATAACATAAAACAATACAATCTCAAATAAAACAAATTTTCTATTTTTTTCAATTATTTCTTAATTAGTCATTTTTTTGTATTTAATCAAAAAAAGTTTTTGCTGGTATTTCCAAAAGTTTCTCAAATAAAAATAAATTCAAAAAACTTTTGATTTTCAGCAAAAACTCTATTTACTTACTTCCATATTTTCCGAGCTTGAGAATAAATAATTAAAAAGAAGGTTATGAAGTTCTTTTCTCATATTTCTTTCCAATACTTTCATATCACTAAAAATTGCTTTTGTTATCGTGGACTCCAAAATACTATGAACAAAAAAACTTGATACATAAATATCATCCGTGCGCAAATCTTTCATCCAAACTTTCAAAATTCTCGAAATATGCTCTTGAATTTCGAACTCAAAAATATTAACAAGTTTTTTAAATTCGTTATCTATCATGCTAAAAGCCATTATTTGTTTTTGAAACTCCGGCAAAACTTTATAGGCTTTATAATAATTATTAACAAATGCCCTAATCAATTCCTTTTTGTCTTTAATTTCAAACAAAGCATTCATATTCAGCTCTTTTTTCAGCCGTTTTATATAAAACTCAAAACATTCAATAAAAAGCGCTTTCTTGTCTCCAAATGCAGAATATATTTTTTCGACTTCGATGTCGGTTATCTTTGAAATCTCCTCAAAAGTAGTGTGGTAATAACCTTTTTTGGAGAACATAATTATTCCTATCTCCAATACCTGTCTTTTTAAAGGCAGAACAGATTTTTCATTGGGAGTTTTTGAGTATTCTTTCATATTAGATTATCCCTCCAAAAAATTGACAATCTGTTGCAGAAAACTTGTTTCTCTTAGTTTTTTTAAACCAATCACCCCGTTCGTTCAGATAATTACAAAATATAAAAATCAACAGACACGTAATCGGCAAAGTTCAAAAATACTCTGCCAAATTACTTATAATTATTATACAGCCTAAATATCCCATACTAATGACAAAAATATTTTAAATTTTATTTCGTGTACAGCATATAAACATCACTAAAAATCTGAAATAAAATACAATAAAAAAGAGTCCGATTATTAATACATCGAACTCCCGATAATTTTTATGCTTTTAATTTTTCGGCTTGCATTGCCGCATTTAGCGTATCCATGATTTCGTCCAAATCGCCGTCCAAAATAGCGTCCAATCTATGCAAAGTCAAATTTATTCTATGCTCGGAAACGCGCCCTTGCGGAAAATTGTAAGTCCTGATACGCTCCGAGCGGTCGCCCGTTCCGACTTGCGATTTTCGCTCTGCCGAATATTCGCTTCTTTGGCGTTCAAGCTCCAAATCATAAAGCTTTGCACGCAGAATTTTTAGCGCTTTATCCCGGTTTTTAAGCTGAGATTTTTCATCTTGACAAGAAATAACAATTCCTGTCGGCGCATGTGTTACCCGCACCGCCGAATCGGTTGTATTAACCGACTGTCCGCCATTTCCCGACGAACGAAAAACGTCGATACGAACATCATTCATATCCAGTTCAACGTCAACCTCTTCCGCCTCTGGCAGAACGGCAACAGTCACGGTCGAGGTATGTATGCGCCCGCCGCTCTCCGTTGTCGGAATCCGCTGAACCCGATGCACTCCGCTTTCGTATTTCAATCTGGAATATGCACCTTTGCCCTGAATCATAAAGGATACTTCTTTAAAACCGCCAAGCTCCGATTCGTTGCTGTTCATCAATTCCGTTTTCCAGCGATTACGTTCAGCGAAACGGCTGTACATTCGGAATAAATCCGAAGCAAAAAGCGCAGCTTCGTCGCCGCCGGCACCTCCGCGAATTTCCACGATAACGTTTTTATCGTCGTTCGGGTCTTTCGGCAATAACAAAATTTTCAATTCATCGGTTACAGTTTCAAGTTTACTTTGATTTTCTTTTACTTCCTCTTTAACCATCTGCTTAAAATCGTCATCAAGATTTTCTTCAAGCATTGCTTTTGCTTCTTTAAGCGCACTGCTTGCATTTTTATATTCCCGATATTTTTCAACAATATCCGTTAAAGAAGAATATTCTTTCATCATATCCCGCCATTTATTCTGGTCTGCGATAACGGCAGGGTCATTAACTTGTTCGGATAAATTATTATATCTAATTTCAATATCCTCAAGTTTGCTAAACATTTTTCACACCATCCCTATAATTACTCTGTCCAATCCATTGTAATCTTTCAAATCTTCTATTAATTTAATTTTGTTTTCATTAAAAATATTATGCAAATCCAAAGCTTGGTCGTGACCGATTTCAAAAAAAATCAAAGAGCTTGGATGTAGATAATTTTTTGCATTTTCAGAGATTTTACGATAAAAATCCAGTCCGTCGTTTCCGCCGTCGAGAGCCAAATGTGGTTCATAATCCCGCACATTTTTTTCCAAAGAATCGATTTCGCTTTTTTTTATATACGGTGGATTCGAAATAATTATATCAAATTTTCCGTTAATTTCCGAAAGGATATCCGATTTTATAAATTTAATTTTGTCCGAAACATTATTTTTATCCGCATTCAATTTCGCAATCTCAATCGCTTTTTCGGAGATATCTACGGCTGTAAAATCACAGTCAAAACGCTTTGCCAAAGAAATTGTAATACAGCCCGAACCGGTTCCGATTTCAAGAATTTTTTTATTCGGCTTCAAATATTTCATACAGGCCTCAACAAGAATTTCCGTATCCGGCCGTGGAATCAAAACATTTTCATCCACATAAAAATCATGAGCCATAAATTCGCATTTATTTATAATATACTGTGTCGGCTTTGAATTCGCGCGTTCTTCTATCAGAATTTTATATCTACAAAAATCTTCGTTACTTATTTCTTCTTTCTGATTAAGAATAAATTTAATTTCATCAAAACCCGTTATATGCATTAAAATTAATTTCGCATCCAATATATAAGATTCAATATTTTTTTCTTTAAGTAAATCCTTTCCGTAGCCATAAACTTCATACAGCTTGAGTTTCAGATTCCAAAACTCCTTTCATTGCCGCAATGGCAACTTCGATTTGGTCATCGTCCGGCTCACGGGTTGTTAATTTTTGCAGCCATAATCCCGGTTTGCTGAAAAATTCCACAAAAGCCGAATCGCTGCTGCCCGCCCATTTTATTAATTCGTACGAAATTCCGGCAACAAAAGGAATCAAAAGCAAGCGCGAAACTACTCTAAGCCATAAGACATCCGTCTTTAAAAACATAAAAACGACGATACTTACAATCATTACCAAAAACAAAAAGGATGTTCCGCAACGCTTATGAAGTCTTGTATATTTTCGTACATTTTCCACTTTTAAATCTTCGCCGTGTTCGAAGCAGGCAATTGTTTTATGCTCTGCGCCGTGATACATGAAAACCCGCTGAATATCTTTCATTTTGCTCACTAAAATCATATATCCCAAAAAAATTGCCATTTTTACAATCGCTTCAACGAGCGAAAGCACGAACGGTGAATCAAATTTCAGTGCGGATTTTATGAATCCGCTGATAAAAACCGGCAGTATCATAAAAAGTCCAACCGACATTACAATTGACAAAATAACCGCAAAAAACATCACCACATCAACCGTTTTGTCGCCGAATTTTTCATACATAAATTTATCGAATTTTGATTGCTCCGCCTCTGTTTCCGCTTCCTCAACTCCGGCAATCTCAGCAGATTTTGTGATAATTTTCATACCCAAAACCAGCGAATCGACAAACGCAACAACTCCTCTTATAATAGGAAGTTTTAGAAAAGGATATCTCTTTGCCGGTGTATTTATGTCCTTTTTTTCAATAAAAATATCTTTTTCGGGAGTACGAACAGCAAGCGTATACATATTTTTACCGCGCATCATAACGCCTTCTATAACAGCCTGACCGCCGATATGCGTTGGTTTAACGTCTTTTTCCACATTATTTCCCCCTTTTAATAGAACTAATAAACTGCTATATATCAAAAAAGAGCTGCGGGATAACCCCAAAAGCCCTTGTTTTTTTCTGAAGAATATTCGAAATTTGAATAACTACATATTGTATTTCTTTTTAAATTTCTCAACTCTACCGCCGGCTTCTAACAAAAGCTTCTGGCTGCCTGTATAAAAAGGATGGCATTTTGAGCAAACCTCAACAGTAATTTCTTCTTTTGTAGAGCCTGCAACAAATTCGTTTCCGCAGTTACAACGCACTTTTGCTTGAAAATACTTTGGATGTATATCTTTTTTCATTTCGTTCACCTCTCTTATAGTATGAAGACACATTTTGGCGTCCTCTTGGTAAACGGGTTTACCGTTTATTAAAATCGCAATTTGTATTATAACATAAGAAAAATATGCTTACAACGGTTTTTTTATTTCAATATAAAAATTTGTCTAAATCCGGATTTATTTCAAAACAGAGATATTCTTTATTTTTTGGGTTATAAAATTTAAAATAAGTCGAAAAAAGTGCCGTATTTACAAAATTATGCGTATGCAGAAAATATTTATTATATTTGCAGTCGCCGTAAACAGGCAGTCCGGCGTTCGCCAACTGCACACGGATTTGGTGATGCCTGCCCGTAAAAAGCTCGATTTCAATTTTCGAGATAAATCCAAAATCCTCATGCGGAATTTTTTCGATAAGCCGATAAGAAAGCTCGGCTTTTTTTGCGTTCCTCATATTCTTATTAACGATTTTTGAGAAATTAAGTCTTTGATTTTTCAATAAATAATCTTCCAAATAATCTTCGTCTTTGGCTTCGCCGCAAACAATCGCTGTATATTTTTTAATTACTTTCCGCTCCGAAATTTGTTGTGAAATGATTTTTGCAAAATCTTCATTTTTCGCAAATAAAATTATTCCGCCCACAGGCCGGTCAAGTCTATGTAATAGAGCCAAATATTTCGGCTCGTTAAGATAATCGAATACTTCGGAATATAAGTCTTTATCGCCTGTTTTATCCGATTGGCAGGGAATTCCTTGCTCCTTATTTATAACAATTATATCTTTGTTTTCAAAAATAATTTCCATACAATCACCATATTATTTTAAAGTATATCAACAAATATATCTGTTTATATCATTTTTATCAATACCCGGATGCAAAGAAATATTTAAAGAATTCGCAATGATATTTGCCAAACGCTCGATAGTTTCGTCAACTTCCTTGGGCGTGACGAACATATTCGCCGCATAAGGATAGAGAAGTTCTTTAATCATCGAATATTTTTCCTCCGATTCAAGACCCGTCAGCATTTCGTAAAACTCGCTTCCTTTTTCGCATTGAGTTTTCATGGAAGAAAGAATCATATCCATAGTGTCGTTCACCAAAGTCGCCGCATCAACCACAGTTGGCACACCGATCCCAATTACATCAACACCTAAAAATTCTTTATTCAGCATTTTTCGGTTATTACCCAAGCCTGCACCGGGACTGATTCCCGTATCACAAATCTGAATTGTAGAATTTATCCTTGCGGTTTTTCGGGAAGCCAAAGCGTCTATCGCAAAAACAATATCCGGCTTGACGCGGTCAACAATCCCTTTAACGATTTCCGCCGTCTCAATTCCCGTTATTCCCATAACCCCCGGAGACATTGCCGATACATCTCGCACATCTTTTTTTATCTCCTCCGAAATTCCGTCTTTTATATGCCTTGTAACCAGAACTTTAGAAACAACCTTCGGGCCGAGTGCGTCCGGCGTAACATTCCAATTTCCCAAACCGATTATCAGGCAATTCGAATTTTTTTTAAGTTTATGAAGCTTGACCAAAATATCCGACATAACTTTAATTATTTCTTCTTGGGCATAGACATCGTTTATTTTCATCAAATCAGATTCGATTGTAATATAATTTCCTTTCGGTTTTCCCATCGTCTCCTCGCCGTTTTTATTTTTTATATTAACCCAAGTTACTTTTATTTCGCCCTCATACATCGATTCAACATCAACTGAAACACCGTCCAATTCGCTTTCGTCACGCTCGGCTTTCAGCATTTCGTGGGTTTCTAACGCAAGATCTGTTCTAATCATTTTCTATCTCCTACTCTTTTTTTAGATTTATTTTTACCTCTAATGCGTTGACTTATTCTCAATTTTGAATTAGAATATTCTATGTTAAATCTATCCCATATTTATTTGGGGAAAATATATTTATAGGAGGTGCGAAATCTTTGGCAAATATTAAATCTGCAAAGAAGCGTATTAAAGTTATCGCTAAAAAAACATTGCGTAACAAAATGATTAAATCCCGTACAAAAACTGCGATTAAAAAAGTCGTGCTTGCTTGCAAAAACAATAATAAAGAAGAAGCAAAAGCTTTCCTCGTAGAAGCTGTTTCTACTATCGATAAGGCTTGCAGCAAAGGAATTTATCATAAAAACAACGCTTCCAGAAAAAAATCAAGACTTACAAAATTAGTAAACAAAACTGCTTAACCCTCTATTTTTTAAACGTTTAAAAAATGGCAACCGTGTCAGCCATTTTTTTTTATGCAAAAAATACAATTAATTCTATTTCTATTTTGATAAGTAGAAAAGAATTTTTTACAGCGGAGCGTTTCGCACAACGCTTCTAGCGCGAAATGAAATTTTTTTCAACCCTTTATAATGGAAATATTATAAATAAAATTTTTGAGTCTTAACTTTTCATTTATTAAGCTTTAGATTATTCATTATTTTGCGAGGAAGATAATCTTGCTTTGCACCTTTATCCATTTTTTCTTTATCAAACAATACGTAGCTGCCCATTAGCCAAAGGTCGCCATCGTTAGTTGTTACTAATGTATAATTTATTCCATTTACTGCATAATCAACATTATTCATTATCTTTGCAGGAGATATTCGATATTCATTTGTTCCGTCGCCTAATTGACCGGAAGAATTTTCTCCCCATGTCCATAAACTATTATCGTTTTTTATCGCTAAATAAGAGCCATATCCAATTGCCGCATATTTAACATTTTCCATTATTTTTGTGGGCAATCCGTCATTAAAATAATCTATCGGATGTTTAGAATCGCCGCTTTTTGTATATCCCCATGCCCATAAACTGAAATCTTTTTTTACTACGAATGTATTGACTTTTGAGGAAACAGATATACAATCTTCCATTATCTTGGTCGGCTCATTTCTGTAGGTATTTCCATTTTTATCAGGTATGCCTATATCTCCCCATGCCCACAAAGAACCGTCATTTTTAATTACATAATCAGAATCATGACCCGATGTTACAAAACTTGCATCTTTCATTACTTCAATGGGCTTAGAAATCTCATTGCCCCACAACCAAACGCTGCCATCTTTTTTCAAAGCTATACAACGCTTATCACCGATTGAAGTCATGCTTACATTATCCATAATTTTTTTTGGCTTGTTGAAAAACATTTCACCTGATTTTTCTAATCTATTCCACAAATTCGAGCCCCAGCCATAAAGAAAACCTTTGCTGTCTATCACAAGAGTCATCCATTGGTCACCATACACAGATGTAATATCATCCATAATTTTAAACGGTTCTTTATAGGAGTATGAGGGTTTTTGTTTATCCCATATAAAAGTAGCTTCGTTCTGTCCCCATTCAAATAGTGCTCCATCATTTTTAATAAAAAGATAATTGTAACCTCCTGTAGATAATGTTGAAGAGAGATTTTTTACTTCACATGTAAATTTGGCATTGTTATTTAAAGAATTTAATGAAATAACCAATGATGTAGTAAAAGTAATTAATAGAATAAAAACAATTTTATATTTATTTTTCATATTTAAACCTCCTTTCGAAATCGGCATATTAATACTATTTTCATTTTGATAAGTAGAAAAAAATTTTTCACAGCGGAGCGTTTCACGCATGCTTCAAGCGTGAAATGAAATATTTTTTTCTATCATTAATCAGACCTGTTGATTAACCAAAAAAAGTAAAAAAGAGCACCAAAAAAGAGTATAATTAATTAACTAGAAAAATAAATACTCAGGAGGCGCTCTCATGAAAAAGAATATCATGATAAAAGAAATATTGCAATCGATAATAAG
>JAVBOA010000012.1:0-83134 GCA_031551135.1 Eubacteriales bacterium | reverse complement strand
TGAATTGAAAGAAAAATATTTTGATAATCGTTTTTTTGTCACTTTAAATAAGGTCACTGAGCAATTGTGTATTGCTATCAATAATTTGGAGCTCGAAACAATAAGATCTATCACAGGTAGAGCATGGATTTTGTCAACCGTCTAATTGGATATTAGTATAAGTTTTTATCGAGGCTTTCATTTGATATAAAATATTTGTCTCTCGTATCAGCAAGCATAGTGTCTCTTCTGGATTTTATACCAAGCCTTATATAAAAATCTTGATATGAAAACTTTTTGCTATCGTTATCGATTTCAGTCGAATATATTATTAATTCATCAGCAAGTACTTTTGCATATCTCGAAGCTCTCATTGAGCCGGTATCTTCTTCCCAAACCTTACCGTTGAAGTAAAACCATTCTTTTGCGGTTACGTTATAACGGAGCTTATCCTTATGGATATCCGCAAAAAGTTCACCCATACCTTTATCATCTAAAGTATATCTTGGGTTGTCTTCCGGTCTAAGTTGCTTTAGATATTTTTGGTATTTAGGGTTTGAAATGCTGATTTTACCTTTGCTTATGGCATAATCTCGCCTTTGTAGCTTATTAGGAACTTCTTTCGGCATTTTAAGTAATTTATGTTTAAAATATTCAATTGCATTTTTCAGGTCTTTATTTTGCGAATACATTATAAAATCAATAACCGAGCCGCCTACATTGCCATGAGCTCCAAAACATTTAAAAGTATTCGTGTCATGATAATAAACGAGATCATTCGAATGACCGCAGATACAGCAATGCTTAAACATAGCGCATTTACTATTATTAAATTTCAGATCGTCTCCTGTTAGGCTTTTCATATAAGAAAACAGGTCGAAATCTCGTTTTAAATTCTCTAATTCATCATTTGAAGCACCAAAACTCTTTACTTTAGGCGTGTGATGGATTAAAATATTCTCAATAGAAAATGTCGCATTTTCTGCTATATTTTTTATCTGTATATTTGTTCCGAAAAATAAACGATCTGCATTTTTACATGATTCGTCTGCTTGCGGAAACAAGGAAACAAGAGTTTCGGCGATTACCTCGCGTAAAGCTCTATCCGTAATAATTTCAGCGCATATAAAAACAAGCCTGTATTTTGGTTTTTCTCTTGTACTGCTAAAACTGTGATACATAAAACTGACCGGAATATTATTTTGATTGCAGATATCTTTTGCTTGCTTCGGCATTAAAACAGCACCTTTTTTATCGTTATCGATATCCACCATAAATACTTGCTGTTCCTGCCAATTTTCAGCCCTACACCCGCCTTTTAAAACGGCAGGACTCACGCTATAGCCTTTTGAAAGCTTGTCTGCAAGCTCTGAAATCGTCAAATTTACAGGAGTACTGTTTTGTAACCGTGGCTTTATATTACGAACATCATCTTTTGGCTTGATTTTATAAGATTTACTATCAATGTGTACTTTTACAGTCATACTCACCCTCACTATTCGCGCTTTAAATCGCTGATTTTATTTAAAGCGTTGTTTCTATAAGATCAAGTTCTCTCATTGCTGAACTTAATGACCTTTGGGAATTAATAATGCGGTTTTGGACAGTGCGAACATAATGTTTCAATTCGTGAGAGTTGTCGTGTATGTAATATCCGCCTCCACGGTTGCTTTTTGAGCATATTACATACCCCGAATTCCTTAATGTTTCTATATAATTTCGCAACTCTCTAACGTTCTTAAATCCGCCTAATTTCGCTAATTCTTCTGACGATATAGCGTTATCCTCTCCGTGTGGTATATACTCGAATATCTTCGGTCTTTCTGTCATTAAAATCCTCCTAGACTTTATTACTAAATCCTTCTAAATCCCTGATTTTTCGTCAAAATAGCGACGGCTGACTTTACCTGATATTGTTATCTTCCCCTGCTCTTTCAGCTCATTATTTAGCAGTTTGATTATTCTGTATGCCTGTGATATTGAAATTTCCATAATCTCCGCTATTTCTCTAGCTGTATAAAATTTTCTTTCTTGCAAAATAACGTTTATACAATCCCCCATTTTTCATAAATAGTTAGTCAAGTTTAATTACTAAAAGTATTACTTGAATTAGAACATGTTATGACATAATAAAATATGTTTCGTAAATGTACGGCATAACCGACCCATGATCTCTATATCACTGTGGCTTATGCGGAATTTACTGATTATTATTACTGCTAAATTTTTCAGAATTTTCAGATTTTTTAATCTCTCTAATTATCAGATTTAGCACAAATGCATTTTTTGTTAATCCTAGATTTGAGGTTATTGAAGTTAGTTTTTCATTTAACTCACTTGGTAAGCGTACCGTTAGCCTTTCTTTGTCAAGTTGCGTCATTATTGCGTCACCTCTTTTTATATATGATATCATTGCGTCACTTTTGCGTCAAGCTATTTCCAAAAAATAATATTATGCTATAATTGAGTCAAAATAGCGTCATTAGAATCTGGAAAGGAAAATTATTTATGTCCTCTAATCTTCCTAGGTATACTTTAAGGGTTCATCAAAATCTATTAGACAAGTTTTATTTCATTAGCAGTTATAATGGTCGCTCTGTTAATAAAGAAATTGAACAAATCATGATTAAACATGTTCTTGATTTCGAAAAAGAGCATGGTGAAATTGAACTTGATAGCTCTGAAAATGATGAAAAATAATTCATGTCGTTAGTTAATTCTAGCGACTTTTTCTTTACCTAATCTTGCGATTTTCGGCATAACCGACCCATGATCTCTATATCACCGTGGCTTATGCGGAATTTGCAGTTATTTATTTTTTGTTTATAAATACTGTCATGTTTTCATATATGATTATTTGACAAGTTGATCAAGAACTTCATCATTAAAAAATATGTCGTTGATGTCTATACTTGGAAAATGTCTTTTCATTAATACCATAAAAGCTCTTGATGCTGGTATATACCCTCTTTCTATTTGGCTATAGTAAGATAATGTTATATTCAATTTTCTTGCCATTTTTTCTTGGGACAATCCCTCGGTCACCCGAAATTGCTTCAGTTTGGTCATATTAAGCCTCCTTCATAACATGAAATCAATTTTATTGATGATTTAATTATATAAGTCAACAATGTAGATGTCAAGTAAATTGTTTAAATATTTTATATAGTCAAATATATTGATGTCAATTATATTGACCATACCCATTGAAACAACATAAATATTGTTGTATATTAAATAAAGAGGTGATTTTAAATGCTTTTAGGCAATAAAATACAGGAACTGAGAAATGAAAAAAAAGTATCAGCATTGGAACTCGGAAAAGCGGTTGGCAAATCAGAAAGCACAATTAGAATGTGGGAATCAAATAATTCAAAACCAGACTGCGATACATTAATAAAATTAGCTGAATATTTTGAATGTTCAGCGGATTATTTATTGGGATTGAGTGAATTTAAAAATAAAGAAGATAATGAATCGTACAAAATAGATATAAAAGATTTATCAGATATGCTTATAAAGTTGCCAGATGAGAGCAGAAAAACCCTAATTATTTCGATTAACTCTATGATTATTGGATATGAATCGTTTGACGGAACTTTAGATGCTGATCTTAAGGATGAATACCTTCGCTTGCTTTATAAAACCATTCACAGCTATTGTGCTTTAGCACAAGATTTAGAAGATGCACGTGTATTTATAAGAGAAAAAGATGATGATGAATACACTTATGGCTTGTGGTTGTTCATTTTAGAGCATCAAAACGGTATACTAGAAGCTACAAATGAATATATAAGTGCTATTAAAGCTAGATTTAACCAATGCTTGCCCAAAGATTTCAAGCTCGAATTAAATAAAGTATCACTAACAAGAGAACAATTAAGAGAACAATTGAAATCTGCTGAACCTTATAAACAGTATGTTGACTCAAAGATAGAACATACCAAAGATAAATGATTCCCGATTTTTGTGCTTTTACTTCTTTTTACAAATACTTTTTTTATAACAAATACTACTTACCTATAACAAAAAGAACGAACTAAAAGTTTTACGCCGTTTTTTTCTGTGCTAAATTTGCTAAATTTTATGTGAGCTACGCGAGAACTATAAGCTAGAAAAGGTCTCATTTTTTTTAGCAAATTTAGCAAGATGTTGATTTTACGCCATTTTACGAATTTCAACTTTATGAATTTATCAAAAAAAATCCTAACTTTTTTTGATAAAAATCAGAAATATAAAAAAAGTACATGTAAATAATTTACAAAAACTATACTAAAAGAATTGTTAAAAAATCAAAAAAGAGAGAAAAAGTATTCGTCTTGTGCAATATAGAAAGGAAGTTTTTTCAATGTCGAGCTTAAAAAAACAGGCTGTTCAAATGATAGATGATATTCCGGAAGATAAGATGGTTTATTTAATTGAAATTATTAAGAATTTAAAAGGCTTTTATTCAAGTGAAAAAAATATATCATCTGAAAAAGAATTAGCTTTTGAAGAATTTAAAAAGTTTAGAGGTTGCGTACCTTCGAATATAAACGAAAAAGAAGAACTTTTAAAAGCAAGGGATGAAAAATATGCGAATTTTGATTGATACAAACGTGATACTTGATTATATTGCTGATAGAAAGCCTTTTTCAGATGATTCAATAAAAATAATCGAAAAATGTATCAGAGGAGATATTCAAGCCTGCATTGCAGCACATACAATTTCGAATTTGTTTTATATTTTAAGAAAAGATGTATCTTTAGAGAAAAGGCGAGAGATACTTCAAAAGCTATGTAAAATGTTTAAAGTTATTGGTATTGATTCTGAAAAGCTTATTTATTCACTTGATAACAAAGACTTTGAAGATTTCGAGGACTGCATACAAATGGAATGCGCAAAAGAATTTGAATCTGATTTTATTATAACGAGAAACATAAAGGACTATCAATATTCAACGGTTAAAGCAGTAGAGCCAAAAAAGTTTATTGAAGATTTTAAACTTTGAAATCTCGCAATAACGTTAGTATTTTAAATAATTTAGACTTCTGTCCTTTTTGTCACGCTATATTTAAATTATTTTTTGTATAGAGTACTTTTTAACTTTAATCACTTAAATAACTAAAAATTTTCGAATTCATTTATACCGCTGTTTTACAGTGTTTCGGGACTTTTTAACTTATTTAACTTTAATAACTGGTTGATGTTATCGAATCTTTAGGACAAAACGATTATAAATACTGGATTTACAGCCTTTAGCGACTTTTGTCACATTTGTCACGCTTTTATACATTGGAGTTAGTCAGGCAAGCGTTATATTTTCATTAATTAAATTTCGAAAAATGTAGTCCGTAAAGTGACCATTAACACCCGTGGGGAATTTCCGCGCAAGAAAAGAGGCGGCGCGGTTTGCTGTGACCTCGTTAAAATTTTCATATTCCCCCCTATCCTCAATCTCTCGACCAGTTTCATAAATAAGAAATACCTAAAGGGGCTGATTTTTTGCCGGTATATAAAGACGAGAAGCGTAATACATGGTTTTGCAAATTCTATTATAAAGACTGGCAAGGGAAACGTTGTCAGAAGAAAAAAGAAGGCTTCTCAACACAAAGAGAAGCTAAAGCTTTTGAACGAGAGTTCCTTAACAAAGCTCATGCTTCATGTGATATGAATTTCAAAAGCCTTGTAGAACTCTATTTTGAAGACTGCAAGAGCCGAATAAAGCCTACTACCCTAAATAATAAAGAATATATTATAAACCTAAAAATATTGCCGTTTTTTGGTGAAATGCCGCTGAATGAAATATCTGTTACTGCCGTTCGTAAATGGCAAAACACACTTTTATCTGATGAAACTAATTACTCTCAAACATATTTGAAATCGGTACATAATCAACTTTCGGCAATATTTAACTTTGCTGTTAAGTATTATAATCTGCCTTCTAACCCTGCACGGATATGCGGCTCAATTGGGAAAAAAGATGCAGATAGCATGCAGTTTTGGACAGTTGACGAGTTTAATAAATTTATAGCAATTGTTGAAGATAAGCCCATGTCAAAAGCTATATTTAACATATTATTTTGGACAGGGATCAGATCCGGCGAACTATTAGCATTAACCATAAACGACTTTGATTTTTAAGAGAATACTTTAAGAATAAATAAAAATTATGCAAGGCTAAGTGAAAAGGACTTAATATTAGAGCCAAAAACACCCAAAAGCAAGCGAATAATAACTATACCGACCTTTCTATCGGATATTGTAAAAGACTATTCAGAACACCTATATGACTATGATTCCCATGAGCGTTTATTTCAATGTACTAAACATTATCTTAAACATGAAATGATGAGAGGCACGTCCAAATCAGGCATTAGGCAAATACGTGTACATGATCTGCGACATTCACACGCATCATTATTAATCGAAATGGGATTTTCACCGCTGTTGATAAGCGAAAGATTAGGACATGAGAACATTGAGACGACTCTACAGACGTATTCTCACCTATATCCGAACAAACACAGTGAAGTAGCGGACCGTTTACAAGAGATCGTACAAAAGAATGATTAAAATGTGGGATTTGCAGAAGTTGATGAACTTAATTTTAACGTACTAAAAACGTACTAATATTTTCTGATAATATAGAAAATAGAACTAATATTCCATACTTTTTATATTTTAAAGTACGAAAACAAAGGCTTTATATTGTAAGTAAAGTTTTAAAAACAGAGTGGGAATAGATAGAACAAAGCCACAGACCTTGAATTTATCAGGGTTTGTGGCTATTTTATTTTGATCAGATTAATAAGAAACTGCGCAAATTCCTATAATTTTTTTCGTTCCTAAAAAATCAGTGCTTTAAACGGCTTTTAAACAAAGTTCAAATATCTCATTCAAGCGTGCGTTATCGCCTTTCAAATGAATATACCCGAAAAGAGATTCCAAACCCGTTGCGTGCCGGTAATCAATAACGGAGGCATTTTTTGCCGTAGAATAAGATTTCGCGTTGCGCCCTCTTTGTATCACAGATTTTTCTTCTTCGGTCAAAAATTCAAAAATATAATTATACATTTTCGCTTGGGAAACAGCATTTACGAAATTCTTGACCTCAGTATGAAGTTTTTTTACGGGTTTTTCGCCGTTCGAAAGTATTTTATCCCGAATCAGAAGCTCAAAAACCGCATCGCCGACATAAGCCAAAGTCAATGCCGAATAGTTTTTATACATATTATTTTCCCTTATATGACCAACGCACGCCCAAACGGGTATCCTCGAGAACAATTCCCATTTCTGACAAATGATTTCTTATTTCATCAGCTTTTTTAAAGTCCTTATTTTTCTTCGCCTCCGTGCGCTGTGAAATCAAGTCCTCAATTTCTTTTTCGTCAACTTCGGCGGCTTCGGATTCGTATCTGATTCCTAAAACCTCACATAATTTGGATATTTTCAAAATAATTTCAGAAATAAATTGTTTTGATGAACTTTCTTTTGCATTTGAGTTCGCAAAACGCACAAATTCAAATATACTCGAAATCGCATCAGCGGTATTGAAATCGTCATCCATAGCGCGTTCAAATTCTGTAATGTAATTTTCCGATTCTATTAAAAGATTTTTTTCTGCTTCGTTTATCGAGTCAACTCTTGTGTTCTCCTGAATGAATTTCAAATTTTGAAAGCAGTTTTTAATTCTATCAAGGCTGGTTTCTGCTGATTTCATTAAATCGTCGCTAAAATTAATCGGCGAACGGTAATGGCTGGAGATTATAAAGAATCTTAAAACATCGCCGGAAAAATGTTTGGTAATATCTCTGATTGTAAAGAAATTCCCAAGCGACTTTGACATTTTTTCATTATTAATATTTACAAAGGCATTGTGCATCCAATATTTTGCGAATTTTTCGCCGTTTGCACATTCGCTTTGAGCAATTTCGTTTTCGTGGTGCGGAAAAATCAAATCTTCGCCACCGGCGTGAATATCAATCATATCTCCGAGATATTTTTTTGCCATAACCGAACATTCGATATGCCAGCCCGGTCTGCCCTTCCCCCATGGCGATTCCCAATACGGTTCATTTTCTTTTTTCGGTTTCCATAAAACAAAATCTACTGCCGATAATTTATCCATATCTACATCAACTCTTGCACCGGACAATAAATCTTCGATTTTTTTCCCGGAAAGCGCACCGTAGTTTTTAAAATTTTCCGTATTAAAATAAACTGTTCCATTTTTTTCGTATGCGTAATTTTTTTCAATTAAGGTTTTAATCATTTCGATTATTTCAGAAATTTCATCTGTAACTTTTGGATTGTACGTCGCTTTTTTTACATTCAGGCTTTCCGCATCAACATAAACCTCTTTTATATACCGCTCCGAAATAGTTTTCATGTCAACATTTTCTTCGTTTGCGCGCTTTATGATTTTGTCGTCAACGTCGGTAAAATTCTGAATAAAATTTACGTCAAAACCCTTATATTCAAGATATCTTCTGACTGTATCAAAAACCACAAAAGGTCTGGCATTTCCGATATGCATGAAATCATAAACCGTCGGTCCGCAGACATACATTTTAACTTTTCCATCTTCTAAAGGAATAAATTCTTCTTTTTTTCTTGACATTGTATTGTATAATCTCATATGTTCTCCCTTCGAGATCTTATTATTCGCTTTTATTGTTCTTTTTTTCCAGTTTTTCAAGACGTGCTTGGATTTTACAAAGCTCCATGCTTATTGGGTCAGGCACTTTTGAATGTTCCAACAAAGAGCTTGCGTTGGTGGTTTTTCTGTTTACAGTTCTGCCCGGCACGCCGACAACCGTCGAATTTGGCGGAACGGATTGCAAAACCACAGAGCCGGCCCCTATTCTTGTATTGCTTCCGATAAAAATCGGTCCCAGAACCTTCGAACCCGAACCAATCAAAACATTGTTTCCGATTGTCGGGTGACGCTTGCCTTTTTCCTTGCCCGTTCCTCCCAAAGTAACGCCCTGATATATTAAAACATTATCGCCTATTTCACAAGTCTCACCAATTACAATTCCCATGCCGTGGTCAATAAAAAGACCTTTTCCGATTTTCGCACCCGGATGAATTTCGATACCGGTAAAAAATCTGCCCAATTGAGAAATTAATCTTGCTAAAAAAAATCTTTTTCTTTTGTAAAGCCGATGCGCAATCGAATGCGAAATAAGTACCCAAAATCCGGGATACAAAATTATTTCGAAAGGATTTCGAAAAGCCGGGTCACGTTCTTTCATTATTTTGATTTGATATTTTAAATCCATATAAAAACCTCCTATAAAGTATAAAAATGTTACAAATAAAAAAATCCCGTCTCAAAAAAGAGACGAGGTTTATCCCGCGGGTCCACTCTTGTTAAAGATATAAATCTTTACTCAGTTATATATGCTATCGCATATATATAGTTATAACGTAACAAACGTATCAATCTAAACAAATTTCAATTGATAAGCTCGGGAATGCACTTCAAATAACCGTGCAGTGAAACTGATTTCAGCATAACAGTTTCTCTCTGTAGTCTATTTCCATTTTTTTAATAGGAATAGTTTAAAAGCACATGTTAAATTACTCTTTCCGTCATAGCTTTTTATTTTATAATGATTGTATAAGACAAACCGACTGTGCAGAAATTCCCAGCTCCGCGCCGGTAAATCCCAGACCCTCTTCTGTCGTTGCTTTAATATTAATATATTTTTGTTCGATTCCAATTGTGCCGGCGATATTTTTTTTCATTTGCTCAATAAATGATGCAAGCTTTGGTTTTTGCGCAATAATAACAGAATCTATATTTACAATTTCAAATCCTTCATTTTTTAATAAAGCCGCAACATTTTTCAATAATTCAATACTGGAAATATCTTTATATTTTCCGTCGCTGTCAGGAAAATGCGTGCCGATATCGCCAAGCCCCAATGCGCCTATAATCGAATCTATAACGGCATGCACTAAAACATCCGCATCCGAATGACCCAAAAGACCTTTATCAAACGGAATTTCTACCCCGCCCAAAATTAATTTCCGTTCGGGAACAAGCTTGTGAACATCATAACCGATTCCGATTTTTAGCAATCCACACCTCCAAGAGTTTTCGAAATTACAATTAAAAACTTTTTTGCTGTTTCGCGGAATTTAAAATCAATAAAACCAAAATACTACACTTTAAAAACCGCTCTTGCATTTTTAATTATAACTCAAAAATATTATTTTACAATAATAATTATTATTATATCACAAGAATAGATATATAAATGCTATATCTTCATTTTGAATCTAATACTTTGACCATTTTTCTATCCTTTATATATGGAAATAGCATAATTTTATGATAAATTGTGAAATTGCCCTAAAGCCTGTTGAATTTTTGTCAAATACAATTTATAATAACATTGCATACATTCAAAAAATTATTTGTCAATTCAATCAGCCAAAGTAAATTTTTGCGAACTCATATTAATTTCGGGTTTGATAGATAATATACTGGATAAAATGAATTGACTAGGCAGAAATTTGATTGACATAGTATTTATTTTATGTCTTGGTTTGTGAGCTACAGGCAAGTTAAAACATTAACAATCCTGCGGCTTATAGCTATTTGTGGAGTTCCCCGAATAGTACAATCCGAATAAAAAATAAAAGCGCCGAATTTTATACAAAACCACTTTTATAAGTTGTTGACTACAGAACTCCCGATTCAGAATTTCTGCTGAAATCTAAAAATTTATTTTTGTTTTTTTGGAAATTGTTTAAACCTTTCTAATATCAGGAAAAAATATTCTGCTCCATAGAAATTTTAAACATTATCCAGATAATTGTGCCCCTCCGGGCACATAATACTAATTCCCATTTAAATGGAAATAGTATAATTCAAAAAGAGGAGGAAATAAAATTGATATTGGCTGGAAAAGATTTTTCTGAACAAATCAAAGAACTCGATAATTATATTGACTCTTTACCAACAAAAGAAGGAAAATTAATTACTGTTCTTCATAAAGCGCAAGATTTAATTGGATTTTTACCATTTGAACTGCAAAATCATGTAGCTGAAAAACTCAATATATCTGCTGCGAAAGTTTACGGTGTTGTTACTTTCTATTCGTTTTTCAATATGGAACCAAAAGGACAGTATAAAATTAATATATGTTTGGGTACTGCGTGTTTTGTACGCGGCTCCAGTTCCATTTTAGATGAATTTAAACAACAATTGAATATCGAAACCGGAAAAACCACCGAAGACGGTCTTTTTTCACTCGATGCACTCCGCTGTGTCGGAGCCTGCGGTCTTGCCCCTGTATTATCCGTTAACGGCAAAGTTTATGGCCGGGTTAAAAAAGAAGACGTAAAAACCATTATTGAAGAACATTTAGCTAAGGATGGTGAGTAAATTGAGTAAAATTAAATCTTTGGACGAGCTTAAAAAAATCAGAGAAAAAGTTTCTGACAACGTTGATTTGCGCACAACCGGCGAAAGCGAAGACAGAACTATCATAGCGGTAGGAATGGCAACCTGCGGAATCGCTGCCGGTGCCCGTGAAGTTATGACCGCCCTATTGTCCGAATTGGAAGCAAAACATGTAAAAAATGTCTCGGTAATCGCTACGGGATGTCTTGGATATTGCTACGCTGAGCCGCTTGTGGAAATCAGACCGCCCCATGACGCTCCAATTGTCAGATATGGAAACGTTAATGCCGATCTTGCAAAAGATATTGTTGATAAACATATTTGTCAAGGTATTTTTATCGATGATGCTATTTTCAATAGAGGAGGGTCTAACTAGTGGCTAATTTCAGAATGCATATTTTGATTTGCGGCGGAACAGGTTGCATGTCCTCTCACAGTCCCGTTGTTTATGAAAATTTTAATAAAATCCTTAAAGAACAGGAACTCGGCAATGAAGTTCAGGTTTTAAAAACCGGATGCTTTGGTTTTTGTGAGCAAGGCCCTATTGTTAAAATTTATCCAGACAATATTTTTTATGTAGGCGTTACCGGCGACGACGTTGAAGAAATCATTAAAGAGCACGTTATAAAGGGCAGACCTGTTAAAAGACTGCTCTATGTTGACCCACAAAAAAAAGAAAAAGCTGAAGAAAATAAATCTATTGATTTTTATCAGTCGCAAGTTCGTATTGCTCTTCGAAACTGCGGTCTTATCGACCCTGAAAATATAAATGATTATATTTCTGTCAGAGGTTATGAAGCACTCGGTCAATGTTTAACAGAAAAAACTCCTCAAGATGTTGTTGAAATGATAAAAGCTTCCGGATTGCGCGGACGCGGCGGCGCAGGTTTCCCAACAGGCTCTAAATGGGAATTTGCCGCTAAATCACAAAGCGATAAAAAATATGTTGTTTGTAATGCCGACGAAGGCGATCCCGGTGCGTTTATGGATAGATCGATTTTGGAAGGCGACCCGCATTCTGTTTTGGAAGCAATGGCAATTTGCGGTTATGCAATCGGCGCTGACGAGGGCGTAATTTATATTCGTGCCGAATATCCTCTTGCTGTAAAACGTTTGCAAATCGCTATCGAGCAAGCGGAAGAAATCGGCTTGTTGGGCGATAATATTTTCGGAACTGATTTCAGTTTCAGAATTTCGTTAAGTCTCGGCGCAGGCGCATTTGTTTGCGGTGAAGAAACTGCGCTTCTTAACTCTATTGAAGGCGGACGCGGTGAGCCTAGAGTAAAACCTCCGTTCCCTGCTGTAAAAGGTTTATACCAAAAACCGACAAATATAAATAATGTTGAAACTTTTGCGAATATCTGCCCTATTCTTTTAAACGGTGTTGAATGGTTTACATCAATCGGTACAGAAAAAAGCAAAGGCACAAAAGTTTTCGCTCTTGCCGGAAAAATCAACAACGTTGGTCTCGTTGAAGTTCCTATGGGAACAAAACTCCGCGATATTATTTATAAAATCGGCGGCGGTATCAGAAACGGAAAAGAATTTAAAGCTATCCAAACAGGCGGACCATCCGGCGGATGTATCCCTGCAAAACTTTTGGATTTGGAAATAGATTATGAGTCTCTCAATGCAGCCGGCTCAATGATGGGCTCCGGCGGTATGATTGTAATGGACGAAGACGACTGTATGGTTAATATCGCTAAATTCTATTTGGAATTTACGCTGGAAGAATCTTGCGGTAAATGTACTCCTTGCCGAATCGGTACAACAAGGATTTTTGAAATTCTTGAGCGTATAACTCAAGGCAACGGAACAATGGAAGATTTGGACGAGCTCAAAGAACTCGGCGAAATTATCAAAGATACGGCTCTTTGCGGTCTTGGACAAACTGCTCCAAACCCTGTTTTGTCAAATATGAATTATTTCTATGACGAGTTTGTTGCTCATATTAAAGATAAAAAATGTCCTGCGGGCGCTTGTACAGACCTCCTTCAATACGTAATAATTGATGATAAATGTATCGGTTGTACACTTTGCGCAAGAAATTGTCCTGTTTCCTGTATTTCGGGAGCAACAAAAAAAGTTCATAATATCGATCAAGACAGATGTATTAAATGCGGTGTTTGTGCATCAAAATGCCCTACTAAAGCAATTATAAAACAATAGGAGGTCTTAGAAGAAATGGGAAATATTAAAGTAACAATTAATAATACTGAAATCGAAGTAGACGAAGGCTCAACAATATTAGACTGTGCAAAAAAAGCCGGCGCTTATATTCCTACATTGTGTCATCTTAACCTCCATGTTACAAAAATGGTAAACCAAGTGGCAACTTGCCGTGTATGTATGGTCGAAATCGAAGGCAGAAGAAATCTTGCTCCGGCTTGCGATACAAGAGTGACCGACGGAATGAAAATAAATACTCATTCTATCCGTGCGATTAAAGCCCGTAGAAAAGTTGTAGAACTGCTTCTTTCCAATCACCCGAAAGATTGCCTAGTTTGCGATAAAAACCAAAATTGCGAACTCCAAACTTTGGCCGGTAATCTTAAAATAACCGAAGAAAAATATAACGGAAGAATGTCTAAATGGGAAAAAGACACAAGCTCTTATTCCATTGTTCGTGACCCTGAAAAATGTATCCTTTGCCGACGCTGCGAAACTATGTGCAACACTGTGCAGACAGTCGGAGTTTATTCCGCTGTTCACCGCGGTTTTGATACGGTTATGTCTACGGCTTTTGATTCGCCTATGCTCGATACTTGCTGTACATTCTGCGGTCAATGTATTTCTGTATGTCCAACCGGCGCACTCACTCAAGTCAGACACACAAACGATGTTTGGAACGAAATAAATAATCCGGATAAATACGTTATTGTTCAGACTGCTCCCGCTGTTAGGGTTGCTCTCGGAGAAGAATTTGGTTTTGAAGCAGGTTCTGTAGTTACCGGAAAAATGGCAGCCTCTTTGAGAAGATTGGGCTTTGACAAAGTTTATGATACAGACTTTGCAGCCGACCTTACAATAATGGAGGAAGCTTCCGAATTAGTTCACCGTATTAATGAAGGCGGACCTTTGCCGATATTGACTTCTTGCTGTCCTGCTTGGGTTAAATTTATCGAACATCAATTCCCTGAGCTTTTGGATATTCCGTCGTCTTGTAAATCTCCGCACGAAATGTTCGGCGCTGTTGCTAAAACATTCCTTGCTGAAAAACTTGGCGTTGACCCTGCAAAAATGGTTGTTGTTTCTGTAATGCCTTGTGTTGCTAAAAAATACGAAGCCGCAAGACCTGAGCTTACAACAAATGAATTGAATTCCGTTGACTATGTAATCTCTACCCGTGAACTCGCTTCTATGATTCGTGAAGCCGGTATTTTCTTCGATAATATGCCGGACGAAGATTTTGATAGTGTTATGGGCGAATCTTCCGGCGCGGGTGTTATCTTCGGTACTACAGGCGGCGTTATCGAGGCTGCTATGCGTACAGCTTATTGCTGGCTTACCGGCGAATACCCTCCAAATGTAGAATTTGAGGCGCTTAGAGGTTTTGAAGGTATAAAAGAAGCTACTTACAATATCAAAGGTACAGAGCTTAAAATTGCTGTTGCTCACGGGCTTGGAAACAGCCGTGAATTACTGGAGGCTGTCAGAGATAAAAAAGCTACTTATCACGCAATCGAAATTATGGCTTGTCCTAGTGGCTGCGTAAACGGCGGCGGTCAGCCTTATTCGCGTGAAAATCAGGATATTATCAAAAAACGTGCCGAAGGCCTTTATCTTGAAGACCGCAATAAGCCAATAAGATACTCCCATGAAAACCCTGAAATCAAAAAGCTCTATGAAGAATTTTTGGGCGAGCCTTATGGCGAAAAAGCGCATCATTTGCTCCATACAACATTCGAAAAACGTGGTATTTACAGTTAATTTTATAGACCGGTGCTTGCACCGGTTTTTTTATTTTTTGGAACAAAATCAAATTCACAACGTTTAAAAAACGAGGTGACAAAATTATGAAAAACAAAATAATTTTATTTTTATCTTTATTTGCAATTATTCTTGCAACTTCTTGTACCGAAAAAACTGTAACTGATTTGAATAATCCCTATTTTCTTGTTTTCGAGGATTTAGCGAGAGGCGATTCTGCATTAATCGGACGCGTAAAATATATTTCCGTCGATTTAAGCAAATCAAAAATTAAAGATAACTCTAATTTCTTGAATTTGATGCAGGAATATTGCAACAAATACAATGTAACACTTCTGCACGATAGTATTCAGAGTTTGGAAGAAAAAGGACTTGTCAAAAATAACTCTTTTTATGATGGGGTTGTTATTTATTTCGAAGATGAAAAAAAGACCGAGAATGAATTGATTACTACAGCAATGAAATGGTATTCCGGCCGCGGCGCAGTTTGTTCTTCTTATACTGTCAAAAAATTCGATAATACTTGGTCAATAACAAATACCGAAAATGAATGGATTAGCTGATATAACGAGGTGATTTTTGTGAGAAAGAAATTGTTGATTTTATGCTTCTCTATTTTTTTATTTATATCTTGCTCTAAAAGCGAAATTCCTGCGGAAAACAATCCATATTTTATTGTATTCGAGGATTTATACGAAGATGACAAAGCCCTAAATGATGATATCAAATACATTTCATTGGATTTATCAAAATCGAAATCTACGGATAATTCTGAAATAATCGAATTGATGGAAAATTTTTGTGTAAAAGAAAATCTGACACTATTGCAGTACGACATAAAAACTTTAGAGGATAAAGGATATATCAAAGAGCTTTATTTTGAAGAAGGAATCGTGATTTCTTTTGAGGACGCTCATGTTTCCGACGATAAGATAATTACTGACGCATCAAAATGGCGCTCCGGTCTCGGCGCAATAGGTGCTACATTCACTTTAAAAAAAACCGGAAGCAAATGGTCAATAACGAATACCGAAAACGAATGGATCAGTTGATTAAAAAAAGACCCAAAATCAAATTTATGGGTCTTTGTTGTTTTTAATTCTGCTCGACAGGCGTGTAATATGTTTGGCTAACAAGTCTGGCGTTTAAAACATACCTTGTATTCGATTCTTGATTCGAGCATGTCGAAAGCGTCAGAACCCTGTCTTTCGGAGAAACTACCACACCCGTATCGTATGCGGAGCGGTTTTTCATTTCGTTCAAGAGATTCGAAAATTCCGACTGAGACGAAAAAAATACTTTTATATAATTAAAAGAAATATCGGTTTTATAAAATGAGAAAACTTCCCAAGTTTGATTGCAATAAAGCGTATCAAAGGTTATATATCTATGATTCAAAAAATAATTATAGTCGTTATAATATCGCAAAGCATGAAACATATAGTCTTTGTTCATATTATGACCATAAATAACAGTATTTTTATCGTTACGCCTTATATCGTTTTCATAATCCAAAAATATACTGCCTGCCGATGACGGCTGTTTATAAATATCTCTATTCAAGTAAAATTGATTATCGGATGATTGCATAACAGGATAATTTATGCTTGTTCCATCGATTTTTAAATATCCGACAACATCATCATTTCCGATTTTTGCTTTCAGCTCTTTAAATTTACTTTGCTCATACAAAGTCTGCGCTGTTCTCACTTTTATGCTTCTAACAGGTACAAGAGGCGGTTTTTTTAAGGTAACGGTTTTCGGCTCAATAAAAACCCCCGGCTCTTTTTCTCCGCTAACAAAATATGTTCCTCCGACGATTATTAAAGAAGTCACTACCGCCGTAAGACCAACAATTATTAGCTTTTTAATATTTAACATTATTTCCCCCCTAAATATTAAACAGTAATTCCTACCATTTTCATCAAATGTTTACCGTTTGTAGTTTGCGAAACACCTTTAGTAAGTTTATAATCAAATATTATTTTTTCGTCCAAATAATCTTCTTTAAAATGATAATTGACAATTCTTTCGTTTATTTCGAGATTGCATATTTCCAAATCGTGGGTAGTTATCAGCCCGATAACTTCTCGTCTGTTCAAATCCTCAACCACTGTTCTGGCACCAAACAGCCTGTCTTCCGAATTTGTACCTCTGAAAATTTCGTCAATCAAAAAAATCATTTGTTTATTGTTTTTCGAATGGGTAACTATTTTCTTGATTTTTAATAATTCCGCATAAAATGTAGAGATTCCCTCTCCCAAATCGTCCGAAATACGCATGGAAGTCAAAATATCCAAAACAGGAGCTTTTAGAAACTCTCCGCAAACAACCGCACCGTTATAGGCTAATACTAAATTAATTCCTATTGTGCGCAAAAAAGTTGTTTTTCCTGACATATTAGAGCCGGAAATTATTAAAATTTGGTCTTTCATAGCAAAAGAATTATTTACCCTTTTCTCATTGTTAATAAGCGGATGTCCTAGGCTCGTGCCTTCGATATCCATTTTTTTATTATCTATTTCCGGATAAGAGCAATTATTTAAAACATGGTTAAGAACAGAAAAAGAAATTAAAACCTCGATTTCCGCTATAGACTCAAAATATTTTTCCACATTAGAAGAGTATTTCTCTTTCCATTGCTCCAAAGCCGCACAACATTCATAATCCCACAATAAAATTATGTTCAAAATAAAATATACAAGCGCATTGTTTCTAGCCGAAATTTTTTGAGTTATTTTGTCCAAATCGCTGAACGCATCAAAAGCAGAAACATCTTCAAACAATGTTTTTTTGATGTCCCTAAGTTTTTGAGACACAAATTCTTCTTTTTGAATCAAAGAAAAAAGCGATTTATAGCCTGCAAGCTTCATTGAATAATGCGATATTCCGTATAAATATGCATTTATTTTTGAAAATCCAACGCCCCAGATTATCAGCTGAATAATCAGCATAATATTAGCCAAAAGCTTGTAATCGTTAAGTCCAAAAATATAAATTGCAAAAACAACGGGCGCAAAAATAAGCGGCATAAAATGCAAAACAGCTTTAATTATTTTATTTTTATAAAAAACCGTATTATCTTTTAAATAATTGATTATCTTTAATACATCAGCGTTATCGTCGGACGCTTGCGAAAAAGCTTCGAGATTTTGGCAAAAATCCGGCTTGGAAAAAAGTTCTTTCGTCGCTTCTTGGTTCGCGGCAATTGTTTCGGGAGAAAATTTTGGATTAGACAAATAATTTGCCAATTTTATTCTGCCCAAATAAGTGTGCGAAACATTGATAAATTGAAAAAGAGATTTTTTTCCAAAAATATCTAAATCATAAGAAAAGTCATGCTCTTTATCCAGAAACTCAATTCCGGAATCCTCAAAATCCGACCAAGTTCCTTCCAGTCTTTTCAGGTACCGCTTGTTTATTTCGAGAATCCTCGAAGAATAATCAATATCTTTTTTTACGCGGCTTTGTTTTATTGCTAAATAGATAAAAACACCTACTAACAATACAAATAAAACATTATATACAAGGCTGCCACCTCTTAAAGAATAATATCCAAAAAATATTATACCAAAAGCACATGCCAACTTTAAATTTCCGAGCAGTGAGAATGTTTTTTGCAAAGCATTCTTTTTTTCCGTAAACTGCTCTATCTTTTGCTCAAATATTTTCCTATTCATAAGTTACCTCAATTAAAATTTTATATGACAATATCCGCCGGGATTTTTTTTCAGGTATTTTTGATGATATTCCTCAGCCTTATAATAATTTCCCAAAGGCAATACCTCTGTAACAATCGGCTTCTGATATAATTTTGCCTGTTTTTCCCGAAACAACAAAATTTTTTTCATATCATCGACATCGATATAATAAATGCCTGTGCGATATTGCGAGCCGACATCACCGGCTTGTTGATTTAAGGATGTTGGATCAATTACAGAAAAAAATTTTTCCAACAAAAACTCAAGTGATATTTTATTTTCATCATATTCAACTTTAACCGTTTCCGCAAATCCGGTATTATCCTTACAAACTTCTTCATAACTGGGATTTTCGGTATTTCCGTTTGCATAGCCAACCTCTGTATTTAAAATGTTGTCTAATCTGGAAAAAAATTCTTCTATTCCCCAAAAACATCCGCCAGCCAAGTATATTGTTTTCATTTTAACCATGCCTTTCCTTAATTAAATTACAGTTGTATATCATAATATTTTGATAAATTGGTAATTTGTAATCTATCAGAAATGAAAAACCCTCTGACAGATTATAGAATTTAATATAGTATTAATATTTATTCGTACTTTTTTGAGATAATAATTAATGTTTTTTGAAAGCAGAGTTTATATTTTCGGACATTCAAAAAAAACAGATAATTTTTACAAGCAGATTCGCTTTATTCGAAAGATTGTAGTAAAATAATAATATTATATCACAATTGATACAAAAAGCCTTAATCCTTGTATCACTTTTTTATTACAAAAAAATATCTTATCGTACAAGAAAGGGTATACCATGAAATTGGACAGAATGAAAGAATTAATCGAAATTTTAAATAAAGCGTCTAAAGCATATTATATCGATAATGAAGAAATAATGTCAAATTTTGAATATGATAAACTCTATGATGAGCTTGAGGGCTTGGAAGCAGAAAATGGAATTATTTTTCAAAATTCCCCGACACAGATAGTCGGTTTTGAAACTATCAGCGTTTTGGAAAAAGTCCGCCATGATTCCAGAATGCTCTCCTTGGACAAGACCAAAGAAATTTCTAAATTAAAATCTTTTTTAGGCGAAAACGAAGGTTTGCTTTCTTGGAAATTAGACGGCTTGACTATCGTTTTAAAATACGAGAACGGAAATTTATCAAAAGCTATAACACGCGGCAACGGCGAAATCGGCGAGGATGTTACGCATAATGCCAAAGTTTTTAAAAACATACCGCTGAAAATTAATTTTAAAGAAAATCTGATTTTGCGCGGCGAAGCAGTTATTTCGTATTCTGAATTCGAGCGGATAAACGAAAATATTGAAGAAAATGAAAAATACAAAAATCCGCGAAACCTTTGCAGCGGTACGGTTCGGCAGCTGAACAGCGAAATTGTTGCGAAACGCAATGTCTGTTTTTTCGCTTTTTCACTCGTTTCCGCCGGAACAAAAGATTTTCAAAATAAAAAACAAAATGAGCTTGAATTTTTGAAAGAATTGGGTTTTGATGTTGTTGAATATAAAATCGTGAACGCCGAAAATATCGAAAATATTGTATACGAATTTGAAGCTAAAATCGAAACAAACGATTTCGGTTCGGACGGTCTTGTTCTTACCTACGATTCGATTTCTTACAGCGATTCTTTAGGCTCTACCTCAAAATTTCCGCGTGACTCAATTGCTTTTAAATGGGCTGATGAAGTCCGTGAGACAAAATTAATTGATATTATATGGAATACTTCCAGAACAGGGCTTATAAATCCAATCGCACTTTTCGAGCCGGTCGAACTTGAAGGTACTACCGTAAACCGTGCATCTTTGCATAATTTATCGATTTTGGAAGCTTTGGAAATCGGAATCGGCGACACATTGGAAGTATATAAGGCGAATATGATTATTCCGCAGATATTGGAAAACCAGACCCGAAGCAATAATTTGAAAATACCGGATAATTGCCCGGTTTGCGGCAATAAAACCGAAATTGTAAAACAAAAGGATACAAAAGTTTTATTATGCAGCAATCCAAATTGCAAAGCTCAGCAATTAAGCTTTTTGGGGCATTTTACTTCTCGTGATGCCATGAATATTGAAGGACTTTCGGAAGCCACATTGGAAAAATTTATCGAAAACAATTTTATCAGTAATTATCTGGATATTTTTAATATAAATAAATTCGAAAATGAAATACAAAATCTCGAAGGCTTTGGAAAACGCTCTTATGAAAAACTTATTAAAGCCATTGAAAAATCGAAAAATGTAGATTTGCCTAATTTTATTTATTCGCTTGGCATAAGTCAAGTTGGCTTGAGTAACGCAAAGCTTCTTTGTTCGCATTTTAAATATGATATCGATAAAATCGTGGATGCCGAAAAAGACGAGCTGAAATCTATTGAAGGCTACGGCGAAGTTATTTCCGAATGCATTTATAATTATTTTCATCAAAAAGAAAATTTAGAATTATTTTATGATGCGCTGAAAATTCTGAATATAAACAAGCCTCAAGAAATGGAAAATAAACTCGAGAATCTTGTTTTTGTTATAACCGGAGATGTATCAAAGTTCAAAAACCGCAAAGAATTGCAGGAAACTATAGAAAAACTCGGCGGAAAAGTAACCTCTTCCGTGACCTCTAAAACGAACTATTTAATAAATAATGATATAAATTCAAATTCTTCAAAAAACAAAAAAGCGAACGAATTAAAAATCCCTATAATATCTGAAGATGAGTTTATATCTAAATTTATGAATGCGGAGGAGCATGAATGAATTTATTTGGAATTAATTGCACTGAACTTTTCAATTCGATTGGCTCAGCTAAAAAAATGGTTTTGGCAACATCCAAAAACAATAAAGTTACCGCAAGAATGATGAGCTGTGTCTGTATTGATAATTCATTTTATATGCAAGCAGATTCAAAATCCGAAAAATATTCGCAAATATATTCTAATCCGTCGGTTGCTCTGTGCATGGACAATATACAGATTGAAGGAATTGCACACAATATCGGACATCCCTTGGATGAAAAGAATAAATTTTTTGCCGAAGCATACGAAACGCATTATAAATCTTCTTTTGACAGATATTCTGCTTTTCCCGACGAGATTTTGATAAAAGTAGTTCCCACAAAAATAACGCTTTGGATTTACGAAGATAATAAACCATTTAGAGAAATATTTGATTTCGAGAATAAAGAATATCGCAAAGAATTGTATAGCGGTTGAGATAAAAAAAACGATAAGGGCGGCGATTGTATGGTAAAAAACTACAACGAAATTCTTTATGACAATGAAAACTTATACACCGAACATTTGAATCTTCGGCGATTTCGAAAATCTGATAAAGCAGATGTTCTTGAATACGCCTCTGACTCCGAAACTTTGAAATATTTGACATGGTGCGGCGTAAAAACCGAAGAAGAAGCTTTAGATGCTATCATAAATTATAACTGGTCACGTCCCGGAATTTTTGCAATCGAGCCGAAAGATGAAAATAAATGCATCGGGTGTATTGATATCCGCTTAGACCCTGAACACGAAAAAGCCGGTTTCGGATATGTTTTAAACCGAAAATATTGGGGCAAAGGCTATATGACGGAAGCTCTTTCGGCAGTTTTGAAACTTTGTTTCGAAAAATTGGAAGTGAACCGTGTCGAAGCAACACATTATACAGGTAATCCTGCTTCCGGGCGAGTTATGCAAAAATGCGGAATGGAACTCGAAGGAATTTTGAAAAAGGAAGTAAAAATCAAAGATATTTTTCATGATGTGGCGCATTACGGAATTTTAAAAGAAGATTGGTTTGAGATTAAAAAATAAATTTTAAACACCGAAAGGAGTAATTAATTTGCGTAAAATAGGATTAAAAGAAATTGAAGATATTGCGCTCGGAGCGGCATTGCTGGGCGCTGGCGGCGGAGGTGACCCGTATATCGGTAAGCTTGTCGCTATCAGTGCAATTCGTGAATACGGAGAAGTCACTCTCTTAGACCCGGAGGAAGTTCCGGATGATGCCCTGATTGTACCTATAGCAATGATGGGCGCACCGACTGTTTTGAGTGAAAAAGCCATCGGCGGCGAAGAATACAAAACCCTTTACAAAATGGTTTCGCAATTTTACGGAAAAGAAATTTATGCTTTTATGCCAATCGAAGCCGGCGGCGTAAACTCTATGCTGCCGATTGCCGCTTCTGCAAGACTCGGGCTGCCTATGGTCGATTGTGACGGAATGGGCAGAGCTTTTCCGGAATTACAGATGGTTACATTTACAATCGGCGGATTAAAAGCAACTCCAATGGCACTGACCGACGAAAAAGGAAATTGCGCAATATTTGACACAATTACAAACAAATGGACAGAAGAATTGGCGCGTGCCGTAACAATGAGCTGCGGCGGAAGCGTCAGCGTTTGTTTATATGCAATGAACGGAAAACAGCTTAAAGAATATGCCGTAAAAAATATTGTTACAAGAAGTGAAATGCTTGGAAAAGCAATCCGTGAATTGAAATCTTGCACCAACGGAACTCCCGAAGAGAATTTTTATAACGCTACAGAGGGATTTAAAATTTTCAAAGGCAAAATTGTAGATGTACTGCGTGAAACCAGAGGCGCATTTAATTTCGGAAAAGTCGTTATCGAGGGTATCGGCGAATTTAAAGACCACAGCGCATATGTTGAATTTCAAAACGAAAATCTCATTGCTTGCGTTGATGGCGAAATCGTTGCAACTGTACCGGATTTAATCTGCCTTGTTGATACGGAAACTTTTATCCCTGTTACCACAGATGCTTTGAAATACGGAAAACGGGTTATTGTTGTAGGTTTAAAATGCTTTGAAATGTGGCGCAGTGAAAAAGGCTTGGAATTAGTCGGCCCACGATATTTCGGCTGTGATACAGAGTATATACCGATTGAAGAACGATTTAAGGGGGTACGCAATTAATGTATAAACTTGGAATTGACGTAGGCGGCACAAATACAGACGCTGTCCTTATCGATCAGGATTTGAAAATCATAGCTCAAATTAAAAACCCGACAACAGGAGATGTTTACGACGGCATTGTCGGCGCTGTCAAAAATCTTCTTGAAATATCCGGTATTAATCCGAAGGATATTCGTCAAGCTATGCTCGGTACTACACAATGTACAAACGCAATCGTTGAGCGGAAAGAGCTTGCGCCTATAGCTTTAGTTCGGATTGGCGCACCGGCGGCAATGGGAGTTCCTCCGATGGCAGATTGGTCAGACGATATCCGCAATATTGTTGCGGCTCAAGAAATGATTCGCGGCGGTTTCGAATATGACGGCAAATTAATTGCCGACCTAGATGAAAATGCGGCTAGGAAATTTTTTGAAAGTTTAAAAAATAAAATTAGTTCTGTGGCGATATCCTGTGTATTTTCCACGGTCAGAAATGAACACGAAACCCGTATCGCAGAAATATGCCGTGAAGTTTTAGGAAATGATACGCATATTTCGGTTTCGCATGAAATCGGCTCTATGGGATTAATCGAACGTGAGAACGCTACTATTTTGAATGCGGCTCTTTATAAAGTCGCCGAACGTTTTACCGAAGGATTTTCACGTTCGCTTAACGAACTCGGAGTTGTAAACGCCGATATCTATCTTTCGCAAAACGACGGAACGCTTATGACAATGGAACACGCCCGCAAATATCCCGTTTTAACAATCGCCTGCGGCCCGACAAACTCTATCAGAGGTGCTTCTTATCTTTCGAAATTGCGTGACGCTTTGGTAATCGACGTTGGCGGAACTACAACCGATATCGGCGTTATTCAAAACGGATTTCCGCGCGAATCCAGCATGGCGGCGGTTATCGGCGGCGTACGAACTAATTTCCGTATGCCGGATGTCCTGACAATCGGCTTGGGCGGCGGCTCTGTTGTTCGAGAAAATTCTGACGGAAGCGTAAGCGTTGGACCGGACAGCGTCGGCTATAAAATAACCGAAAAAGCGCTTGTTTTTGGCGGAGACGTGATTACCGCAACGGATATTGCCGTTCGGCTCGGAATGTTTGATTTAGGAGATAAAACTAAAACCAATTGCATCAGTGAAGATTTAGCGAATAAAGCTATGGCGGAAATCCTGCGTCTGGCTGAAGATGCCCTTGACGTGATGAAAATTTCCAATCAAGATGTAGATGTTATCCTTGTCGGCGGTGGCTCGATTATTTTGCCGAACGCTTTAAAAGGTGCGTCTACAGTTACTAAACCTGAATATTTCGGAACTGCAAACGCAATCGGTTCAGCGATTTCAAAAGTAAGCGGAACTTTTGAAAAATTAATCGATTATAATAAAATCCCACGTGACAAAGCACTCGAAGATGCTAAACTGGAGGCGGTTAATATCGCCGTTGATGCAGGCGCTATTCGTGAGACTGTAGAAATAATTGATATCGAAGATGTTCCGCTGGCGTATTATCCCGGCAATACAAACCGTGTTAAAATAAAAGCCGCCGGTGAGCTGGCTAAAAAATAGATACTATATCGAATGGCGCAATTGCGCCATTCGTGTAGATTAATTAATTACGGAAGCTAAAATTTTTGCAAGCGGTTTTGCTGTATTAAAAGCTTCCTCTTTTGTATTTGTATTTGCGCCAACCTCTATCAGCAAAGATTTCGGCTTCATATGCAGTGAATAACGGTAGGATTTTAAATATATTTTTCGTGTAAATTCAGGATAAAGCTCATTTGCCGCCAATTGCATATTAAAGCTAAACGCTAAATTTGTATCGAGATTCGGATTCGGTAAAGATGTCAATTGCGTTGGCTTTCCGTTTTTATTAAGTATACTGAGACCGTTGAAAAACATTATCTGTGCGGTTTGCTTGCCGTCTATTTCTGATACGAATTTTTTCAAAGGTTCTCCTTGTTTGATATCGAATCCATCCCTATGCAAATCTATCACAACTTGAATTGTCGGGAATTTTTCCAAAATTTCACGCACCGGCGGTTCAATGTCCTCGTATGCAGTATTCATACTGCCGCCGATATCCCGTAGCCCGTTTGTATAATGATACACTTCTATTCCGTAAACTGTTTCGAGTTCTTCTTTCAATCGTGCGCCGACCCCCAAAACTCCTTCAGACTCGTCGTTGCTGTCATAATAAGTTTCATGGGCATGTGTATGAAAAATAAGCACTTTCGGGCCGCTGACCGAATTATCGATTTTCAAATCCGTATTTAAAAATCTATCCACATTTATAAGTTCTTGATTCACAGAAGTTTTGGAATCCACGGTATAGAAATTTTTTATTAAATAAGAAAAGTCACTTAATTTTTCGATATTTTTAAAATTAATTTTTTCTTGCTTATGTTCTTGAACCGGCTCTTCTTCTTTAGTATCATCCTGAAAAATCACATTATGAATTCCGATAATATCATCTTGAACTTCTTCTGTAGCTTGAACAACGGTTTTGGACTTTTCGGGTTCTTGATGGAATTTAAAGAGCATCTCTTTTTGAAGTTTTACATACGGTAAAGTTTCGTAAATCAAAAATTTGTTATATAAATCATTTCTATTTAAAAAAAAGAGCAAGAACATGATTATTATCGATAAAAATGTTCCTTGTGAGATTTTTTTTAAATATTGATTATCATTCTTTTTTTGCATTTGTATAATCCCCTCTTCCAAAAAACATTCTTACGGCAACTTAAAAATCGAAACGCTATATGACAAATCTATGAAATAAATAATTGAGATAGAACAAATTAATACTATTTTCATTTTGATAAGTAGAAAAAAATTTTTCACAGCGGAGCGTTTCGCGCAATGTTTCTAGCGCGAAATGAAATATTTTTTTCTATCCTTTATATTGAAAATAGTATAAATTGTTTTTTAAATTTGAATTTTTGAAATTATTATGATATATTAAATTTATTTTTAATAGAAGGAGCTTTTTTATGATAAAAAACATTATTTTTGATATAGGAAGAGTTTTGATACAATACGAACCGACAGCGTATTTACATTCATTGGGCTACGACAAAAAGACAGTAAAAGAACTGGATTCCGCAATTTTTAAAAATAAATTCTGGCTTCAATTTGACCTTGGAAATTATACTTATGAACAAGGTATCGAATATTTGCAGAACGAAAATCCGCATCTTAAAGACGAAATCGCTAGGGTTCTGGACAGAAATTGGCTGGATATTCTTGAAGAAAAAAAAGAAACTTCGGATTTTTTACGAAAATTGAAAAATGAAAATTACAAAATCTACTTTCTTTCGAATTTTTCTGCGGAAGGTTTCGAGTTTCTTTATAATAAATTTGACTTTTTTAAATTATGTGACGGTAAAGTTATTTCGGGATATGTACATAAAATTAAACCGGATGAAGAAATTTATCTTCATCTTTTGAACGAATACGATCTAATTGCCGGCGAATGTATTTTTATAGATGACTTTGACAAAAATATTGATACGGCCAATCGTCTGGGATTCAAAACAATTCTTTTTAGAAATATCGAAGATTGCGTAAAACAGTTCGAATCAATTACAGCCAAATAAAATAATCAATTTCAACACCGCTTGCCGGTGTTGTTTTTTTTGATGAACAAAGCCGAAAACGCTTGCAAAAAAAATCAAATTATGATATATTCCTTGTTGTGAATACAAATGTATATATTGGAGCGACAAATTATGAAGGAAGATAAAAACTATTTTGTTGTTGACGTAAAAGCTTTGCCGGAAGTTTTTTTGAAAGTTATCGAGGCAAAGTCTATGCTGGAAAGCGGCGCTGTCAAAACAGTTCAGGAAGCCACAAAAAAAGTCGACATCAGCCGAAGCGCATATTATAAATATCGTGACAGTATTTTTCCGCTGTATGAAAATTTTCGAGGCAGAACAATGACAATCGCTTTGGGTCTCGAAAACCGTGCCGGAGTTCTATCGGATGTTTTAAATCTTATTGCTTCAGACGGCGGAAATATTTTGACAATCAATCAGAATATTCCGATTAATAATATCGCGAATGTAACAATTACTTTGGAAACCGGAAAAATGAGCAAAGAGTTTACCGAGCTTATTAATAAAATAATAAATACAGATGGAGTTAAAAATTTTAAAACAATCGCAAGGGAGTGATTTTTGTGCATAATATAGCAATACTGGGCTTTGGTGTAGTCGGTTCAGGAATTTATGATGTAATAAAACTTAATAAAGAGCTTATTTCTAAACGAGTTTTTTTTAAGCAGATTAATGTTAAATATATATTGGATATACGTGATTTTAAAGGAACTGAAATCGAAAATCTCGTTACAAGTAATATCGACGATATTCTAAATGATGAATCTGTTGACCTTGTTGTGGAGACAATGGGCGGCTTAAAGCCTGCATATGAATTTGTAAAATCCGCACTTCTTTTAGGCAAATCCGTTGTTACTTCCAATAAAGAATTAGTTGCGGCACACGGAGCAGAGCTTTTGGAAATCGCTATGTCCAAACAGATAAATTTTCTGTTTGAAGCCAGCGCCGGCGGCGGTATACCAATAATCCGTTCGATAAAACAAGCTTTAACCGCTGATGATATTTACGAAATGGAAGGAATTTTAAACGGAACAACAAATTATATCTTAACAAAAATGACGCGCGACGGAATGAGTTTTGATGAAGCCTTGAAACGGGCGCAGCAAAAAGGTTACGCTGAAAAAGACCCTACCGCTGATGTTTACGGCTACGATACCGGCAGAAAACTGGCGATTTTGCTTTCTTTAATCAGCGGCAAAAATGCGGCTTATGAAGACCTTGATATTCAGGGAATCCAAGATATAAAAATAGAAGATATTGCCTTTGCCAAAAAAATCGGCGGAGCTTTTAAACTTATTGCAAGCGCAAAGAAATTAAACGGAACATATTCTGCGGCGGTAATGCCTGTTATTATCAGAGATAATTCCCCTCTTTTCGCCGTTCACGGTGTTTTTAACTCGGTTTTATTAAAGGGAAATGCCGTAGATGAACTGATGTTTTACGGTCGAGGTGCCGGAAAAATGCCGACAGCAAGCGCTGTTGTCGGAGATATTATCGACGCTCTGCGCCACGAAAAGAAAAATATAGGCTATTTCTGGTCGGGAGAAAAACAAAAAATTGTATCTTTCGATAATGTTGAATATAAAAAATTTGTACGCTTGAAATCCCAAAATATAAACGAGCTTTCAAAAGAAATAAATGAAATCTTCGAGCCTGAAGAAATTATTTTGGATGAAAAATATCCTAACCAATTAGCTTTTGTTACGAAATCTATAGATAAAACTAAATTGGATGCAGGTTTGAAAATTCTTTTCGATAAAAAATTGGCCGACGAAATTTGCAGTACATTCAAAATCGAATATGAGGTGCTCATATGATTGAGATTAAAGTTCCAGCAACTTCGGCAAATCTCGGTCCGGGTTTCGATTGTATCGGCATGGCTCTGAAACTTTATAATAATACAAAAACTTCTGAATCCGAAAATCTTGAAATTCTCTCGGATAATATTGTAATACCAAAAGATGAAACGAATTTAATCTATAAAACAATGGTAGATTTTTATAATATAGTCGGAAAAAAAATTGAAAATAATTTTCGAATAGAGCAAAAAGACGAAATCCCTCTGACCAGAGGTTTGGGCAGCAGTGCGGCTTGCATTATCACCGGAATTTTGGCAGCGAATCATTTTTCAAAGGCCGCTTTATCAAAAAAAGAGCTTGCCTATATAGCCGCAAAAATTGAAGGACATCCCGATAATTCCACGCCTGCCTTGATGGGCGGCGTTGTTGTCGGAGCATTGTCCGAAAATTCGCTCGATTTTGTAAAATTGGAAAGTGAGAATATAAAAAAATTGAATTTTGGGGTAATGATACCCGATTTTGAGCTTTCTACAGAAAAAGCAAGAAATATTCTACCAAAAACATATCCCATAAAAGATGTTGTTTTCAACGTTTCAAGAGCATCGCTTTTAGTCGCTGCTCTTTATTCCGGCAATTTTGAGCTTATTTCGACTGCGATGGATGATAGGTTGCACCAAATATACCGCGCGAATATAATAAATAATATGAATGAAATTTTTGCCAAAGCAAAAGATTTTGGCGCAAGAGCTAGTTTTTTAAGCGGGGCGGGTCCGACGCTGATTTCAGTTTTTACAGAACCCGATTTTTTTGATAAAATGAAATCGTATTTAGAGAAACTTGAGGATAATTGGAAAATAAATAATATAGAGCTTGATAATGACGGCGCAATTCTAAAAGAAATATAAAGGAATCCTCTATATTATAAATTATTTAAAAATGCTCTGCTGTACCGGCGTACAAAAATTGTTTCCGGTATAGCTGTACGAATTTCGCATGAATTGTTAGGAGGAAAAAAATATATGTTAGTCGTACAAAAATTCGGAGGCAGTTCGGTTGCAAATAAAGATAAAATTATGAATGTTGCAAGGCGTATTGTGGAAACATCAAAACAGGGAAACGATGTTGTTGTTGTCCTATCTGCCCAAGGAGATACAACAGATGAGCTTTTGGACAAGGCACACGAGATTTCCGAAAACCCTTCAAAAAGAGAAATAGACATGCTGCTGTCTACGGGCGAACAACAATCCGTCGCACTGATGGCAATGGCAATTCACGAGCTGGGTTTTCCTGCAAAATCATTGATTGCAACACAGATAGGTTTTTTTACCTCTTCAAACCATACAAACGCGCGAATTAAAAATATCGATACCGAAAGAATTTTTCAGGAGCTGGAAAATAAGAATATAGTCATCATCGCCGGTTTTCAAGGATATAACCGAAAAGGCGATATCACAACCTTGGGGCGCGGCGGCTCGGACACGACCGCTGTTGCTTTGGCTGTTAAACTCAATGCTGATTTATGCGAAATATATACAGATGTAGACGGAGTTTACACTGCAGACCCAAGAGTTGTGAAAAACGCTGTAAAATTAGACGAGATTTCTTACGATGAAATGTTGGAGCTTGCTTCGCTTGGCGCGCAGGTTTTGCATAATAGGTCCGTAGAACTTGCAAAAAAACACAGTGTTAATTTGGTAGTACGCTCAAGCTTGACAAATGCAGAAGGAACGAGAGTTAAGGAGGAATCTAAAGTGGAAAAAATGTTTGTTAGCGGTCTTGCTGTAGATAGAAATGTCGCAAGAATTTCTTTGATCGGTGTTTCCGACCAACCCGGCAAGGCGTTTAGAATATTTTCTATACTTGCAAATAGCAAAATTAATGTAGATATTATTTTACAAAGTATTGGCAGAAACGGCTCGAAAGATATTACTTTTACTGTGCCGAGATCCGATTTAAAAGATGCGCTCTTAATTTTGGAACAGAATATTGATTCTATCGGATACGAAAAATTATCATCGGATGATAAAATAGCAAAGCTTTCAATTGTCGGCGCAGGTATGGCTACAAATCCCGGCGTGGCCTCCCGTATGTTCGAGGCTTTATTCGATGCTAATGTGAATATTCATATGATAAGCACTTCTGAAATAAAAATATCTGTTTTGATTGATGAAAAAGATGTCGAGGTCGCTTCTAATTATGTTCACGATAAATTTTTGACCGAAAATATAAATATTAATATATAAAAAACTCTGCCCTTACAAAAAAATTCACTGTAAGGGCGGCTTCATTACACTGACGAGCGAAAATAAACTGTACATTTGTTCATCAGTATACATAAAAATATTAACAATATTTTACCTAATATGATATAATAAATTAAACGATATTATAATAACTACTTAAAATTACAATGGAGTTAATAATGAATAAAGGATTATTTATTAGTTTTGAGGGATTGGACGGCTCAGGCAAGACAACCCAAATTAATTTGCTTTATAAATTCTTGTTATCAAAAAATCTGGATGTACTTATGTTGAGAGAACCCGGCGGAACTTTTATTTCGGAAAAAATCCGGGAATTATTGATAAATTATGATATGTCGCCATATACGGAAGCGCTTTTATATGCGGCTGCACGTGCGGAATTAGTAAACTCGAATATCAAAAACGCTATCGAAGAAAAGAAGATTGTGCTTTGTGACAGATTTCTGGATTCATCTATCGCTTATCAAGGCTATGCCCGAAATTTAGGCTCTGAAAATATTTATAATATAAATAAATTCGGCATTAATGATTTGATGCCCGACCTTACTTTTTTTATGGATATATCACCCGAAGAATCGCTTTTCCGCCGAACCAGCGCCGCTGTTCCCGATAGAATAGAATCCGAAAAAATTGAATTTCATCACAAAGTATATCAGGGTTATTTAGATTTATGTCTAAAATTTCCAAAACGTATACATAAAATTAACGCTTTAGGAAATGCTGATTATATACACAATGAAATAATCGATATTATTATAAATTTTATTTAATACTATTTTCATTATTAAGGATAGAAAAAAATATTTCATTTCACGCTTGAAGCATGCGTGAAACGCTCCGCTGTGAAAAATTTTTTCTACTTATCAAAATGAAAATAGTATAACTTGAAGATTTCTAATCAAGTTATTTATTAGGGGGTTTTATTATGAAACTTGTTTTAGCAATTATACATGATGAAGATGCTTTTTTAGTAATGGATGTATTAAGCGAAAAAAATTATTCCGCAACGAAACTTGCGTCGACCGGCGGATTTCTGCGCGCCGGAAACACTACGCTTATTTGCGGTGTTGATGACGATAAAGTTCCGGAAGTCGTTGATATTATTGAGAAAAAATGCAAATCCCGAAAACAGATTACTTCTATGGGAGCTACAACGGGAACTGCAAGCGAATCTTTTGCCTCGTATCCGATTGAAGTAACAGTTGGCGGAGCCACGATATTCGTATTGGATGTTGCCGAGTTTAAAAAAATCTAAAGGAGCAATTATAAATGGATTTAAAAATTTCTGAAATTTCTCCAAATAGGTTAAACGAAATAAATAATTCCAATAAAAAAGTCGATAAAACCGAAGACTTTAGTTTTACTTTAAATAAATTGGACGAAGAAGGGCTTTTCGCACGCCTTAAAAATCTTATTGAAGATATATCGGAAATGGGTACAAAAATCGCTGAGCACGCCGATTTAAAAGATATGAAAAAATACCGTTCACTTATAACCGATTTTGTAAACGAAGTTGTTACAAACTCGCATAAATTTTATCGTGAAAACTTTTTAGACAGGCGCGGCCGCCACAGGGTTTATGGTATTGTTAAGCTTGTAAACAAAAACCTAGACGAACTCGCTTCGGAGCTTTTAAAAAAAGAAAAAGACCATATCGCAATTCTCGATAAAACCGACGAAATAAGAGGACTCTTATTAGATATAATTATATAATACTATTTTCAATTTTTTTCTATCCTTAATAATTAAAATCGTATAAAAATAAAACTGTTAAACACGGTAATTTTATTTGAGATATTTTTTATCTTATATTACATCGCGTTTAGCAGTTTTTTAATTATTATGTAATTATTTTATTATATTACAGAAATTTCTTTTTTTCCATGTATGCTATAATCAAATTAAAAATATACATGGAGCGGGCTTATGAAAAAACTATTTATCTTACTCTTTTTATCTTTTATTTTAATCGCGGCAAAACCGATCGAAAAAGGCAATCCTACCGCAACATATTATTATCAATTGATTCTCATCAACTATACAGAAAGATATATGCTGAACGAATACAAAACATATCTATTTATAAACGGCACAATAATTCCGGATTACGAAATTATCATCAAAAATAACCGTTCGCTTGTTCCCGTCCGGCTGATCAGCGAAGAATTCGGGGCAAATGTTGAATGGGACAAAACAAACAGAAAAGTTACAATCAATAAAGAAGAAAAAAATTTTATTTTCAAAATCAACGAGAATACGGCATTAGTGAACGGCAAAGAAATCGCACTCGATTATCCTGCAATTATTTACAATAATTATACATACGTACCTCTTAGATTCATCGCTGAAAATTTTGATTTAAATGTAAATTACTCTCCAAAATTCTCGACTAAATACACATATTATTACGACACAAAACTTCCTCTGTCTCCGGCTAACGCAATCATCCGTTCTTATCCAAATATTATTATTGATGAAAAATATGATACAACGAAAGCGATTTCAAAAGATGAAGCCATGAAAAAAGCAAAAGAGCTTTGTCTAAAAGGCTTTGATGAATTTCAGCTTACGACAACAAAAAATTATTGGCTCGAAGGCTTGGATATAAAAGAATTGGATTCTCAATTCAAAAATATTCAAAAAGAAATAAATCGAATACTTTATGTCGGCGAAGTCTCGAGATATTACAAATTTACAATCGGTCATTATGATATTTTGTACGATAAATTTAATAGTAAAATGTTTTTCGTTGTTCATAAACCGGATATTAATTATATTGTTATAAAAGAATTTGATGTCAACGACCCATACCTTTATTTTCCGGTATTTATCGGCAGTTGAATTAATTGGGTTTAAGATTTTTATTGTCATAAACAAAACGCTGTGTTATCATCTTTTTATGATAATCGGGAATAAGGTGTTTTTTTGTATAAATTTAATGATATCATCGGGAATAAAAATATTGTAAAATATCTGCAAAATATAATTGAAGAAGAAAAAGTTCCGCAGGCTTTTATTTTTGACGGAGCTTCCGGAACCGGCAAGACATTTATTTCGAATATCTTCGCAAAAACTCTGCAATGCGAAAAACACGGCAATGAGCCATGTTTGGAATGTGTTTCCTGCCGCGCTTTTGATAATGATAATCATCCTGATATAATAAGATTATCACTGAAAGACAAAAAATCCATCGGGGTTGAGGAAGTTCGGGAAGGAATTAATAATCTCGTTTCTATAAAGCCCTATAAATATCCTTATAAAATTTTTATAATCGATGACGCAGATAAGCTTACCGTGCAAGCACAAAACGCATTGCTGAAAACAATCGAGGAGCCGCCTGTGTATGCGATTTTTATTTTGAAGTCAGCCAATTATAAGATTTTTTTACCTACAATAATTTCGCGCTGTGTCTTATTAAAAATTAAACCTCTGCCCTACATTAAAGTTTCGGATTATCTTTCTTCAAAATTTGATATTTCCAAAAATAATTCGGAGATTGCCGGATTTTTTTCGGAAGGCAGTATCGGACGCGGAATAGAATTTCTAAATGATGAATATCTTAAATCTATGCGTGAAAAAATAATTTCATTCCTAATTTCTTTTAAAAATATGAGCTTAACCGATTTATTCGCTTCGGCCAAAATTTTTGATGAATATAAAGATAATGTAAAAGATGTCTTTGATTTTATGTATGTTTGGTATCGGGACATCCTTGTTTATAAAGAAACAGAATCTTTTAATTTTGTTCTGGATAAATCTAATTTTGAAAAAATAAAGAATGAATCTTTTGAATACAGTAAAAATAAATTATATAATATTTTAGATGCGATTGATAAAGCAAAATATTCCATACATTATTACGGCAATTTTAATTTAACAATCGAAGTGATGTTAATAACAATGAAGGAGTAAAAATTTATGATAGAAGTAGTAGGCGTTAGGTTTAAACCCGTGGGCAGAATATATTATTTTGACCCAAATGGCGTTATTATCGAGCGCGGACAAAGCGTTATCGTCGAAACTATAAGGGGCGTTGAATACGGTAAAATTGAGCTTTCTAACCGTTTCGTCGATGACAGCGAAGTTATTATGCCTTTAAAAAAAATAATCCGAGTTGCAACCGCTGAAGATGCTGTTGTTCACCAAGCAAATATTGACAAGCAAAAAGACGCTTTTGATATTTGCTATAAAAAGATTAGAGATCATAAATTGGATATGAAGCTAATTGATGTTGAATTTACATTCGACCAAAATAAAGTTATTTTTTACTTTACTTCCGACGGGCGCGTTGATTTTAGAGAATTAGTAAAAGACCTTGCCGCTATTTTCCGCACGCGAATTGAGCTTCGGCAGATCGGTGTTCGCGACGAGGCAAAAATGATGAACGGAATGGGAATCTGCGGAGTTACTTTGTGCTGCGCAACTTTTTTATCCGAATTTCAGCCTGTTTCGATAAAAATGGCGAAAGAACAAAATCTTTCTTTGAACCCAACAAAAATTTCCGGAATCTGCGGCCGCTTAATGTGTTGTTTAAAATATGAAGAAGAAGCGTATTTTGAGCTTAATAAACTTTTACCTAATATCGGAGATATCGTGCGCACACCAAAAGGCGAAGGCGAGGTTTTATCTGTCAATGTTTTGAGAAAATTAGTAAAAGTAGCCGTGCGTGTTAAACCAAAAGATGATATTGCGATTGATTATTATAACGCTGAAGAATTGGAAGTTGTTCAACGCAGAAAAATAAAAGAAGAATCCCTTTCTCCGGACGAACTTGCGGAACTAAAATCTTTGCTTGACGATAAATAATAAAATGGATGACATTTTAAACCGAAATCCTGTATTTGTAAAATATTATTTTTCATTTATACAATTTTCCGTGCTTATTCTGCTATATATTAGAAATAGTTATGGTATAATATATAGAAACAAAATTTAATGCTTCGTAATGAATAAAGAATTTTTTTGCATGGAGGTTGATTTAATATGCAGAGAAATAATATTTTTTACAAAATCAAAGACGAAATTTTTTACGGGCAGCCACCGGATTCAAATTTTGAAATACTGGAGCTTATTAGTAAACGTAATAATAAACTGGATAATTATCAAATAGTATACTCTCTCTATTTATTGATACATGATGGCAGAAAAAATGACGCAATCAGGCTATTGATTAACCAAGCATATTGCAAACAAGATGAAGCCGCTGAATTTATAAATAAAAATTATTCATTTCAGGAAGCTCTGCAAAAAATTGACAATGAAATGATTTTCAAAACTCCGGCAAATATAAAAAAAGCTAAAAAGACCGGTAAAATATTAATGATTTACTTAATTTCCTCAATCGCAGGAATAATCTACTTAATCGTTACTTTTTTCAAGAAATAAATACTGCAGAGTAATTGTGTTTACTCTGCAGTTGACGAAATAATCAATTTATTCACATAATTTTCAATCTCTGCATTCGAGTGATTATGCTCACGCATACATTCTCTCGAATTTCTGTCACATATAAAGCACCTACGTTCCGGCAGGTTTAGCTCTTTTCTGGAAATAAAATCTCCATGAAAAATATCAATATCAAATAACCTGCCCAGCTTGTCTTTTTCCTCTAATGATACCGCTTTTAATTTCGAATCTCGTGGCGGCAAATCCAAAACTCCGAAAAAAATTTTCCCGTCAAATGAGTTTTTATTATACGAATATAAAATATTTTTCGAAAATTCCGCTGTGACTTTTTTTCGCATATTTTCAAAAGCAATTTCGGAATTTTCGGAATTTTTATCTACACCCGGATAATTTATCCTGCAAATAATAATTGTCTTTTTATATTTTTCGAAAATCTCCAGCATAAAATTAAAATTATCTTCTCTGGCTTTTAATATTTTATCCATAATTTATTTCATATGATGAATGCATAAATATTCATACACATTTTCAGGTACGATTTTTTTTATTTCATTAAACTTTTTTTCATTCAACAATTTTCGAACCTTCGAAGCCGAAATTATTGCGCCCTCTTTTTCCAAACGTTTGATTAACTTAAATTCTATATTATATTTCGGAAGTATTTCACTCATTGTTTTATTATAGAAATTTGTCAATTCATCGAGCGGCTCGTCACCGGCGTATCTTGATTGTATATTTAATTTTTCGCAGAAATATTTGCAGAATATATTTATATCCAATCTTGTATATGCCGATAATAGCTCGGTTTCTTTTTTTATAAAATAAGTCGGAAATGTTGATTTCGAAATAATATATTTACTGCTCGGAATAATTGTCAGATTTTTCAAATGTCTTGTTGCATTTTTCAATAATTCGAATCTGCTTTCAAAACTAAAAAATGATTTATCCTCTTCAACTAAAAATATCAAAAGATTTTCATTTTCGGCCGCCGCTTTTTCGATTAAATATAAATGCCCAAGCGTTGTAGGATTGCAATTCATTACAATCGCCGCTTTTTTCGAATTTTTATCAATTTTCAAATTGTTCACATAAGAATTTATATTATGCGTGCCGAATTCTAAAAGCGATACATCTTTTTCAGAATGAATTAAACTAAAACCCGAATTTTCGAAAATTATTTTATTTTCGGTTTTCGTGAACAAAAAAGCATGAGTTTTATTTTCAGAAAAAAGTTTACTAAATAAATTATCCAAAAGCAAAGCCGTAAGGTTTTCGCCTTGAAAAGATTTTTCTACGGCAAAGCATTTAAAAACATAATCGGATTTTGAAGCGGTTGCAATTATTTTTTTATTTTGCCGGATTACTACCGTATAATCAACATCTTCATCTAATTTTAAATCAAATCCGGATAGAAAAAGCCTGACTTCATCTAAATCATCCGCTATTTCGCAAATCATAAAACTTTCCTCACTGTATCAATAATTGTCCCGTCACGGTACATTACAAGCGCAACGATTTTTTCATCAAATTTTATTTCCTTCGGGATTCCGCAAATTTTCTCCGCCGTTTTAATCAGTTCCGAAATTTCTACTATAGGTAAATTTGTATTTTTTAATTTTTCGATAATATCTTTGCGCAGAGGATTTATTGCAATTCCGTATTCTGTGACCAAAACATCAATACTTTCGCCGGGTGTCGTTATTGTAGTTATTTTTTCTTTGACAATAGGAATTCGGGTTTTGATTAAATTTGTGACAACAATCGAAAGTTTAGCGCCTGCCGCAGTATCGGAATGTCCGCCCGAACCGCCCATTATATATCCATCAGAGCCGGTTATAACATTTACATTGAAATCCTTGTCAATTTCTGTAGCTCCCAAAATCATAATATCAAGCATATCAGCGACCGTGCCTTTTCGGTTTGGATTAGTATACATAGAGCAGCTCATAAACAAATGCTTCGGATTGCTTTTATATGATTCCACTGCCGCCAAATCAAAGCATTGCGTATCAAAAATATATTCAAAAAGATTTTTATTCAGCATATCGACTATAAAAGAATTAGTTCCTCCGGAAGCAAACGACCCTTTTATATTTTTTTCCTGCATTAATTTCGCAAGCTCTGCCGCTACAGCAAGTGATGTGCCTCCTGCGCCGGTTTGAAAACTCATTCCGTTTTTAAAATATCCCGAATGAAAAATTAATTTCGAAGTAAGAGCGGCGATTTTTAAGCCAAGCGGATCTTTTGTAATTCTTGTGGTTCCGGCAACAATTCCGCTCGGATCGCCGATTGAATCCACAACTAAAACATAATCCGTATAAATCTGCGAAATATCAATCGGAGCATTTGGATAATCCACGAGATTATCGGTTATAACAACTGTCGTATCAGCATATTCGGCATCTGCAACGGCGTAGCCCAAAGTTCCGAATGCGGATTTTCCATTTATGCCGTTAATATTTCCCATAGAATCCGACGAAGCCGCTGCAACAAAAGCAATGTCAATATGAATTTTTCCGCTTTCGATAAGAGCCGGCCGACCGCCATGCGTTGTCAAAATCGCCGGGTATTTTAATTTACCTTCCGAAATCGCTTTTGCAACAGGTCCGGAGATATATGAAGATGTTATTTTTGTAACACAACCGCTCATTATATGCTCAACCAGAGGCTCATGTACCGGAAAAACCGAGCTGGGGGCAAGCATAATATCTTTAATCCCTCTTTTTGCCAACGATTCCATAATAAAATTCAAAACTTTATCGCCGTTGCGCAAATGATGATGAAACGAAACACAAATTCCATCTTTTAAATCGAGTTTGTCCAAAATCTCCTCAATCGAATAAAATACTTTTTGAGAATTATTGGATTTTATTTTTACCGGAACAGTATTGATAATTCCGCTTTCTTTTTTTATTCCGCGAAAAGCTTCAAGCTCCCCTATTCCTTCAATATATTCCAGAATTTCTATTCCAAATTGATTAATCATATTTTTCACCAACTAATTCTTCGTACAAATTCAGGGTATTTTCGGCACGTTTTATAATCGGAGCATCTACCATTTTCCCGTCTATGGAAAAAACACCTAGATTATCTTTTTTGGCCAATTCATTTGTTTTTATTACACGTTTAGCAAATTCCAATTCTTCTTTGGACGGCAAGAAAGCTTTTTTTACAATTTCAATTTGGCGCGGATTTATACAAGCTTTACCCGAAAAGCCAATATTTTTGGCAAACAAAGAATCCTCAAAAAGTCCTTTTTCGTCGTCGACATCTGTAAACGGAGTGTCTATACATTCCAAATTGTAGGCTTTGCAAGCCGCGACAGTTTTATTTCTTGCATATAAAATCTCATGAGAGGATTTTGTTCGAGGAATCCCGAAATCGCTTGTCAAATCTTCGGCTCCAAGCAATATACCTTTAATGCGTTTTGAGTTTTTAATAATTTCCGAAATATTTTCAAGCCCGACTGCCGTTTCAATCAGAGCAATCATTTTTGTATCTATTGAAATTTTCATTTCATCTAAAATTTTCTCGATTTCAAAAAAAGATTTAGGTTCTGATTTTGGTACAAGAATCGAGAATGATTTTATCGTCGGATTAGCAAAAGATATATTTTTGATATCTTTTTCAAAATATTCCGAATTATACGGATTTATCCGAATTACAATATTCGAATTTAAAAAATCCAAATTCAATAAAGCTTCTCTTAGCAAAACCCTTGCGCCGTCTTTTTCGTTCGCCGAAACAGCGTCTTCCAAATCTATGATAACGCTGTCTGCACCAAATAACATGGAAGATTGTATCATGCCCGGATTGTTGCCCGGTACAAATAAATATGTTGTATTCACAATTCAATCCCCCTTAAAATCGCTGTTTCCAAACGTGCACGCAGAGTATAATCTAGTGCGCCTTTATCCTTAATTTGAATTAAACCTTTCGCAACATTCATTTCAGCAAGTTTATTTTGTATTGTGTCAAGAATCGCTTCTTCAAATTGTTTGACAATCGTGTCAAGCTCGATAACCAGCTCGTCATTCGGTGAAATCATAATCAAAACATCATTTGAAAAAAGCGACCCCGCTTTAGCAGTTTTTATTATTTCCATTTATAAAGCTCCTTAATTATTGCACAGAGAAGTATAAATTCTCGATTATATTTGAAATATTGATATCGAGTTTTCGAAGATACGCAAAATATCCCCTCTCGATTTCATCTTTAAACGCCAAAAAATCATCATAAGAAATTTCTTTGTATAAGCCGTCGGTATACATAAAATATTTTTCTTTTTCCTCAATTGTTTCCTGCTTTAAATACGGTCTTGTGGTAAATTTAGTGCCATCCAAAGCGTTGTACGCTATTTCAAGAAAACCGTCTTTCTTGCTGTAAGTAATTAATTCATCATCAAAGCGGTTAAAAAGCAATGAAGTTGAAAACAAATTCGGATTTTGGATTTCTACTTCCGCTAAATTATTTTCGACAAAAGTATAAATCTTTGTATTCGTAAGATTTTCGAAATAATATGAATTAGTTTCGACATTTTCGTTGTTATTATCCGCGATAAAAACTTCCGGAATATTATCAGAATTTATATCCTGAATAGCGAAAGCTTTTTTCTGCGTAAGAAAATTCGAATCTGTCAAAAGCGCGAAATATTTTTCGCTTGCCGGATAATCTGATTTATATTCACGCGGAACATCATAATTGTAGCGCATTGTTTGATTATTGTCTTTTATCACGTAAAACAATTCATTTTTATCACGGCCTAAAATCGCATTTTTAAAATAAAGATTCTCATTGTCAAAATCTATAAAAGAACCCAATTCTTTTTCTTCGTCGGAAAAATCAAAAAATCCTTTTTTGCTGGAGCCGTCGAGATTGCAAGTAATTACATAGCGGCTGTCTATCAAAATATAAACAACACCGTTATCGATTTTTATATTAGTATACGGAATAGTCTCGGTGATTTTTGTAGATTCGCCTGTTGCGTAATTATACCTGTAAAACCCATAAATATACGGTCGGTCGTTTTCATATTTCGTATAATAAATATTTTCGTCAAACAAAAAATAATCTCTCAATTGGTCTTTTGCGCTGTCCAAAGAAATATATTTATCACGGTTATTTTCAGCGACACATAAAGTAGTAGAATAATAATGATTTATCGAAAACGCCGTTCTTTCATCAAGAAAAGCGAATTGTGTCGTAAAGAAATTCAACAGGGAGTCCACAGGCTTTTCCGCAAATTTATATTTGCCCTCGCCCGCATAATCACATGCGAATATTGTTAGATAACCGATTGTGCTTTCCGTTGGTTTTTGAAGTTGAATAAATTTCATGTTCCCGTTTTTCTCATCATAATTTTCTTTTTCAACAATGCTGGAATAAAAAACTGTGCTGATATTTTGGTTTATATCAAAATTAAAAATATTTTCAGCAACCAGAACAGGATTCCCGCCGTTTTTATCAATTCTAAACAAATCATTTGTAAGTGCAGAACGCCTTACCGTATAAAATATAAAGTCTTTATCAACAAAAAAACTTAACGCTTTAACCGAAGTTAAAATACTTTCATTATTTTCGTTTTCATAATCTATTCGAATGATTTCGTTTTCAGTAATCGCATATATATAATTCATTTGCTTGAAAATCGATTTTACTTCTCTTTTAGATATAATTGCCTCTCGTTCGGAAACATTTCTATAATCCATATTCAGAACAATATTCTTTGTTTTAGGATTTATATAAAAAAGTTTTTCATTGTCATAGAATTCAGTATATCCAAATCCTGTTTTTTCAACTTCCTCTTTTTTGAATTCGGGAACTTCAACTTTTAATTCCGCTGTAGGAGTTGGAGAAGGAGCAACTGATACAATCGGCTCGGGCTCCGGGTTCACGGCCGGTGCTTGAGGATTAAAAAAGTTTTGTACGACATTTAATACATTATTGATTGATAAAAAATAAACTAATGCGAATGTGACCGCAAAAAAACAAGCTATTGTCAACAAAGCCCACATAACGGTTTTAAATGTAACTTTCTCTCCGGCTCTGTTTTTTTTGCCGCAATTGCTGCAATATTGTGAGTCTTGGGGCAGTTCGACTCCACATTTTCTACATCTCATAAAAATTCCTCCTCATTTTATACTATTTTCAATTTGTATAGATATGGTATAATTAGTTCTGGTGGATATACTTCTGCTGATTAATAATATTTATACTATTCTATTTTTTATCCTTTAAAATGGAGATAGTTTACAAACGGAGGCACCTATGCAAAATATCATAGATATTAAAAACTTAGGAAAAACAGAAAAAATCTCTTTATTACAAAAACTTTCCAAACAATATATTAATATTGAAGCTATTTTTAGTGACGAAAGCGAAATTTTTGTGTCGCCTTGCCAGCCGAAAATCAACGAAAATATTTCAATTAAAATTCGTACAGGAAAAAATAATATTGATCGTGTTTTTATACATTTTGACAGCGAAAAAATTCCAATGTCCTACTATTATTCCGAAGAACTATTTGACTATTATTATATTAACCTAAGTTATACAAAAAACCAATTAAAATATTATTTTTCTTTAGAAAAAGACAATATTGTATATTTTTATAACAAACGCGGAATTTATACCGATATTGACCAAATATACAATTTCAATGTAATTTATGGTTTCGAAACTCCTGATTGGGCAAAAGGCGCAGTTATGTATCAAATATATGTTTACAGATTTTTTAACGGCGATGAGAAAAACGACGTTGTCGATTACGAATATATGTATTTAGGACGTGTTGCAAAAAAAATAACAGATTGGGATTCCGATGTAAAATCTGATGATATTTGTAATTTTTACGGCGGTGATTTATCCGGTGTTATAAAAAAAATGTCCTATCTTAAAGAATTAGGAATAGAGGCGATTTATTTTAACCCTATTTTCGTTTCGCCCTCAAACCACAAATATGATACCCAAGATTATGATTATGTCGACCCGCATTACGGTGTTTTGATTGAGGATAATGAAAAGCCGCTTTCTACGGATAAATTATTAAACCGGTATGCAAATATGTACATTCAGCGCACGACGAACAAAGTCAATTTAGAAGCAAGCAATAATATTATGATTGAGCTTATAAAAATCGCTCATGAAAATGGAATAAAAGTTATTTTAGACGGCGTGTTCAACCATTGCGGAGCATTTAATAAATGGATGGACAAAGAAGGTTTTTATGCCGCCGGCGGTTATGAAAAAGGCGCTTACCGTGAAGAAAAAAGTATTTATCACGATTATTTCAGATGGTATGATAATAACTGGCCGAATAACGATTGCTATGACAGTTGGTGGGGGCACGACAATCACCCGAAATTAAATTTTGAAGGTTCTGAAGAGCTTTATAATTATATTTTAAAAGTCGGAGCAAAATGGGTTTCTCCTCCTTTTAATGCAGACGGCTGGCGGCTGGACGTTGCCGCTGATTTAGGTCATAGCAAAGAATTTAACCATAAATTTTGGAAGGATTTTCGAAATTCCGTAAAAGAAGCAAATCCCGATGCGATTATTTTGGCGGAGCATTACGGAGACCCTCAAGACTGGCTGAAAGGTGACCAATGGGACACCGTTATGAACTATGATGCTTTTATGGAGCCGTTGACTTGGTTTTTGACCGGTATGGAAAAGCACAGCGAATCATTTAATCCGGATATGCTTAGAAACGGAATGGTTTTTGAAAACACAATGCGTTATTTTATGTCACGCTTTTCGTACCAGTCACTTTATTGCTCGATGAATCAGCTTTCTAACCATGACCACTCTCGTTTTCTGACAAGAACAAATATGACCGAAGGCAGGCTTCACACAAAAGGAGCATTCGAGGCCGGAATAAATATAAGATTATCGATAATGCTGGAAGCCGTAATGTTTCAAATGACTTGGCCGGGCGCGCCTACCGTTTATTACGGCGACGAAGCCGGTGCAGTCGGCTGGACCGACCCCGACAACCGTAGGCCGTTCCCTTGGGGACATGAAAATAAAGTTTTATTGGATTTTCATAAAGAAATAATTGCCTTTCATAAAAACTCGCTGGCAATAAAAAAAGGACCGGTTTTATTTCTCTATTCAAATTACGGAGTGATGTGTTTCGGGCGTTGGATGCACGAAGAAAGCGTCATTGTTATTATTAATAACAACGAAAACGAACGCGCGATGAATATTCCGGTTTGGAAAGCAAATGTCAAAAAAGATTCCTCACTTTACCAAGTTTTCGGCACGGCAAACGATACATTTTATTCCGACCGCCGCCGCTTTTTTGTAAAAGACGGGCTCTTAAATATTACAATGCCGCCGTTCAGCAGCCTTTTACTCACTAATGTTGATTTAAAAACAGAATAATTAACTAATTCTCTTTTGACGTAAAAAACTTCACATCGGAGCACTCCGCTGTGAAGTTTTTTTATATATCAAATTGTATCAGCAAATAATACTATTTTCGTTTTTCTATCATTTATATTGAAAATAGTATAAAAATTTTCTATTCCAATAAAGTATCAAACTTTTCCAGCATTTTTTTATAATTATCCGGCGAAACGGCAATTTTGCCTCTAAAAATCTGTATGAAACCATTGTTTTGCAAAAATTTCACAGTACGGTTAATTGTTCTTTCAGTGCTGCAAAACAGACCGGCAAGCTCTCGCCTTTTGTCCTTCAATATAAATAACTCGCTTTCTTTGCTCTGCCTATAGCTTTCCATCAAATATTTCACCATAAGAAATTTTATCGGATATACTCTTGTATTTCCATAAAGCTCAGCGCTATCGCAATGCTGTTTTGCAATTAATTTAGATATATGAACTGCAAAGGAAAAATCCTCATGAAACCATTTTGAAAAATCTGTTCTTGATACCCTTATTGTTGTGCAATGAGACCTGGCAAGCACAGACGAAGCGTATGTTTCCCGCCCTCCCAATATCGCTATCGAACCGAAAAAATCAGGAATTTCGTCATAATGCGAACTTTCCGGCGTATTCTTTTTGAGCACATAAAACCTGCCATTTTCAAAATTGTTGATTACCTCGACTTCGCCTTCACAAAAAATATATATACTATTAGCAGGCTCGCCCTTTTCTACAATAAACATATTTTGCTGAAAAAAAATGACCTTGGATGAATTTTTGACATATTCCGGCATTCTCTCAACAATTTGTAATGCTACTGGATTTATGTTTGTTAATTCATCTAAAGTCATATAGTCACCTGCTTTATATAAACCTATTATTAAAACACATGAGTGTCGCCATTTTCACTTTGCAATTTCTGCAATCCGTCCTCCATCTTTTGTATCATATCAGCATAGCCTTCGTCAAGGGCAAGGTTATTCATTTCATACGGGTCTTCCGCAAGATTATACAATTCCTTCATCTGTCCCTCAAATTTAACATATTTAAAATCGCCGTTTACATACATTCTACCGCGAATGCGTTCTTTATATCCATGGCCAAATGTTTCACAGAATAAATCGTCCGGCCAAGACTTATTCATATCGATAGCATCAAAAAGATTACGGCTGTCGGTTTTATTTTTAAAAGAAAGTCCGGCAGAAGCCAAAATCGTTGTCGGCAAATCCAAATTTGAAACCAGCCTGTCGTTTTTGGTATTCGGATTTATTTTTTCGGGATATGAAATAGCCATCGGTATTCTCATTACCTCTTCTGTCATATACGAAGATTTATCAAAATGTCCGCCATGACTTGCAAGCCCGTCGCCATGATCTGTAGTCCAAATTATAAGCGTGTTTTTGTCGAGTCCCAATTCTTTCAGTTTATCAAGAATACGCCCGCCTGCTGCGTCAATCATTGTTTGATGAGCATAGGCTCTTGCCAAAACTTTCTGCCATTCCTTCCATTCTAAAGGCGAAGGCACAATCATTTTGTTGTCCTTGCTAATCAGCCTGTTGTCATCCAGCATATGCACTTCCGGTTTATTTTCGAGAGTATCATAGAAATTGCCGTAAATCTGAATATCGTCGGGGTTATACATATCTGCGTATTTTTGCGTTGGAAAAAACGGTTGGTGCGGCCCCCAAAAGTCAACCCTCAAATGAAAAGGCTTTTTATTTTTTGAGGAGGCTATTTCTTCTAATTTTTCACAAGCGAGATTCGCAAGAAAAAATGATTCATGGGTATCCTCCGGGGTTACAGTTATGCCTGAGGCATGTTCTCCGCACCAGGTTGATTTACACTGGTATTCAATATTTTCGCAAATGTCTACAAAAAAACCCTCTTCTGCAAAACGCTCCGGTGTAAAATTATGTTCTATAAAATGCCTAGCTTCAGGCAGATTTCTTTTTTCAAGATATTCTTTATATTCCTTTGTTATATAGGGATTTCCATAGGCTTCACAGCTAAATCCCTCACAGCCGTGTTCGCTGATTGCAGTCCCCGGGCCGGCATGCCATTTTCCATAATAATAAACATCATAATTATTTTCTTTCAGTATTTTAAGGTAACTTTCTTCATTGTCATATGAAACTTTTGAGTCGTTATAATAATGTCCGTGATTATGCGGAAACAGACCATTAATAAAAGAACGTCTCACAGGTCCGCAAAGCGGCGTTGCACAATAAGATTTAGTAAATTCAACACCCTGCTCCGCAAGTTTATCAAAATAAGGACGTTTCGGTTTTACGCCTCCGTCCCATCCATGGCGGTAATACGCCTGATGATCATTCATAATTAACACAATATTAGTTTGTTCGTTTGGGTAATCCATATCAATAAACCTCCACAGGTTGGCGTTTTTTAATGTGATTATACTTTATAAGCTGCATAAAAAAAATGTCATGTGGCAAGAACTTTATTCCTGGGATTGGAACAAATATGAATTTTGATTTCATTCATTTATATAAATTTAACCAAATATATACATTGTGTCACTCTTAAATTGATTTACCATTATAAGAGATATATATTTTTCAAAATTACTGCCATATGTCCTTTTTTGTTATTGTTATTTTTGTTATGCTAAGTTTACAGAGCAATGACAATACTATATAGCAATTCCGTTTCGCTTCGCCGAAAAAATGTATTAATTTTAGCATTTTCCGCCTTGTGAAGAGCAAATCAAATATGGAATTGCAATAAATAGGAGGTATTTATAATGAAAATGAAGAGAGTACTCTCAGTTACGCTTGTTGCAGCGATGATGCTGTTTACGTCATGCAGCCAGCCAAATACAAATACTGGAGATTCTTCCGGCGCACCTGCCACAGAATCGCAAGCCGAACAAGCTGCGCAGGATGTTATTAAAGTAGGATATCTTACAGACACTGCCGGACTTGGTGACCAAGCTTTCAACGACGCTATCAATGCCGGCGTTATGGCTGCCGATGCCGCAAACGCCAATATCGAAGCGACTGTTGTCACTCCGAAAGATGCAGGTTCATTGGAATCGACTCTCCGTACTCTGGCAAGAGACGGCAATGAGCTGATTGTTGTAGGCGCGTCTTCTTTGGAGGAAGCTACTCTTGTTGTTTCAAAAGAATTTCCCGACACAAAATTTATTCAAATTGACGGACAAGCGAGCGATTTACCAAATGTTATGTCTGCGCAGTTTAAAGAGCAAGAAGCCGCTTATTTAGTGGGAGCTTTTGCAGGCCTTATGTCCGACGGCAAAGTCGGATATATATCCGGAGTGAGAAATCCTGTTTTAAAACGTTTCGAAGCCGGATTCGTTGAAGGCGCGAAAGCCGTAGGCAAAACAGATGCTGATATTTTAGTTGTATACACAAACTCTTTCTCTGACCCTGCTCTTGGAAAAGAAACTGCCACAGCTATGGCGAAAAACGGTGCAAAATTTATTTTTACATGTGCCGGAGCATGTAACTTAGGCGTTTTTGAAGCAGCAAACGAAAATGATTTTATTCCTTTGGGCGCAGCCACAGGCCAATTTGACAAGTCAGATAAAATCATGGCCTCCCATGTTAAATCAGTTGATACTCTTGTTGAAAACCTGATTACAGCTTATGCAAAAGATAAATCTTTTACTGCCGGTATCACTAAAAACGGTTTAAGCGAAAACGGCGTGGATATCCGTTTCAACCCTAAAAACGAAGAGCTTGGGGTTAAAATCCCTCAAGATGTAATGGATAAAATCACCTCTTTCAGAGACAAAATCATCAGCGGAGAAATTCAAGTTCCGGATACTGTTGAGTAATAAGCAATTTAATCAAATTATTTTAGCAAATTGCTGTTCTGCCGAATGGAACAGGTGTACAAATCTATTCGTTCGTCAGTATATCTCGGGGTTGTTGCTTTTTGCATACAGCCCCGTTTTTGGAGGAATAGCCAATGAATCCTATTATAAAAACAGAGGACTTAACAAAAAAATATGGGAATTTTATTGCCAATGACAATATTTCTATAGAAATTACCGATAATTCAGTTCACGCCATTGTCGGAGAAAATGGTGCCGGAAAATCAACTTTTGTAAATATGATTTACGGCTCAACTTTAAAAACAAGCGGAAAAATTTTTATCAAGGGCAGTGAAGTAAACTATAAAAGCACAAAAGACGCTATCAATATGGGTATTGGTATGGTAAGCCAACATTTTAGGCTGATCCCAACGCTTACAACAACCGAAAATATTATCCTTGGCACCGAATACGGTTCAAAGTTTTTTCTTGACCGCAAAAAAGCTGCAGCGGATATCGAAAAACTCATGGATGAATATTCATTGTTTGTTGACTCAAAAGCTCTTGTAAAAGATATTTCTGTAGGCGCGCAGCAAAGAGTCGAAATATTGAAAGCGCTTTATAGGAAAAGCGATATCCTAATCCTGGACGAACCTACGGCGGTTCTTACTCCGCAAGAAATAAGAGAATTAGGCGATATAATTCAAAAATTGAAAAAACTTGGTAAAACAATAATAATTATTACTCATAAACTGCAGGAAGTAATGGATTTTACTGATAGAATAACAGTTTTCCGACTCGGAAAACTTACAGGTGATTTGATAACAAAAAATACAAGCGTTGATGAAATTGTAGAAAAAATGATCGGCAGAAGCGCAAAAATAGGCGGCAAAACCGAACGCAAATCCGCAACATCCGGCGTACCTGCATTAAAAGTCGAGTGCTTAAATTATTCCGATAAAAGCGGAAAAAATTTAAATAATATTAGTTTTGAAGTTAAAAAAGGTGAAATTGTCGGTATTGCAGGTGTGGACGGCTCCGGGCAAAGCGAATTGATACATCTTCTTTCCGGTGTATACCGCAACCAAAACGGAACTATACAATTTAATGGCGAAAACGTAGAAAATCTGCATGTAAAAGACAGACGCAATAAAAGTTTCGGATATGTTCCGCAAGACAGGCATAAAGAAGGTCTTGTTCTGGATTTTTCCATCGAAGATAATCTTATTATGGGGCTTGAAGATAAAGAAATCTTCAGAAGCAGAAAATATTTTCTGAATAGAGCAAATATTAATCAAAACGCAAAACAGAAAATAAAAGATTATGATATACGCACTTCTTCAGAATTTCTGAATCTTGGTTCATTATCCGGAGGTAATCAGCAGAAAGTAATTTTAGCAAGAGAATCCGGCGAAAATCCTGATTTTATATTAGTCGCGCACCCAACGAGAGGCCTTGATATCGGCGCGATTGAATTTGTGCACGATAAGCTGATTCATCTGAAAAACGAAAATAAAGGCGTTCTTATGATTTCTTTTGAGCTTGATGAATTACTTGCGCTTTGTGACAAAATCATTGTTATGTGCGGCGGCGAAATAACCGGTTGCCTCGAAAGCAGCGAATTTGATAAAGAAAAAATTGGCCGTATGATGGTCGGAAAGGTAGGTTGTTAAATGTCGGCTGTTTTGAAATTTTTAGACAAGCATCAAGAAGCATTTTTAATGATTTTAAGCCTTTTCGGAGCATTGTTTGTCGGCGGGATATTCCTGCAAATCTCCGGCCACAACCCGTTCGAAGCATACGGAGCTTTACTGAAAGGCGCTCTTGGTAGCAAATATGGAATTTCCGACACAATCACAAATTCTGTGCCGCTGATTCTCACGGGCCTTGCACTTGTTTTTTCCGCCAAAGTCGGAATATTCAATATAGGCGCAGAAGGACAGCTTTATGTCGGCGCATTATTCGCCACAATCGTGGGACTTTTTGTAAAGCTTCCTCCTTTCGTTCATTCTATTGCGGCGGTTTTGGCGGCTATAATCGGAGGAGCATTATGGGCGCTGATAGCTTCTTATTTAAAAGAATCCAGAAAAGTAAATGTTGTAATTTCCACAATCTTGCTGAATTATCTTGCAATTTTTCTGGTTCAATTTTTGATAAACGAATATATGGGCAACGACAGTTTAGCTTCCTCAACTCCAAAAATTCAGGATACCGCCAAACTTCCGTATATTATTCCAATGCCTTACGGCGTATCTCTGGCGATTGTTTTTGCGCTGATTGCCGTAGTAGCCGTATATATTATTTTAGATAAGACAGTTTTTGGCTTTAAAATAAAAATAGTCGGACTTAATAAAGATGCCGCAGAATATGCCGGAATGAATGTTACATTTCTGGCATTGTTAGGGCTGGTAATATCGGGCGCGCTGGCTGGAATGGGCGGCGGGCTTGAGCTTTTGGGCAGACAGCATTTTCTATCTTCGGGATTTTCGCCGGGATACGGCTATTCAGGAATACCTGTTTCTCTTATGGCAAAAAACAATCCTTTCGCTGTTATCCTTTCTGCTCTGCTTTTCAGTATTCTTAGTACCGGTTCGACAGAAATGCAGAAAATGGGAGTATCGACAAGCTTAATTAATGTAATACAGGGTTTGGTAGTTTTGTTCATAGCAGGACAATTTGTTTTCAGCCATCTTTATAGAAAAACGAAGGGAGGACTTTCGAAATGAATCTTTCTTCGCTGATTATATCTACACTTTTATTAACAATTCCCCTTGGTCTTGCTGCAATCGGCGCGACTATTAACGAAAAATCTGGCGTTATTAACATCGGTATAGAAGGTATGATGTTAATGGGTTCGTTTACATCGGTTTTGGGAGCTTATTACAGCGGCGGAAATATGTTAATCGGAATGCTTTGCGGTATTTTGGGCGGAATGGCTCTCGGCTTAATTCACGCCGTTATTACCATTGAGTTCGGTGGCTCACAACCCGTAAGCAGTCTTGGAATATCCCTATTTGCATCAGGTGTTACGACTTTCCTTTTGGAAGCAATATTTAAGACAAGAGGAAACAGTCCGAAAGTAAATACCGTAAAAACATCCGAAATTTTTTCCGATATACCTGTTATCGGGAAATTTCTGTCACAGATGTCACCATATTTCTATATACTTATAGTTGTAGCTATTGCAGCATATTATGTTTTGTATCACACTCCCGTGGGTCTGCGCCTTGTGAGTGTCGGAGAAGACCCAAAAACGGCCGAAAGCGTTGGAATAAATGTATGGAGAATAAGATACTGCGCAATGTTAATTTCAAGTGCGTTGGCAGGTCTCGGCGGCTCTTACCTCTCGATAGGTAACCTCGACAGATTCCAAGAAAATATGGTTGCGGGCAGAGGATATATCGCACTTGCCGCAATGATTTTGGGACGTTGGAATATCAAAAGAGCTGTCGCCGCTTCTCTGCTTTTCGCCTTTTTCGAGGCGCTGAAAGTGCAGATTCAAATAACTAAAATAATTGATATTCCTGTTGATTTGCTGAGTATGCTGCCATATATCATAACTTTGATTATGCTTTCCATTTCCGTAAGCGAATCGAGGGGGCCTAAATCAAACGGAATTTCATTTTTAAAACATAAATACCAATTGTAAAAATTTGTTGAATACCACTATGCACTAAAAAATTTTCTATAAAAAAGTCCCTGACTCTTTTATTTCGAGTTTCAGGGACTGATTGATTATTTTGCGTAAAACATGCGCTTGCTGTCCAAATAATCCTGTACGATTCTAAGTGCTTCCCCAAAACGGTCAATTGACAGTGTATTAGACTTTCCATACTATCTCAATCGTGTCTTTAGTTACTAGCACCTTTTTGATTAATATATCTGAAATAGCTTGTCTTTCATCAATAGATATTTTTTCCCAATGCTTGAATGTTTTTTCGATTGTGTCAGTGTCTAATTGTTTTTTACCACTGTTGCTCATTTCAAGTCTAATAAGATTATTTTTCATTTCTATGATTTCGTCGTCGTATTTTTCTACTGTAGTATTAATATACTTTAATACAGCAGAATTTGCACCTTTAAGATTTTCCATTATTTCTTGAATTTCATTCTCTTTTATTGCTATTTGGGCTTTAATAGCATTAATCTCAATATGGTTTTCTCTCGGTTGACTTTGTTCTATTTTTATACTTTTTACTTTTGCCTCAAGTTGTTTAAGTATTTCTGCTTCAATTTTATCTTTTTTCACTGCACCAAAGCCCTTGCATCTACGATTTCCACACACTTCGCTGCATAAGTAGTATTCATTTACCACAGTCTTACCTATCCATTTATTGTAACGTAATGCATGTCCACATTTCCCACATTTTAATTTTCCTGAAAGCCATGTCACTCGAACTTTTTTTCTGTTTGGTATTTGCACATTTTGCTCCCCTTTTAACCTACACTTAATCCATGTTTCTGAATCAACTATACCTTTATGTGGAGCAAGCACAAGTATCATGTTATTGTATTGCGCCATATCCTTTTTGGCACCTACAAAACTATTCACGTCCTTGGTGTATAGATAACAACCGTTTTCGCCAATAAAACTTTCAGGCATATTAACGATTTCCGTTCCGCGAGAGATATAAAAATTGTATAAATTCATGTCTGCTTTTGCATAAATCGGATTACGAAGCACTTCTGAAATACGTGACGTACTCCACTCTTTTCCCCTCGATTTCTCAATGTTATGTTCCCTAAAATATCTGACTACATCGCTTATTGAGGTTGATGGTTTAGAGTACTTTTCAAAAATCAACTGCAAATGCTCTACCTCTATATCTATTGGCGCATACTGTGAAGTATTAATACCATTTATTGTAACTGGAATGCGCTTAAATCCGTATGGTACGCGTCCTCCCATATAAAAACCAGCCTTACTACGCGAAGCATACGCATCCGACACACGTTTTTGAATAGTTTCCCGTTCAAGTTGAGCAAATACAATACAAATATTGAGCATAGCTCGTCCCATTGGTGTAGATGTGTCAAATTTCTCTGTTGTTGACACAAATTCGACTCCATAATCTTGAAAGATATTCATCATATTAGAAAAGTCTAAAATTGACCTACTTATCCTATCAAGTTTATATACTATTACCTTTTTAATTATTCCATCTTTAATATGATTCATCATCATTTGAAATTCCGGGCGTTCAGTATTTTTACCACTATAGCCTTTATCTGCATAAAGTTGGAATTGTTCGTTTCTTACTTCATATTTGCAATATTCTACTTGGCTTTCAATGGAGATACTATCAGGTCTGTCCACTGATTGCCTAACATAAATCGCATTCGTTTTCATCACCCCAAACAAAAAAGGTTACCGATATAATAGCATCAATAACCTTCACTGTCAATATTAATTATATACACTTTCAGAAGCAAGTTGTGATTGGATTCTAATAAACACTTCATAAAGATCATTTCCTATCATTTGTGTCTTTTTTTCTCTGTCACTAATCGACATTTTAGGGATAGTGTGTATAACTTTAAAATGATTACTCTCCTCATGTTTTTCATCTTTTTTAATCATTTTAAGCCCCTCCTTACCCACAATAGAATTATATTCAGGTGAAGGCTCTGTAATTACACAATTATACGCTAAACTATTCAAATCCATTAACCCCTCTCGTCTCTAAATCCTTAAAAGTCTTTTTTATTGTAATAAATTCCGAAGTCTTATGCATGTTTGATTTCACAATTTCTATCCCATGTTTATCAATTGGACATTTTGTACATCAAGCTGTTATATGCCTCTCAAATTTATATACACACCATCTATCAGAACATCTGCTTTAGTCATGTTTTCACGGTAACAAGGTATGCAATATTTTCTCAACATTATCAGTTACAGGCATAGTTCCGTCCAATATATAGGTAACATCTTCTTCAATTCCTTGAAATACACCTTGATCAGATATTATGCGTCTAAATATTTCCATAATATTATCGCCACGCTGCGCTATTCGAACTAAACGATCATTTTCCGAAACTTTAATGTAGAATGAGGAAATATTGATGTCTCTAAGTTTCAGCAATTGTCTAAATCCATGTGGCTCAACTACTACAACAGTATTGTCTTTACAATCTTCCTTTGCAATTCCATAACTCCAACCATTGTATCTGGTATATTCTGCAAAAAAATCTTTCTGAAGAAGCTCTTCGAACTTTTTATCTGAAATATAGTGATAATCAACACTGTCAATTTCTCCAGCTCTAATAGGTCTTGTTGTATAGGAAACAATATTTATAAGCCCGCGTTTTACCAGTTCTTTTTCTATAGTGGATTTTCCTGATGCAGACTCACCTAATAAAATAATCATTTGATAGCCTCCAATTCTTCAAAAATCTCATGGAGAATAACTTTCAGTTCTTTACTCATGCGAATTTCTCCTCAAACAAATCTCTTTAAACAACGGCAGTGATTCCATCCACTTGCAGAACTCTCTCCATTCAGGAAGTCTGTGTGTTTTTCTCTGTGCATATATGGTTTTCAATTGTCTGTAATTTGTCGTCATCCCTGCTGTGATCGTGAATCCTGCCGGATTAGAATAAAGAAGCTTTAAATAATCATCCGAATTTTTTGTCCGATTATATTTATCTTTCAGCTCATTCATAATTTTAATGATGCGAGGATCAACATAGCTGTTATACTGTTCATCCAAGTCGAACTTAGCAATTCTGTGCATCGTTGATTGACTGCTGATGAAATCAATGAAATGGTATCTTTCAAGCTCAACCCAAGCTTTATTTGAAAAAGTTAAGTCAAACTGAACGATTACTCCATTTAGGAAATTGTCATGCCCTTCACCTTTGGCAGAACCACCGAGCTTTACCGCTCGATGGACATCTGTAGAATTAATATCCTGTTTTTTTAATGAAGCCAGCATAGGATAGCCGCTTACAAGGATTGCATTTTCTAAGCCATAAACTTTACAATTTGAAACACATGGATACTTATCAGTTGGAATAATATAGTCGCAAATCATATACATACTATTCACCTTTCATTATTGAAATCATATCAATAAAGATATGTTTTATTTTTTTCCAGTTGAGCCGAAGCCTCCAGAACCTCTTTCGCTTTCTCCTAAATCATTTACCTCTGTTATAAAAAACCTTTCAACTTTATTAATCACTGCTTGTGCTATTCTGTCGCCTTTATTAATTATGAAATCTTTGTTGCCTAGATTTATTAGAATAACTCCAATCTCTCCTCTGTAGTCAGGATCTATAGTGCCGGGGCTGTTGAGTACAGTAATGCCATTTTTTAAGGCCAATCCGCTGCGAGGTCTAATTTGAATTTCATAGCCTGACGGTATTTCTGTCATAATTCCGGCAGGAATAAGCTTTCTCTCAAGTGGCTTAAGCGTTATCTGTTCGTTGATACTCGCATATAAATCCATTCCAGCAGCATCTTCTGTCTGGTACTGAGGCAAAGGTAATTCTTTATTTGTTCTTATTATTTTCAGCATATTTTTCTCCTTTTTTATGAACACTTTGAATATCCGCATGATTTACAGGTGTTACAACCGCCCTCGAACACTAAACTCTCTCCACATTCAGGGCAATTGGCATAGCCCTTTTTCTCTTCTTGAATGGTCTGCTTTTTTGCAGATTTTACAACTGGAGGGGTCTTGATTTTTAAATTTAGTTCAGCCTGAAATTCTTCATACATATCGATGAGGGCTTTTCCGATTGCGATTGGACAGCACGAGCCTTTCGAGGTATCTTTCTTGGTCGCAGTTCTGACCGCATAAGAAGCGCAAACACCACAACTGTCTAACTGATCAGCTATTGTGTAAACGTCGCATCCAGCTCTTGCCGATAGAGAAATCATCCTCGAAAGTCCAATCATGAAATTATTACAACCTCCTGATGAACCCTTACTAAAATAAGTCTCAAGAATATCTCCTGTTGCCGGGTCAAAGAACGCCTTGCAATGAAGTGTGCCACATCCAGACATCAGCTTTCTCTTCTTGCCAACTACATCATCTTTTACTTGAATTACATCTCCACGCTTTAGCTCAGTACTTTCCGATGCTCCTTCGGGTTTACTGGTTTCCTTGGATTTAGGCTCAGTAATAAGAATTCCACTTCTTTTGCAGCCATCCCGATAAACTGTTATGCCTTTCAATCCTTTTTCCCAAGCATATAAGTAAAGCTTTTTCACGTCTTCTACTGTTGCAGAGTTTGGCAGATTAACGGTGGAAGATATTGAAGCATCAATATGACTTTGCCAGATTGCTTGCATTTCAATCCGATTTGCATAATCTAACTGCTGAGACGTAACAAAATAATCAGGCAAATCAGCGTCATCAGTAATATTATTTGAATCTATATATTCTTTTACGATAGGAGTGTAAACCTTATATTCAAAGTCTTCATTATGAAGAGACTGAGTTTTTCTTATGTAGTAGTTTGCAAAAATCGGCTCGATACCGCCACTTACACCCAACATGGTTGAGATAGTGCCTGTTGGAGCGCATGTCAAAAGCTGAGAGTTTCTTAAACCATGTTTCTTGACTATTTCTATTGTCTCAGTTGACGCATTCATCTGAAAAAACTCAGTTTCCAGAACCTTATTGTTGTACTTTGGATAAGTACCATATTTACTTGCCAAAATTGCTGAGGAATAAAGAGATGCTTCAGCCATGTTAAAACCTATAAGGTCGCATGTGTACACTGCTCTCTTTGAACCGTATTTAATGCCCATTTTAATTAAGCAATCAGCAAGACCCATAATCCCAAGTCCAATCTGTCTCCAATCACGAACACTATTTTGTTGTTCTTCCAACGGATGAAGAGGAAGACCTTCGTCTAATACTTCATTAAGAGCTACGATTGCCTTTTTGACATCATATCTGAAACTAACATAGTCAAATTGCTTGTTTTGAGTAACATACTCGGCGAGATTTATGCTTCCCAGCAAACAGCTTCCACCGGCAGGAAGGGGTTCCTCTGCGCAGGGATTCACTCCAGCGTATTGAAAATCATCGTTATTGCTTAGAAGATTATAGCTTTTAATTCTGTCCCAAAACAGCATCCCCGGTTCGGCGTAATCCCAGTTCATCTCTGCAAGCTTATGAAATAACTCGTCTGCCTTTATCTTCTTTATAATCTCTTCGCCAGTTTCTTCTCTAATAAACTTCAATTCGAAATCTGTTTTATTCTTGACGGCTTGCATGAAACCATCGTTTATCTTCACAGAGATGTTTGCTTTATTTACTTTGCTCAGGTCAGACTTAATCCCAATAAATTCTTCCAAATCAGGATGAGTACAGTCAATAGATAGCATTAATGCTCCACGTCTTCCCGACTGTCCTATAAGGCTTGTGACCAAATCATATAAATCCATAAAAGAAACTGACCCTGACGTTGATTTTGCCGCATTGTTTATTACCGCACCTCTTGGAGACAGTTTACTAATATCGATTCCACAACCGCCACCATAGCTGAAGGTTCTCGCCAATTTCTTTGCAGCTTCAAAAATGCTTTCAATATTATCTTCTGGCGGAGAAAGGACATAGCAATTACTGTAAGAGATTTTCTTACCTTCCTTGTTTAAACCTCTGTTGCTGAGAATTCTGCCACCAAAGAGAAATTTCTTTTTAGTAATTAACTCTTTTAAATCTTCATTCCCTGCGCTCACTCTATTTAGCCATTCATCGAAATTTTCATTGCCATTTCTATATTTCTTTTCCCAAATATCAATTGCAAGCTTATTATCTTCGCCCAACCATTCTTGTACCTTCATCAAAACGCTCCTATTATAATCAATTTTTGTTTTGCCTAATTACATCACCTGTCCAAAACAGCTCACTGAGATGCCGACTGATTTTTGTGCTGCCGACAAAGAAATGTTTAGAGGTAATTTTGGTAATTTTGTATTTGACACCGCCTTTAAATTTCAGGTAATTCCTATGAAAACATATAAACTGTTCCATATACCCACACCTCTTAATTATGTGTTATTGATAATGAGTCTATTTAAGCATATTATTATCAAATTCGTCTAAGAAATTGTTGTTCTCAGCATTAATCCCAAATCCTCGATACTTCTCTAATCGCTTCACCACCGCAGTCGTAGATTTCTAATTCCCATTCAACATCATCAGGGATATCATGGATTTTCAACACACATTTGAACATATCATTTTTTCTACCGCTGTTTTCTACACCAATATTTTCAATTGCTTTGATTAATGTTGGATCGGTTCTAACATCGGCGCAAGAACTGCACTCAATATGCAACAACTCATCTGGGTACAGCCACATATCATCTTCAATGATTTCACACTCAAATGTTTCACCGTAATTCCTGTTTAGAAGGCAAACCATATGTCCACTGTCAAGTTCATCGGGATCAAAACAAAGTTTATACCAGCACATGCTTGGATTATATTCGCAATGCTCCACATAAGGGTAAACATCATATCCTTTGATTTTGCAATATTCTAAGATAACTTTATAGCTGAGAAAGAAATCAGTTCCTTCGGTAGCGATTACAACCTTCATAAATGTGCCTCCTTGAATTAATAGTTGTCATTGCTGTTCATCCTATGGATTAACCTTGTTCTTTCTCCGTATAATCTAGTAGGTCTTGTCCCAACTTCCAGTATCTCTAAAATCTCTTTCTGAGAAATTTCCATACCTCTTTCAATGAATTTTGGAATTCGTGTGACGATATTAAGGACATCTCTTGGTCTAGCCGAGTTGAACACCAGCTTCTTGCTATCCAAAAATTCATATCCGTAGAGTGTTTTTAATTCGTATCTATGGAAGTAGCAACAGTTGTGTTTGAAGTCAAATTTGGCTACTTCAACTTCAGGCTTTCCTATGTATTTCAAAATAAACTGATATTTCCCCATTGTAATTGCATTTTCAGTAGTGAAATTTGCTCTGTGAGGATTAGCTTCAAACCATTTTTTTAGCTTATCTACAGCTGCTTTGGAAGTGCAAAAGATGTCGTAGTCTTTCGGTGGCTTCCCATTCCATATACTATAGATACATCCTCCAGCGAAATAAAAGTTTTCTGTGTCAAATATTTCTTTTGGAAGTGAATTTTCAAGTTCCCAAAATTCTTTTGACAACCTTGATATAACCTGTAATTTTTTAGCTTCTGTAAGTAGATTCTTTTGATCCATATCTCAACTCCTATTCTATGAGTAGATTATTGTAAACCTTTCCAATACAAAGCCTTTAACCAGCTCTATTGAAGAGAATGTCTTCGAAACTCCATTGCTCGTCTCTAACTTGAAATGCATCGCCAAGTTGAATGTTGTCTGAATAATTGCTATTTGCCACTTTGATTGCAAACTTGTCAATTTCACACGCGGCATACCTTATATTTTTGTATCCCATTTTATCAAAGCAATATCTTCCTGTTGCTATCCCGTCATACATAGACAAAACAAGCAATTCTTCGTCACGAGGAATATTCATGTGTTTTAAAATATGTATAATCACTTCTGCTGTCCATCCATTACCAAGGCATTTGTATGCTTGAGAATTACTTACCGCCCTACAATAGTCGTCAGGCATCATTTGCAACCTTGCGGCCTCAGTAACAATCAGTTTACGAATAATATAATATCCATCAGGAAGCTTTATCGGATATATTTTTTCGTTAATCGAAATCATTCCGTTGACAACAGTATATACAGGCTGCGCATCAAAGGATTTGTCAACTGGCACTGCATATAGTCCTGTTTTTGCACCCTGACCACCTCCATTTGCAACAAGATTTATTGATTTTCCATATACAGAGTATACTCGATGAGCTTGACTATCACTTCCGATACTTCCGATTCTTAAAGGCTCTGCGATTAAGTTGTCTTTTGTGACGGTAGTTAAGACATTTGTCTTTCCATCGTTCCTTGCCTCAAAATGCTGTTCTATTGAACCATCCTTAGTTGAGTATCTACCTCTCTGTGCAACACAGATTGGTTCAGCAACCATCAATCTTTGTCCACTTTGCTTATTAAAGCTTGTTAGATTTCCACCTTTATAATAATTCACATCTAAACAATAAGCTTTTTCATTTCTACAAGGAATACCACTTTCCAAAATATCTTTCAGAAAAATTCCTCGATCCTCAGGCTGAGGAACATTCGGAATATTGTGAGCGTAAAATCTTTGCCTATTTTGTGCCGACACTAATGAGCTATTGATATATTGAAGCTCAACATCAAGTTCTCTGCTTATTTGTTCTTTAATCGGCTGCGCTGCTGACTTGTTATTTTCATAGAGAAAGAAATCTGGTTTGAATTTTTCTTTTGCTATAAGGTAGTTTTTGAATAATTCCCATCCTAAACCTTCTGCTTTTGTTTCACGATTGTTTTTCTGAGCTATACTCCAGTGAGTACAGGGGCTTCCACCTATAAGTATTTTTTTTATGATAATTACCTCCTGATCGGGGAGGTGTGGCCACACTAATAACTTGCAAGTTCTCCTGTGATTATTTATAATATGTCTGTCAAGAATGAATCAAGATTTTCATGCTGTTAATATCTCTCATGTTATTTTTCTGCTTCATTATTTCCTTCCCCATTTGTGACGAGTTGATATAGTAACTAATTAACCCATTTCAAAGTCGTCTCGCCATAAAATCCTTTTTCCCATATGTACCAGCAATAGGCGACTGCACTCCCACCACCGGCTTTCATGTCATCAAACTGTGCGTTTTTAGCGCAAAGTAATCTTGAGCTTGATACATAGACAGTTTTGGGAGGATACTTCTTAAACATTTCCTTACGTGCTTTGCCTTCAAGAAACTGAACTTTTAAGAACATGGCTACTTTTTTACCTTCCGGAACTAATTCCATCGCTTTTTCAATAAATTCTTTGGCATATTTGTAAGGAGGATTTGTGACAATGTTTCCGTAATATTGCTTGCCAACTGACAAGAAATCGACTCCGCTCTTCCCATAACCCCTGTCTACTAAGTCGGAGCTGATAACGTCATATCCGAAGTCCTTTAATCTCTCCGATAAATGTCCTTCTCCACAAGCACATTCCCAAACCTGTCCATCAAATTTCTCAACCTCACATAGTACATCAATGGCCTTTGGCTCTGTGGCGTAGAAGTCATCTTGCTCTCTTTCTTTTTCTGTATGATTAGATGCTCCTAAAGTCTTATAAACACTATTCTGATTACCAACCCAGTCTTTAGTTTTAGTCTCCATTTTTAATCTCCTCTGCTAAGCCGACAATATTTCTGCTGTATTTGCTGCTATAAACTCCATTATTCCAATGCTTTTTCGCGCCTCCTTCTCCAAAATTGTAGGCCATGAGCATCTTATGATTGTCAGGATACTTTGCTGCAAGTTCAGACAACAGGTAAGTTCCAGCGTCAATGTTTTGCTTAACATCTAAAAAGTCAGTAATGCCAAGCTCTGATTTCAGCCTTTGATGGTTGCATTTATTTATCTGCATGATGCCATAATCATTTGTTTTACTAATTAGCGAAGGTCGATAGGAACTTTCGGCAAACATCAATGCCAAAACAATCTCAAATTCTAACCCACGTTCCTTACAAAGCTCATATGTATATTCTTGAATCTCTGTTGAAAGCGGAATATCATAAGGTTCAAATACTTCTTCTACTATCACCTCTGCCTTTTCAACAATAGGAACCGGTGTAGGCGTTGGTGAGACTTGCGGCTCAGTTTGCTGAACGACAACTTCTTTCTCAGATGCGGTTTGTGTTTCCAAATTATTACTATTTATTTTGTGGTATTGATATTGTATCTTTGATGGCGACTTATTAATTACACCTCGCTCTTTTACCTCTAAAGTCTCATCATTTGATTTTACTATTGACGAAGACAATCCTATTCCCATGCATCCTGCAATCAAGATAGCACTTGAAATCTTTATATACCTTTGCAAAAAACCATTCCTTTCATTTTCTGTTATCACACCAAATATCTGTTTTATATGGTTTTCAATGTCGGCAAACCCTTATAAATCAAGGGTTTTGTAACTTTACATAATATTTTATAGCTGTTCTTCAGGCAAATTACCGTCCATAGCTTCATTTGCTAACGCATCAGCTCGATTATTGCCTTCATTATCTCCATGACCATAGCAGTGTTGAAAAGTTATGTCTTCGAACTGACCTTTCAGTTCTAAAATCTCTTGCCATAGTTCTTTGTTTTCCACCGGCTTTTTCTGGGAGCTTTTCCAACCTTTCTTTATCCAACCTGCCATCCACTCATTAATGCCTTTTATTACATATTGGCTATCCATCACAACGATGGTTTTTATGGATTTGTCCTTTATGGCTCTTAGGGCATTTATACAAGACGTTAGTTCCATTTTGTTGTTTGTGGTGTTTCTGGCAGCACCTTTTAGTTCAGTGCGACTATCTCCATTTATTAGCAGTACGCCCCAACCCCCAACGTTCTCTCTTGACTGGTTATTTCGACAACCTCCATCTGCATAAACCCAGTTTACTCTTTCCATATCTCACCTTCCTAAATAAACTCTAACAAGAAGAATTCTTTAATGTGACAATAAATAGAATACCACATTTCAAGCACAATGTCAATGATTAATATTGATATTGTGTCCATGATGCTATTTTTCCGCAAAGAAAGCCCTGCATAAAGGTATTTCTTTTAAGGTTTTCTTTCTTTTTTACTGCCTTATTGATTGTCCCTATATCGCCAACATGAAAGCATCTCTGGGTAGTACGGGTAAGCCCTACATACATTAAGTTTGAGTTAAGCATGAAGGTGTGTGAAGAAGGCGAGATAAAGATAACAATCTTGAAGCTACCGCCCTGAGACTTATGACATGATATACAATACCCAAGATTTACCTCTGACATTTCATCACGAGAATATTTAACCCTGTTGCCATCAAAGTCAATTATTACGTTTTGACTATCTATTTGTAGAATTTTGCCGGTTTCTCCATTCGCAATAAATGTTTGAGGCTCTTCCTGATTGCCTGTCTCCCACTCATTGCTTACCTCTGTGATTGCGTCCAGTTTAGCCTTATAATTATTCTTGGTTTGAATTACGATGTCACCAACATAATATGTGGTTTCGCCTATTCTTATCTTTTCGGAAGTTGTTTGTAGTGCGTTAGGATTAGCAATCTTTTGCACATGATTATTGATTACTACAGTTCCCAGCTCCCCTTTGTTTTGAGCTGAAAGGATTACCATATCATCAGTGCAATATCCCTGCGACATCAGTTTCTTGTAGAGAGATAGAACATTTTTAACAGTTTTTTCAGAACTGCTCTGTATGAACATGTAATCCTTGTTGTCTCCTAAAGCAATATGGCTACCAACATTGCCATCCAAAAACTTTTTCATTTGCCTTACATCAGTAGCCACTTTCATTAATCCACCTTCGCCATAACGGAAAACTATAGAAAGTGTTGAAACAGGGATAATGTGGCTTTCTATGAAATCATGAAGTAAATTGCCGCACGACACTGAAGGGAGCTGTGCATTATCTCCAACTAAAACAAGTTTTGTTTGACTAAAATCAATAGCATCTATTACACGTCTAAACATAAAGATATCACACATTGAAGCCTCGTCTATGATAATCACATCAACGTCGAGCTTATTTTCTTTGTTGTAACACCAATCATTGGGAGGATAAAATCCGAGTCCACGATGAACGGTGGATGTAGGCCGGTTAGTATAATTCTTCAGGATTTTTGCTGCCCTTCCTGTAGGAGATAACAGCTTATAAGATTTCCCTAAATCATCAAGCATCTTTATCATTGCTGATGTAGTCTGGCTTTTACCTGTTCCGGCAGAACCATTTAAGATACTCACATTATACTTTCGCAGGTTCTCTATAGCATTTACCTGCTGATCGACTAACTGAACGCCATTATCGCATGTTCTGTAGGCTTCAATATTGCAATCCCATTCCTTTTTTATCTTGAGAGCCTCCAGAATACTCTGTGCTATGGATAGCTCGATCTCATAAGTTGACCTTAATGAAGCATCCTTGGTTATCTTATCATAGAAGATATTTTCATCCTTTACTACGGAGGGGAAATGTTTTGCGCAAGCTGGGACAAGTTTTTCACATTGATCTTTAAGCTCGATGATATTCATCTTTGTGTGACCGTTACTCTCATTTTCCTGCAATAGATACATTACACATGCCAGACACCTTTGGTGACTATCCATCAGACAGTATTCAAATTCAATAATTGGAGGCTTGCCTGTCATGATATTTTCTTTTGATACCCTATCAACTTCAAGCAAAAGACTGTCTGCTGTTTTGAATCCAATTCCACTGATGTCACAGAGGCATTTATAAGGATCAGCCTTCATTTTCTTTCGAACCATCTGTATTGAAGCATACTTGAGGTATATTTTTTTGAGCATTGACAAGCTTAGAAGACCTTTAAACTCATCAACCAGTTCCACCAGACAATAATTTTCTACGATTTTCTCCTTTATTCTGTTGAAAGTGTATTCTTTGATTCCATATGTTTTACTGAGATCTATGTCGTCAATCCGATCCTCAATGACACGAACAACAATATCAGGATAAGCCGCATACAAACTTTGAGCTTGACGATGAGTTAGGATTTCTAAAAGAAAAAGTTCCATATCGTTTGATGTAGTCGGTTTTTCGCGCTTGATATTTCTTATTCGATAGCTGTAGCCATTCTTTCCGTTTTCTTCTGTCGCATAAGCCTCGTATTTTACCCCTATGCCAAGTTCATGAATGTCTCCACAAATGGAGACTGTACCGTATTTTGTTTGTTTTATTTTAGGATATTTGTCTCTGTCAACCTCAACTGCGTACACTCTAAAGCCTTCTGCGGAATAAATCTTTCTGGCTACAGTACATTTGAATACCTGTTCTATGGATTCAACCATTATTTAATCACTTCCCACTCGTCTAATATAGGCTCCCTCTCATCAGTCTCAACCCAGTCGCCTCCAACATTTCTCTTTTTGAACTGTTCACTAAATTCCCTTATCCTCAAAATACTAAAGCACCCAAAAGGATTTTGTTTGAAACTCTTTCCCTGTTTAACCCTTGTTTTGACCTCTTCGCCAGAGCTGATATTTCTCAAAATAAGGTAAGGTTTTGTGACATCTTTATAGCATTTAAAGCCTATGACAATGAAATACTCATGATTTACATTCGGGTTAATATAAGTGGTATATTCAAGGAATTCTATTTCAAACTTCACTTGCTCGACGATACTCATAACCTTGTTTTCAAGCTTTGAGCAAAGTTCTGATATCAGTCCTTTAACATCAAGTTCCTTATAAAGAGCAGCCGTTCTTTTCCCAGCAAACTTTTCCATAAGATATTCCGTCAGACCGTATTTTTCAAGCTCGTTAATTTTGATTTGCTTAATCTCTTCTTTTTTAGCGTTGTGGAACTTATCATAAATTTCAATGGAATCTAACAAGTATTGCGATTTACCAAACTTGCTGAAGAAATTGAGTCCAGTCAAAATTCTTAACTGCCGACTTTCAATTGATGTTTTGGTTTTGATATCGCCTATCAATTCAATAAATGATCTATATTTATTTTTTGATAACACCATCAACTCTTCAGCAATTTGAGCATTGCAAAACTTAATTGTCTGGGTTCCAATCATTACGCCATCTTTGTAAACCTGAGCTATAGACTTACTTTCGCCAAACTGAGCATCATACAATGGAACACCAAGCCTTCTTGACTCAGCATAGCAAACCGGAAGCTTCTGTGTTTTACCTCCGTAGCTGTTGATCCACGCACAGATAAATTCCTTTGGATGATAAGTTTTTAGAAACATGCAGATATATGCTATCATTGCATACGCCAGCGCATGGGATTTGTTGAAGGAGTATCGTGCAAAATCTAATATAGTATCCCAAAGAATATCAACCTGCTCCTGATTCCAACCTCTTTGCATCAAACCATCTTTAAGCTCAGGTTCAATTTTTGCCATTAACTGAGGTTTCTTTTTTGCTGTTGCCTGACGCAGTTCATCGGGATTGCTTAATCCGGCTAGTCTGCCAATTTCGATGAGCTGTTCTTGGAAGACTATAATTGCGTAACTGTCTTCGAGAATAGGCTTGAGGTCATTATGCAGGAATTCATATTTTTCAATGCCTTTTCTACGCTTGGCATAATTGTCAATGAACGCCATCGACCCCGGTCTGTAGAGTGCGTTCGCTACGGTTAAGTCATACAGCGAGGAACACTCGATATTTCTTAGAGTGGATTTCATACCCTCGGATTCAAATTGAAAAATCCCTGCTGTATGACCATTCCTGAAGCTGTCCCAGACTGTAGCATCTTCAAAATTGATATTGTGGGGAGCAATATAATCATAGTTCTTACCGATCATATCCAAAACATCATAAATAATATCAACAGTTCTCAATCCGAGGAAGTCGGCTTTGATTAATCCCAAGTCCTCGGCTGTATGCATGTCGCCTTGGAGAACAATATCGCCAGAGTCACTTATCTCAGTAGAATTGTAGTAGTCCACAGACTGCTCACAAATAACTTTTCCACAAGGATGTACTGAAAACGCTTTAGGTAATCCAGCAAGTTTCGAAGCATACTCAAAAAGCTCCGGATATTCTTTTTCAAATTGTTTCAATAAACCTAAGTCCAATACTTCTTGAATTGTCTCGCCATCCAGCTTCGAAGTCATCTCGTTTGTGACAGAAAAGGGAATACCAAGGACTTTTCCGATATCCTTGATCGCTCCCTTTGCCCAAATGTACTGGAATGATCCGAGGCTGGCGATTTTCTCTATGCCATGTTTGTCAATGACTGATTGCAAAACTTTTTCCCTGTCTTCTCTTCCAAAATCCAAGTCGAAATCCGGCGTTTTCAACTGTGCTTTTGTAATCTTGCCGTCTTTGAGAAGCTGGAGAGCACCAACATCAATAAATCTTTCGAAGTAAAGACCATATTTAACCGGATCGGTATCAACAATATTGAGCAAGTATGCTACAAGGCTTCCTCCTCCAGAGCCACGGGCTATACCCCTTCGAGTTACTGAGTTTGCGTAATCCCACACATTTAGGTAATAGCCTTCAAAACCCATTTCCTCAATTGCATGAACCTCATAAGCAAGTCGTTTCTTTCGAAGAACCTTTTGCTCATTAGAAAGCTTGTCAATCTTTCTATTTGACCACCCTTTAATACACAAGTGTTTAAGATAGTCAATTTCGCTTTTGAATCCGGAAGGAGTTTCAAAGTGCTGCATAATTGGATCAGACAGAGGAATTGTAACATTGCATTTATTTGCTATTTCCTCAGTAGTCCTGATGGCAGCCATATTTTCATCTCTGGTGGTACTTTTGCAAATTTCTAAAATCTCTTCTTCTGTTTGGAGAAAGCAGTCGTTGTAAGTTTCTCCAACTTCTCTCGACTGACCTATCTGAACAAAGATATTATGGTATTTTTGCACATCTCTTTCAATGTAATGGGCATCAGTGGTGACGACATACTTTATCTTCACCTCATTCGCCAAATCAATAATCTGTCTGTTTAGTCGTTGCTGCACCTTATCTGAATGGCTTTGATATTCTAAATAATAATCGTCTCCAAATAAATCTTTGTATTTGAGAGCCGTATTTTTTGCTAGAGTAATATCATTATTCATTAAGGCTCTTTGTATCTCTCCAGCCATACATGCACTTAAAACAATTAACCCTTCTTTGTGAGCCGAAAGCATGTTAAAATCAATACGTGGTTTTCCAAAGTATTTGTGATTATTTGATTGCGATACGAGCTTTACTAAATTGCGACGACCGGCTTCGTTTTTGCTTATGAGTATCAAATGATTGTATTTATTGTCTTTGTCGTTTATCTGCACGTCATCACAGATATACATTTCACAGGCATGAAGATATTTGATTCCGTTTTTTAAACAGAGCTTATATAATTCGATACTAGAATACAAATTACCATGCTCTGTAACGCACAAGGTTGTTTTCCCTTGCGCCTTCATTTTTTTTACAAGTTCTTCCGGTTCGATTGTCGAGTCGAGTAAACTGTATTTTGTGTGAACATGCAGGTCAACCATAAAAAATCACCATCCTTTATAAATCCTAAATATCATTAAGCCAAGCCAGCGAATCATCTTCAACTGATTCCTCAAATGTGTCGCCATAGATGCCGCCATTCTTTTTTGCATTCATTTTGTCTAAGTATAGCCCATAGGGTTTATGGAGCTTTGCACTATATCCGCACAATGTAGCAAAGTAGAAGCTCTCTTTCCCGACACTCTCTTCAGAATCAAAGAAAACTTTTTCATCGTGCGTATTCTTATATTCACGTTCTTTTTTCTCGATGTCGGCAATCGTGTCAATTATTTCAATGCAAATATCTTGAATAGTTTTGTTGTCGAGAGGCACAAATACATAGCAATCATCAATTCGATATTTATAATATATCTCTGACGGTAAGCAACTGATATCATTGGTTTCCAAAAGGAGATCGATATAGTTTTGTGCCTCATCACCGTAACCTAACTTTTTTAACCACATCAAACAGTTTGATTTTAGACTGCTTCCAATCTCCGATCTTTTAGCTTTTCGTGTGGTTTTCTTCCCATTGGCTTGGACAATTTCAATATTGCAATATTTGAGGAAATTCCAGCAGATTTTAATTTTCTCAAGCGGAACTCCCATTTGCGTTAGAGCGATTGCGTAGAGAATTAACTGTCCTGCGTTCTCGCGCACCTTATCGCCGGTGTACATGCTGCTAGTCTTGAAGTCTACGATATTGAAGCAGCCATCGCCATCTTTGAAAACCAAGTCAATGTACCCCATGAATACATGATTTCCTATCTTTGCGGTGACAAACTCTTCGAGCGCAACCTTAAATTTCAAAGGATTATGATTTTTGAAAAAATGTTTCATGTCATATATGTATTTATCAGCGATTTTCCGGTTCTTTTCTTCATCATTGTGATTGAACTTGTAATCAGAAAACTCAAGTGTAAATAAATAATCCTCAAATGACTCAAGCATTTGAGCGTATTTAAGCTCACCAGAGTAAAATTTTTCCAAAATGTCATGGACAATGCCGCCTAAAGGAGCATATATTGACGTTGCTCTGTCCTCAGCCTTATGAAGTACATATTTTAGAAAATATTCAAATGAGCTAATCTGGTATTTATTTAGCCTCGACCAGCTCCAAAAGCGATCTACCGAGAACTTCTTCTTCAAAGCGTTTATTTCTTCGATTGTTTTTCTCGCCATAAGAACCAACTTTCATTTTTTGTATTTCAAGTACTCCAAATGTTCCTTCTTGTCATACTCGATGCGATGTTTGAACATGAATTCGTAGACCTGATTATTAGCATCACTTGGACTATCTTTCGCTCCCAAGAGACCCCAACGGTCAAAAATATAGTAAACTGGCCTGATGCCATAGAATTTCTCACACATATGCCTCACTTCTTGTAAATCAACATCTTTGTCCATTGCAATTGTAATGGGTACACCTAAACCAATCAAAATACGCACTTGTTCAGGATGCAAAGCGTGACCGCTTAAAGCAACCCCCGTTTCGTCATTTCTACTGTGCCGTTTCAATACTGATTTTTCACTCTCGAAAACGACCACACTCTTTTTGGTCTGAATTGAATCAGAATTTTCCCATAGACCAAAGAGGTTAATGCTCTTCGGATAATTCGGAGTTGTAAAATATTTTGCAATTCCAAACTCTGTACAATTGTCTACACTGGTTCTCATGTTAAATCCGAGCAGTTCACCTGTTGCCCAATGGCGTAACGGCACGACTGTTCGCTTGTGCTTATAGCTGTAAGCTAAGCCGAATTTGTCAATCGTCCTCTTTATTACACCTTCTTTGAACCAACTGGAATGAATATATGGCACAAAGTCATTAAAGGCATTTTCGCTCAACACGTCATATTCGAAGACATTAATTTTCGTTTTGCGATTAATGACTTTTTTAAAGATATCCAATGGATCTTGTTTTGGCTTATCTTGAACTGGCTTTGAGTCAGTTACGGAAAACTTTAAGCCTAAAACTTTGTGCGCATATCTGAAGGCTTCCTTAAAATCAATCTTTTTGTAAAACTGAATAAGGGTAAAAATATCTGCATTATCTCCGATGTAGCGAGTATAGTTACGACAACTTAAGTGCTGGTCGTTGATAACGCAGACAGCGGCTTTGTTGTCGCCATCCGGATTGGCACTGGTATAATAATTCTTTGACGGATGAAATTTGACACTATGGCAACCCAGATCGTTTAAGATGTATTCTATTTTATCATTGTTGGTAATGTATCTTTTTAATTCATGAATTTGCACACCAAAATCACCCCATACCTCACAAAAGTCAAAAATAAAGTTACCAATCTTGATTGACATAGCAAATACCGATATCTCTGTGCGTGTTTCTTGAAAGGTCGCACTCAGAAATAATTTGATACTCATTTGTTGACCCGAATCTATTTTTCGTTACGAAAGTAATCATGTAATGCTTCTCTTTATCTAAAGTAAATGGAATCTTTGACCGTCCATTTTTTCCCTCAAGTTTGTAGCAAGTTAATTCATTTTTACCATCTTTGAACTCATCAAGGAGGGGAGGTCTCATCATCAGATTGACGCTCATAACATCAACAATTGACTTTGACTGACCGATTTCATGATTTGTAAAATATCTTTGTTTAAGGCTTGCTTTCGTCAACTGATAAGTCACAAACAGACAAACATTTTTGCCGGAGGGTTTGACCACATCGTAAAGATCAACCATATCTCTCGTCATGGATTTATAAATATCATCAGTGGTTGCGTCGTAGCTTTCTTTAAGAGTATCAAGAACAAAACAACGGACACCGCCTAAACTGTTATATTTTTTGATGATTTTCACAACCAGTTTGGCAGAATATTTCTCAAGAGGAATAACTGTAATGTGCTTGCTCTCTTTTTTTGCTTCTAACCAATCAGCGCATTTGCGGAGAAGGGCAAGAGTGGTTTCATCAAACTTTCCATCTCGAAGCACATATTTATGTAGCTCTTCTTTGAAAACATTGTTTGCACACCAGATCAGCAGCTCTCGTCTTACCTTCGTAACATCCTCTTCGTTAATAATGAATACAACTTTCTCATCATACTTAAGAACCGAAGGAACAATGTAATTGATGGCCATAGTGGATTTGCCCACACCGGAGGCGGCACCAAGCCCATATATATGTCCGTTAAAATTTAAGCCGCCAATTTCCCTGTTCAAAATACTGCAACTGCTTAGAGGCATACCAACGGCGTAACCTTCATTCATTTCGTCTATATAATCTTGTAATCCTTCAACAGCATTGTAGCTTTTAACCTCACTATCAACATTGATGAAAGTGTGGTTTAATAGCGTCTCTAACTGCTGGAAGATTTCCTCGGCAGACATGTCGGCGTATTCGCTTATCTTGTCGTTGACAGGAAATCCACATTTAGCAAGTTTGATTACCGCATTCCATTTTTTTAATTCTTGAATATATCCGTCGAGATTTCCTGCTTTTATGTAGGCGGTTGCGTTGGAAATAGTTTCGTAGGCGCCGTATTCATCGTATTTTTCTTTAAGTTTGTCATGTTTTTCGAGGTATAGACCAACTGTAACTTCATCGAGTACCGATTTCTTTTCAAGTAAAACCAAATCACGAGCTATAGCAAAATAGACTTTCCAGAGGTTCTGTCCAAAATCCTCAAGCTTTAATGATGTTTCAAGAATGAAATCGGGCTTTGAATAAAAAATCGCTACAATGTTGGCTTCGCAAGCAAGTTTATATTCATTAATCTTTTTTATAGTTGACACCATCTCTTCTTCAAATGGTGTCAACTTTGGCTTTTTAGTCGTGTTTTTTTGAGTCGAAATATTGATCACAGCCTTACCATAAGTTTTCTAAATTTGTCTTTCCCTTTTCTGTTTTAGTAATATAATCAGCACCTTCATGGTACAAAACACTCGTATCCGCAACCGTCATCTTTTCCTTTGATTGTTCTGCTTTCTGAAGCCTCATATATACATCATTTATGTTGTGTTCGACAATGGCGCAGATGTAAACAAATTTAGCCATTTCACTGCCAAAAGTCTTATTTTTTGTCGCGGTCAGTATAGTAGGCTTACAGACTTGAAATGTTCGGAGAATTATGTTGTAATCATATTTTGCGCTGCTTGATATATTGTTGTTCTCTATAAACTTACCGGATGCCAATCCTTTCAACCTCAAGACAAGAGATTGATGGATTTTTTGATTCTCATCATATTGGAGTATTTCCTTTTTTACATATTCATAAAGCTCACACCATTGTGTCCACTCTACGTCGTTCTTTTTCTGTTTTGCCAACTTAACACCTCCAAATAGAAAGTGATAGGCGATATCACAGTGGTAATATCGCCCTCAATTATTACTGAGCCAAAGCCAGCAGAGCCTTGGCGTCGTCGATATTGTCAACTACTGTTGGATTTGCATACCCAAGTCTTTTTGCTTCTTCAAGCATAGGCTTAAGCTTATTCATTTCAGATTTGTTTTCCCTTATGTAGTCCTTAATTTTGCCTACAAGACCTGAAAACTCCTTCTCTTTTTTAGCTTTCTCTTCTGCAATAACGAGATCTTTGAGTCGTTTTGCTTCAGCATCTTCCTGTTCCTTTTGTGATTGTTCAACAGTTTTACTGCCTTTAGAATGTTCGGCTAAAATAGCGTCTTGCATTGCTTTAATAAAGGCATCTGGATCAAGAGGTATTGACTCAACAATGTCTGCAAATCTTGATTTACTGTCCAAGGCAAAATTGTCATCCCTGAAATTAATTTTTCTGACCTCAGATTTTAAAACGCTTTTGGTTTCATCCTTCTTTGTAACAGTATTTTTCTTGCCGGTCTTCTCCTTGATAATCTCTCTGTCAACGTATGCAAGACCTAAGAAATAAACCTTTGTTTTAATAGCGTTGAAATATCTTTGCGTCAAGTTCGAAGTAAGTGTTTTGTAAGACTCTTCAGAAACGATGTCCGTGACATCTTTGTTCTTTACGTGACCGATGATAATAAAGGATACCCCAACATGCTTTAGCTCCCAGAGCTTGTTTAAAACAATCTCAACCGCTTTGTCTTGCCCCTTCATATAGCCACCCATAGCAGCATTAATTGAGTCAACTCTTTTGTCAGGATTATTTCTGTTGTGAAGAGCAATGACTTCCTGCTCTGCAAGGTCAAACAACTGGTCAATTGTATCAATAACAACTACTTTCAAGTCGGCATACTCAGAAGTTCTATTATCGACGATATAATCAACAACTTCCTCGAACTTATCCCAGTCCTCACAGGTTTCAGCGACGATCCCATTGATCGCCCTGCATCCGTCTTCTTTGCCGATGTCCAAAAACAAATATCCATCTTCGCCAGCAAGTTTTTCGCATACTGATTTTATAAGTGTGGTTTTCCCTACTCCGCTCTCGCCAAGTAGAGAAATTCCATAAGACAATGGGTTCAAATCAATTTCATTTCGTTTTCCGTATTTAGCCATATGTTATCTCCTCTATTATTGACAATATGTCTATGATTGTATTTTAAAGCGAGTCCAGCCAAGAATCAACATCTCCATCAGATACTTCTAAACCTGCTTCTACTTCAGCAAGATACTCTTCTTCCGGCTCTTCCTCACTTTCGAGCATAAAGTCCAATACCAAATCTTCTTCAGAATATTTCTTTTCTACTATAGCAACAGCAGGAACTTTGCTTCCTTCTTCTCCAACCAGTTTCAGAGAGGGTTTTAAAATCACCATTCTTTTTTCTTTTCCGGTGTTCTCAGTGCATTTTGCCAATGCTTCTTCTTCGGTGTAAGCACCAATCTCAATAAGCTCCTGAATATCTTCAGGCAAATCATCAACTGTCATAGTGACCAGAGCACCGCTTTCAATAAACATTCCATCAAAAGCGATTTCAGTTACATCTTTTTTGATTTTAAGATACTTCTCGACGAACCTCTTTGACCCTTCTTTATTCTCCGGATTAACAACATACTCAAACGTCTTGTTAAGAGGGAGAAACTGCTTTACTTCTTTCTCTTTCCACATTTTCATGTACTCAAGAACTGTTGCGTAGACAGGGAAGCTTCCTTTTTCTTTGTCGAATTTTCCAAGGCTGTCTTTTTTCAGAAGCATTGATTGCGAAAATCTCGCAGCATATTTACTCGAATCATCCACGCTCGACAAGAAAACTCTTGTAATTCTCTTTCTCGCTTGTACCTTATCCTGATATACGGAATATTCAATATTACCCTTTACATTCACGACAGTACCATCCTTGAGATTTTCCTTAACATAAGCAATTGCATCATATGGTGACAAAAACTTTTTCGGAAACGTCTTGCCGGTTTTGTCTTTCTCTAATCCGACTGTGATGAAGCAACCGTCCCCGATGCTTTCTAATATATCGCCATATTCACGATCATCCCAGTCAATTACAAATCTATTTTCAAAATCGTCCTGACCGTTTTCCTTTTTACCATGCACATAAAGAACATTGTCACGCTCTGATCCATAACCACCCATCATTTCGGCATAAATAGTTCCGCAACTGCTTCCGCAGTCTACACCGAGATTAAGCGAGTTGTACACCCAATCGGATCTCTCGGATTTTGCATCCATTTTGTATGTATAATCGTTGACCTTTGCCACACCCACTAACATAAACTGTGCTTTCCAACCAGATTTGTCCAACTTCTTTTTTTCATTTTTCGCCATTCTAAAATGCTCCTTTATGTTTATATTTTGTCTATATCAAACTCCCGAATCGAGAGATGATGTCATGACACTACCAGAACACTAAATCCGCTATGTATCATGTGCCGCTATATAATAATAGCACAGCGATGATGAGCCGTCAATATTATTATTGATATTGTATTTATAAATATTTACCAATTCCTCTCCCTATCCAATTTTATAATTATTTGTATATATTTTTCTGGTTTCCAGATATTTACTAAGTATCACAGATCATTAATTTATTGAATTCACAATCCGATAATTTAAAGACCTGACTTTTTAAGCTAATGAACTTAAGAAAACAGTATGATATATGGAGGAGATATTTATGTATACAAGGCAAGAAATGAAATTACTTGCCCGAGAAAGATTTAAAGAACAATGGTTTACTGTTATTTGTTCATCATTATTGCTATTGGGTGTTATTTTTGTGTTTATCTTATTGAGGCTTGATCCCAAATCAGGCGACATAAGAGGAATGATTGCCTATTGTTTGGGGTGGTTATTGTGTACTACAATAAATGGATTTTATTTAAAAGTTTATCGTGGAGAAGCAGTGAAACCAGAGTATATTTTCGAAGGTCTTTTTCAAAATATACTAAAAAAATTGTGGTGTTTTGTCCTGCATACATTATTTGTTGTTCTACATTCACTATTATTTTTAATTCCCGGAATAATCAAAACTTATGCTTATATTTTTACCCCTTTTATACTTTCAGAATTTCCTGACGTGTCAGCTCGTGATGCCTTAAGAATTTCAGAAAGATTGACGCATGGATATAAAATGCGAATATTTAACTTGTGGATTTCTTTCTTTCTTTGGGAAATTTTATCTCTTGTGACATTTGGAATTCTATCAGTTGTTGCCATTCCTTATTATGGAATAACATTGGCTGGATTTTTTTCCGAAATTTTAAACGATAAACTCCAAACCGGTGAAATTACATATGCTGAACTTGGCGTAGAAAAACTCGATAATGATGAACTTCACGACGAAGAACTTGATGATGAACTTTATGACGAAGAACTTTATAATTAAACTATGTCCATATAAGTAAATGCTCTGTTCTAGCGCATTTCCTGTTATAGCATTATACCTAACTTGCACATATTTCATCATGCTTATTGAGTTCAGGTCAAAAAAATAGTGTCGAGGCAGCTCTTGGTACACATAAATTGTTTTTGATCTCATTTATCGGTATCACATAAAACTATTAATTGATTACTGTACATTAGGGTTGCCCGACAGCTTTTTTCTTTGAATTTCATGGATTTATTTTGACATCCATGTTTTGTAATTTGCCAGGATTTCATCCAGAGTAACCGGCTCGAATCCTGTTAGATCTGCACCTACGTTATATGAATTTTCCTTGTGGGCATAGTCTGGAAAGCGGTCAAATCCAAGCTTGTGAATATGTCCATAAAAGTGCAGTGAGCCATGATGTTGGCTTTCCCATACAGCGATAGGGTAGTGACAAAGAACTATTTTCGTTTTGTTGTCGCTTACCTTCATGATATCTCTTATGCTCACAAATTTACTTCGATCAAATTCCTTGTACTTCATAAAGCTGTCATGATTGCCGGTGATTAAGTATTTTTTACCATTGAGACGATCAAGGAGTTCGTTTACCTTATCGCCGTTGCAGAAAGCGAAATCGCCAAGAATGTAGATTTCATCGTTCTCAGCAACTTTTCTATTCCAGTTTGCAACAATTGTTTCATTCATTTCTTCAACGTCTTTAAATGGTCTGTTTTCATATTTAATCATATTTCCGTGAAAAAAATGTGTATCAGCAATGTAGAATTTCATTTCAATCTCCTTCACAAGCAAAACGTATCATCAAATTATAATCTAGACTTATTATCTTTTCAATATAGGTCAGGTATGTATTGACAATTATTTCATTGTTGATATTATAATGATAAGTTATAATAATTAATTTTCGGCTGATAAATCAGGAAAGTCATAACTTATATTAATCAAAACTCTTTCCTCAAATAATTCATCATCCCAGATCCAAGAGCAATCAGTTAGCCCTGATTTGTTTTTATATGAATTTAGTCCATTAATAATTGACTTTATAGCCATTGCCTTATCAATAATCTGCTCTTCTCCAAAGTCGTTGCTAAATCCATCTACACCAAAAGCCATTGTATAGTTTTTATTTCCTACCTTTTCATTGAACTCGTCTACAAACAGCACTATTTGCCTTTTGCCAAGAATAATCTTTGCTACAGTCAGCAAATAGTCGCAAGCTTCAATATAAAAGCTAAACTTACAACTTCCCATTTCAAGAATTCTTCTAGCAAATTTTTCTGTCGTCATCAAAGTTCTATTCATATGCTATCGACCCCTTCTAAAAACTACTTATTTTATATTTGGTTGCTTAAAACACTCTTCATTTCCATTGAAGTTATATATATGTATATATATTGTATTGATAATGTGTCGCTAAGTCAAGTGATAATTGTTGGCATTATAACCAACAATTATCACTTTATTTCTATTAAGAATACTACTCGAAGTAGTACCGCCGCCAATCTCTGTAGTTGTTAAATTGGCTATATGCTTTGCCTTTATTACTCCCATAAAAGTTTAGCATAATATTTTTGACATCTTCATCAGAGCGAGCAGACATCATTAGGCGGTAAAAATATCCTGAAGTACCCATGTTGGTAATGCTTACCATCTTATGCATACCAGTCGCTTCTTGATACTTAACGAAAAGTGTGTGGAGGTAATCTCTAACAACCTGACGGTTGATATGTTCTTCTCCCACCTTGTTTCCAAAGTATCTAAAAAGATAATCATTGTTAACAAGCTTGTTTACTCGTCCAGCACCTCTTCCAATCGCTTCGAATTCAATTGTGTCAATATCCATAAAACGCTCCCAGAGAGGAACAACTTCGTTAAACGCCCTATGAGTAATATTTTCACGCGATGGACTTTTTATCGTTTTGTTTTCAATATCAAGGTCATCCTTCTTTAGTAGCGATATTTCATCATCTTTAAGACCCGAATAGAGCAACCAAAAAATCAACTGAGACAATACAGCTTTATTAGGAAATAAAGTTCTGTAATCTTGTGGGTATGCTTTTTCGAGTATCTCGGATACCTCTTCAGGTGACTTAATCATTCCTGTTTCAATTGCATTTGGTGACACGATTTCGTTGACATTGAGCAATCGCAAGGCATTTTCTCTCGACGTTTTGTTTGTACTAATGCACCAATCTATGTAACCAATCATCATACTCTTAAAGCTGAGTTTCGTTTGGTTCGATATAATATTCAATGCAATAAAAACACTTTTAAGTTCCTCCAAATTCATTTCACACAAGTCCTTACCATATCGTTCCTCATAGACGCCAATTCTCTTAAATAAGGCACTCAGTGCAATTTCATTTGTTTTTTCTTGTGAGATATATTCTTTTTTCCACGGCTTATTGTACATTTTTGAACACCTCACGAAATATCTTTTCTGCTTCAAGTATTTTTGTTTTCTCAAGACTATTTCCAGTGAAATCGGCCGTATTGGAAAAATCAATGCTTCTAATACACTGGTCAAAAATGGTCTTCCAATTCGGTTTCTTATAGAGTTCTTTGCTCAAGTAAATAAAACCATACATGGCATAGGGTAGGAGGTTCCATTTCTTCCTACGTAATGTAGAAGCATTTTTGAGGTCATCTCCGAACAAAAATGCAACACGATTGAAAACCATAACAAGCCAATCAGACAACTCTCTCTGTTCTTCTCTTGTTGATATCTTGTTGCCATTGTAATACTTTTGAATTGCCTTCGATATGTCACTGTAGACGTAGATGGAGGACTTAACTAATCTTTTGTCACTTGAAGTAGCAATGTTTTTCTTAATCAAGTCATCCAAGTCATCGTCACGTAAAACCATATCTAATATTCTATTGGAATTGTTAATGACCATATACTCTTTTTGAGATTTGCTGATTGGCTCTGTATTCCACTCTTGAGCAATTTTTTTCTTTGTTTCTGCCGGTGTAAGAACGGTAAACAAAACATGGAACTTATCATCCATGTGTGGATCGTTGTCGGGAATGCTTTCGCAAGCAAAAGCACGGTGATTTCCATCAGGCACAATAATTAAGCCCTTTTCGATGTATAGCTTGCTTCCGTCGTAATCCCAAATAGCGTTGTCGTCATTAATCAGGTTAAAAGAGATACTGTTGAAAAAATATTCGCCTTCAGAAATTCTTTCAGCGATTTGCGCCACACGACTCTTATTTACTTTTGTCTTTAGTTCGTCATAAGCGTTCTTTACTCCACCTCGCTGAAGCTCAGGTATTACCTGCAATATTCCAGCCGAATGGAGTCTTTTGATTTCCTTTACAGTAAGATAAAAGCCATATTGTTTAGAAACAATCTCGTTTGGCTTCAGGTTTTCAACATTCTCAAATTTGAGTGGATAAGACACTTTGGTTTGATCATCAACTTCAAAGTACTCGTAGTTCCGTAGCTCAAGCTCAGTAAAATAATCTTCCATTTTTCCCAATTTGGGAATGACAGGGATAGAATTCTTTAGTATCCAAAATAGTTTTTGATCATCTACTGTGTCAAGGTTGATTGTTCCATTTTCTATATTAGTAGCCTCAACCCTACTTAGCTTTTTCATTTCGACGCATTTGTCGAAGATATCCGCCTTAACTTTTGGCTTCCCCTTAATGACTTTTTTTAAAAGTACCTGCCTTAATTCTTCAATTTTAGACATCAGATCACCTCTTAATGTTAGTATTATATCCGATATACAAATGTTTAAAATTCGCAATTTTCTTTTGTATAATTTATCAGAACAGAACTTAAGCCGGAGCTAATACTTGCGACGGAAACATTCCGCAACAATTATTAATCCAAGCATTTCCAAGCTTTGTTGCGTTTTCTGTCTCTAAATAGCCGATAAAATCGCCGATTTTATCCTTTAAAACAAATTGGGTTTGTTCCACTAAAGCCATGCTATCGCGCTTTAGACCATTGTCATCAGATTTTGGTATCCTAATGTGTACTGGCAAATGGTTCGCTTTATCGACTTTACATGTCAGAGGCACAACCCAGATTCGAGGGCTAAAATTACATCCTGCGTTGTTCTGAACTATTACGGCCGGTCTTACACCACCTTGCAGAGCTACATCACCTTGAGAGAAATCTACATATCTTATTTGCCCCGTAAGAATCCTCCCTTCGCCGTTATTACTTCTCATAATACAACTCACTCCATTTCTATGCATTTTTCTCTCAGAAATCTTCCTTCTAATTTAACACGAAATTAAAATAAAGTCAATATGGTATTATTTATAACTTATCTATGACTTTAAATAATTCGACAAATCACATTTTTTAATGATTTTTGCAGCTATTACATATTTAAGACGCGCAACGGGGACAACAATATTTTGTTCCCCGTTAGTCCATATCTGGTGACTCCCTTTCGTCCTCTTTGGAACATAATTTGCCATTCTTAGAGCATTTTGTAATTCTCTTACTGTTACTTGTTTCACATCAAGTTCAATCCCTTCACTAATTTTACTTCTTACGACTGCTGAAATGATTTATCGACATCGGAAACCCAACAACCACAAGAACACTTAATAGAATACTTATAATAGTGTACTCTGGACGGTTATTTTGTAGCCAAACAGAAATCGTCAAAAGGACTATACTAACAAACAGGGCAGCAGACATCACAAGCATCTCATCTAATGTATTTGAAAGCCTTTCGTTTGCGAGTTTCAACTGCCCAGAGGGGGTAGCCTCAGGATGCTCTCTGAAATACTTCTCACTGGCTCTGCACCTGAGATTTGGGAAATACTGATTCCATGCGAAGTCACTCTCATACGCTCTTTCATTAACGCTAAGCTTTCGCTTCATTTCCTCATCGGATTCATTTTCTTTACCATAGAGGGAATTTGTTATCTTTGCTTTTTCAAGCCTAAGCTCTAAAATCTCATTATCGTATTCGGTCACGTCGGAAGTACCAGCTCGCCTTAGAGATTCAATGGCATTTTCAAAGGTTTTAATTTGAGAATTTATCTGTTCGAGTCGTATTGTTTTTGCGCTGAAACCATCCACACTCATCTCATAAAATGCAACCATTCGCCTTTGACATTCAAGATATTCCATGCTATGACCATATCGCTGCGTGTCTTGATTTCCTTTTTCCAATTCTCTTATGTAGAGATTGCAAAATTCATCTTCCTGTTCGTCAATACTCAATTCAAGTCTTAGGTCTTTTTGTGTAATTGGCTTACCGTCTGGGTAGAATCCAAACCCAAGTCCATTTTCTAAATAGTTTTCTATGTCGGTGATATCGAGTTCGGTTGCCTTCACTTTTGCACATTCAACGGCTTCAGGTTTCAGAATTACGTGGTCATACAGTTTTCTATTTGCTCGTATTAATAGCCAAGGCTTCTGAGAGTCGAGTATGTCTGCTTTCAACTTTGCCCCAGCGAATATTTTTAGCGATTTATTTCTTAATGGATGATCCATTGCTATCCCCCTTTTTTTCTGAATAACTGCTAACTAAAACATATAGAAATGTATATACTTTAGAATATTCCTATTTCAACGTGTCCTGCCTTGCTAAAAAGCTACTACAGTTTGATATAACACTCCATAGGCGTAAATTCCCGTGTTAGCCCACGGTAATATATACAATCACTTCATTGGGCTATTTTGTATATTTTACATCTTTCAAGATTTATGCTTGCTTGAAAATCTCTGTCTATTTTATTCCCGCATTCACATTGATAGATTCTATCGCTCAATTTCAAATTTGATTTTATCTTGCCGCAAATACTGCATAATTTACTGCTCGGATAAAATCTATCTGCTATTCTTATTTCTATTCCTAATTGTCTGCATTTATAAATCAGCCATTCTTTGAAATAGTAGAAATTTTGCTGTGCGATTGCTTTTGACAGATGTTTGTTTTTCATCATTCCGGATATGTTTAAATCCTCTATCGTTATGTATTTTGGCTTGGTTTTCACTAAAATACTGACTACATATCGGATATATTCTTTTCGTTTTCTTGCAAGCGTCTGATGTAATTTTTGCACTCTAAGTATATTTTTCTCTATATTTGCAGATTTTACAGTTAGCAGCTTTTCACC
>JAVBOA010000019.1:0-53489 GCA_031551135.1 Eubacteriales bacterium | reverse complement strand
TTTTTCTATATAGGTCGCATTAATGATTTATAATACAAAATCATTAATGCTTGCCTATAAACAGCGGAAAATGTTTGCTGATAAACAATTAAAAAGATGGAATGTTTATCAGCAAACATATACTTATCAAAATGAAAATAGCATAAATAAAAAAACTCTATGGGTTTTCTCCATAGAGTCTGAGTATTTTTTATGGCACAATCGTGCTTTTTTTTAAACAGTAGCCGCCTCTTTTTTTGCTTCTTTCGAATAAGTTTTTGAGCGTATAGCGGCAGTTGGACATTTTTTAACACATTCGTCGCACATGGTGCATTTACTGTAGTCAATTACAGCGCAATTATTTTCTACATGCACGGCATCAAACTCACAAGCTTTTTCGCACATTTTGCAGGAAATACAACCGACTTTGCAATGCCCTCTTACAACTTTTCCGATATCTGCCGAGTTGCAAACTACATTAACATGATTTTCGTAAGGCACCATAGTAATTAAAGATTTTGGACAAGACGAAACGCACATTTTGCAGGCCGTGCAGGCTTCTTTATCCACTTTTGCAATACCGTCAATCATATTTATTGCACCGAATTGACATGCATTAGCACAAGAGCCGCAGCCTAAGCAACCGTAAATACAGGCTTTCGAGCCGCCTCCGGCAAGCTGCATATGCGCCGCACAATCGCCGAAACCTTGATAATCATATCTAAAAACAGCATCAGTCATATTTCCGTTACATTTAACAAATGCAACCTGTTTTTCTAAAGAAACCGCTTCGATTCCTAAAATATCAGAGATTGCCGAAACCGTAGATGCTCCGCCTACCGAACAAGCCGTCGCAGGAGCATTGCCGTTTAAAACTGCCTCCGCATACGCGTCACATCCCGGAAAACCACAGCCGCCACAATTTGCGCCCGGCAAAGCTCCCCGAATCAGCGGAAGTCTTTCGTCTGCTTCGACTTTGAATTTAATAGCCGCATATCCCAGCCCGGAGCCGAGCAAAAGTCCCAAACCGCTTATTGTTAAAACAGAAGACATAACAGTATTTATATCCATCGAAAAACCTCCTTAAAGCGGTAATTGTACCGCGAATCCCAGAAACGCGATACTCATCAACCCTGCTGTTATCATAGCAATCGGAAATCCAAGAAAATCAGGAAGAATATTATTGCGTTCGATTCGCTCCCTTATTCCCGCAAAAAGAACAATCGCAAGCGTAAAGCCCAATGCCGCAAAAATTCCGTTAAAAACCGAAGATATAAAACCAAAATCAGGTGTATCTTTATTTATAACGCAAACACCCAAAACCGCACAGTTCGTTGTTATCAGCGGCAAATACACGCCGAGAGCCTGATAAAGCGACGGATTTGATTTTTTCAAAAACATTTCAACCAATTGCACAAGTGCGGCTATAATTAAAATAAAAGCGATATTATACAAAAATTCTATTTTGAAGCTAACTAAAATATAAGTATAAACAATATACGTCGTCGCCGAAGCAAGAGCCATTACGAATGTTACGGCAACGCCCATGCCCAAAGCGGTTTCGATTTTTTTACTGACACCCAAAAACGGACAGATTCCCAAAAATCTTGACATAACAAAATTATTTACGAAAATCCCGCTGATCATAATCAAAAAGATTTGCGAAGCATTAAACCCCATTCATAGCCCCTCTTTTCTTTTCTGCATTTTTTCTCTTTAAATAAGTCATAAAAGCAATCAAAAATCCGAGTGTAAAAAAAGCTCCCGGCGGTAAAATCATAATTGTTGTGCGTGGAAAAGCTTCCGGCAAAAGCGTGATATCGAAAACAGAGCCATTGCCTAAAAATTCTCTGATTACACCCATAATAGTCAGCGCAAAAGTGAAGCCGATGCCCATTCCGATTCCGTCAAACATTGAGTCGATAACCGTATTTTTATTTGCGTAAGATTCCGCACGGGCGAGAATAATACAGTTTACAACGATAAGCGGAATAAAAACGCCGAGAGCATTATTCAAATCCGGTAAAAAGGCTTTGAGCAAAAACTCGATTATCGTAACAAAAGACGCAATAACTATTACATAGGCCGGTATACGAACATTATCCGGTACGATTTTTTTAATCATCGAAATAACCACATTCGAGCCGACGAGCACAAAAGTTGTTGCAAGTCCCATGCCGATTCCGTTTATCGCGGATGTTGTAACGGCCAGGGTCGGACACATTCCGATAACCTGCGCAAATGTAGGGTTTTCATCAATCAATCCGTTTCTTATTATCCTAGAAAAACTCATATACTCCCTCTTTTCTATTTGAGACTTTTAATCAAATCAAAACAGTCGTTTACGCCAAGCGTAACCGCTTCCGACGTGATTGTCGCCGAGGTTATTGCCTGTATTTCATTATCTGCGGGCTTCTGCTTTGTTACTTTTATTCCTTCCGACAAGCCCTTGTATTGGTCAATAAATTCCGGTTTTCCGGCATTCGCGCCAAGCCCCGGAGTTTCGCTGTGTTTTAAAACTTTAACGCCTTTTATTGTGTTGTCCGAAGCAACTGCAACTACTAAAGAGACTTTTCCGCCATATCCTTTAGGTTCGGCGTTCATGATATATCCAAGCTTTTCTCCGCCTTTTTCTGCTTCTACAATTTTTGTAACCGAATTTGACTGCTCAAACTCAACAGCTTCAAAATTATCCGCCTCCGGAAAAAGTTCTTTTCGGGCGTTATTTTCGGTTTGGATTTCCATTTGTTTGATTGGCTCTTTTGTTATTTCGTTTACCAAGCCGAGACTCAGGGAGGCCACAAGCGAAATCGCAAATAATATTAATCCGGGTTTAAAAATCTCAAACATTCTTATCCCCTCCTTTTGTTCCAAATACAACAGGTTTTGTAAATTTATCAATTAACGGTACACAAAGATTCATTATCAAAATCGAAAACGAAACCGATTCGGGATAATTTGCATATCTTCTCAAAAGTGCCGTCAAAATTCCACAGCCGATTCCCATAATCAATTGCCCGTTTGGCGTAACCGGAGAAGACGAATAATCTGTCGCCATAAAAAACGCACCGATCATAATTCCGCCGAGCAAAATTTCATATAAACCGTTTCTGCCTAAAAGATAAGATAGGACGAATACTGTAGCAATGTATGTAAAAGGTATTCTCCAAGTAATAATTTTTTTATAAATAAGATAAATTCCGCCGATTAACAGCAAGAGTGCCGAGGTTTCGCCCAAAGAGCCGCTGATATTTCCCAAAAAAGCATTTATATAATCAGCAGTTTCCGGAGTATAACCTTTTTTCACCAAACCGAGCATAGTCGGAGTCGTCATTGCGTTGTAAGAAAAATTTAAGAAATTCTCACGCGGCATAATCCATGTCGTCATTTTGGCCGAAAAAGATACAAGCAAAAAAGCACGAGCACCAAGCGCCGGATTCATGAAATTCTGTCCAAGTCCGCCGTATAACTGTTTTACAAGCACAATTGCAAACAACGAACCAACTATCGGCAGCCAAAAAGGCACAGTCGCCGGTAAATTCAGAGCAAGCAAAAGCCCTGTCACCGCCGCCGAATAATCCATAATTGTAATTGCTTGTTTGGTTAATTTTTGATAAAGATATTCAAAAAAAACAGACGACGCAACTGAAATCATAATTACATAGAGTGAACGTATACCAAAAAAATAAATTGCACCTAAAGAAGCCGGAATCAGCGCAAATATAACCTGCTTCATAATATAATCAATGGACTCGTTGCTTCGGATATGCGGAGTTCCTGTAACTATTATTTTTTTTGACATTTATATCCTCCTTTTTTAGTATTTTATTTTTTCGGCTTTGTGAGCATAATACGTTTAAAAGCTCTTATTGATTGAGCCAAATGTCTTTTTGCAGGGCAAATAAATGAACAAGAGCCACATTCTATACAATCCAGTCCATTATTTTTCTTAAATAAATCATCTTCTTTATAAATAACATTTTTGTTAAGCTCGAGCGGCATAAGCCCGACCGGACAGTGTTCCACACATTTTCCGCATCTTATGCAGTTTCGTTCTTGCGGCAAATTAGCTTCTTCTTCATTAAACGCCAATATCGCCGACGAGGTTTTTATTATTGGTATATCTAAATCAAACATAGCAACGCCCATCATCGGCCCGCCAGAAATAAGTTTAGAAGGTTCTTTCGAAAAGCCGCCCGCTTTCTCGATCAGCTCTTTATAAGACTGTCCGATTCTGGCTTTATAATTGCCCGGTTTTGCAAAACATGAGCCTGATAAAGTTATAACACGCCTGATTAAAGGTTTGTTATGAACAACGGCGCGCTGGATGGCGACAACTGTATCAACATTATCAACAATAACGCCGATATGTGCCGGCAGTCCTCCGGATGGCACTTCCCTACCCGTACATGCAGAGATGAGCTGTTTTTCGCTTCCCTGTGGGTATTTAGGCTGCAATCTGGCAACTTCGATATTCGGAATGTCTTGGCAAATCTTTTCAAAAATCTCTATCGCCTTCATTTTGTTTGTTTCAATTCCGATTATTCCTCTTGCTTCCGGAAATAAAGACAATATTATTTTCAAACCCTCGACTAAAGTCGTTGAGTCTTCCAACAAAACACGGTAATCCGTGGTCAAATAAGGCTCACATTCGGCAGCATTTACAATTACTGTATCGATTTTACATTCTTTCGGCGGATTAAGTTTTATATGCGTAGGAAATCCCGCACCGCCCAAACCGACAATTCCTGCTTCGCGAACAATTTTTACAATCTCTTCTTTTGTATAATCCTTATAATTTTCTTTTTCCGGCTTTCTGTCGAGCTTCTCGTTTTCGCCGTCGTTTTCAATAACTATTGCGTTGCAGGAAACCCCACCCGGGGTTAATGTCTTACGAATTTCCTTGACAATTCCCGAAACCGAGGAATGTATCGGAGACGAAACAAATGCATCCGTATCTGCGATTTTTTGGTACATCAAAACTCTGTCGCCGATATTTACGATAGGATTACATGGCGCTCCGATATGCTGAGCCAGCGGAAATACCATATTTGTTCCCTTTTCCGGAGGAATGGTGACAATTGGATTTTCCATAGTTATGCTTTTGCAATCAGGCGGATGTATACCTCTTTTAAAAGTTAAAAGACTCATATATGCCTCCATTAAAAAAATTTTTTTACTGCTGATATTATTTCCATTTTCGCGCTTGAAGCATTTCGCGAAACGCTCCGCTTTGAAAAATTTTTCTCTACTTATCTAAATGGAAATAGTATAAACTGAATATTAATTCAAATATATTATAAAAAAAAATTATAATATATAAAAAACACATAATTCATATTATATCATGAAAAAAAATTTAGTAAATAACAAAGAATTTAAGTGAATTTTTTTAAATAATATCTACAAAATAACCAAATACTATTTGTGCAAGATAAAAATTTAACTAAGTTTTTAATCCAAAATAAGTTGGAAAATTTTTCTACTTTACGCCGATTTCCTCAAGCCCTTCCGAAATATTCGCCTTAATCCAAGAAGATACCTCAAGCTCTTTAAACGGCACGCCGTCTAAAACTTCTTTTATTTCTTTTGTATCAAATTCATAAATATTTCCGTTTTTTATATGCTTATATACAAAATCTATTTCTTCGTTCATTATAATCAATTGATGCATGGAATTTATGATATCGCCGAGCGGCGGGCGGTCAATATTATTTTCATCCATTTCGGCGGTGATTCTTGTTCCGATTTTTTTTTCACTTTCTATCGTCAATGCCCCTCCGCAAAATTCGCAAGTTTGAGCAAGCATCGGAATCCCTAAGCCGACTTTCCTTGTAGTCCGTGTTGTTTTAAAAGGGTCTTTTATATATTTTAAAAAATCTTCGTCCATTCCTTCGCCGTCGTCGTCAACTCTGATAATAAATTTATTTTTTATATTGTCTTCTTCAACGTATACTAAAATATTTTTCGCATTCGCCCGTATGCTATTTTGCACAATGTCGATTATATGCATCGACAGCTCTTTCATCATAGTTTTTTCACCTCGATACAGCTTTTATAGCGTTTATTCTGGAATCGCTAAAGACTTTGCTTCTGAATTAATTTATATAATAACACAGATTTCTTGTTTAATGTGCATAAAATTCAGTACAATATTTTTGTTTAAAAGCAAAAAAAATCCCGGTAAAAATTTACCGAGATTTTAGACTTTATACTATTTTCAATATTAAGGATAGAAAAAAATATTTCATTTCGCGCTAGAAACATTGCGCGAAACGCTCCGCTTTGAAAAATTTTTTTCCACTTATCTAAATGAAAATAGTATTAGTTAATTTACTGACAAATCGTCAAAATATCCTCTTATCAAAATTACAGGCGTACCTTTGTCACCGCTGCCGCTCATCAAATCGCAGAGGCTTCCCAAAAGGTCGGCATATTTTCTTGGGGTAGTTCCGTCATTATACGCATTTTCTTTGGATTTATTTTTTATAACTTCCAAAATCGCATCTTCTTTTTCTTTGCCCGAAAGGTCTTGAAAATCATTATCCGCAATAAATTTTAATTTTATTTCGTTCGGGGTATCGCCTAATTTTTCGGAATGCGCCGGAGAAACCACCGGGTCAGCAAGCTCCCAAATTCCGGCAAAAGGGTCTTTAAACGCTCCGTCTCCATAAACCAAAAGCTGCGGGCAAACGCCCATTTTTTCGAGAAAAACTTTCTCCAAATCTTTTATAAAATTATCGCAATTTCTAGGGAAAAGTTTTAGCTTTGTTCCGGTAGAAAGGTTGGAGCCCAAAACACCGTAATCCGGATTGTATCCGCTTCCGTTTACGCTTTCGTTCAGGATATCGGACAAAGTATATACCGTTTCTGCTCCTGATTTCAAAAGTCTGGCTTTTGTTTTAAAACGAGAATGGATTTCGCCTACCAAAACATTTTTAGTAAGTTTTAAAATATCACGCGCATCATCCGAAAGATACACCTCTATATTCGGCGAAATATTTTCATAAAGCGAAATATAATCGATATTAGTAAACGGATGCTTGTAATTATTTGTGATAGCCTTAAATTTTTCGGCATCAATTAGCCCGCTCAGCTCATCTTCTAATTCATAAATCAATTCGGAATCCATAATCGGGTTGCCGACTTCGTCACTTGGATATTTCAGCAAAACATATACTTTTTTCGCACCCAGAGAAATACCTTTTAGGATATTCAAAAATCTATTTCTGCTTAATATAGGAAAAACGAGACCAACTTCGCCGTTAGGAAATTTTTTTTTGATATCCTCACCGATGTCTTGTATACTCGCGTAATTTCCTTGTGATTTTGCAACGATGGCTTCCGTAACCCCAACAACGTCAGTCTCCTTAAGGTCGGCCCCAATAGACTCTTTTGCCTTTATTATAGAATCCACAACAATTTCAGTAAGATTGTCGCCTGTAGTTATTATCGGAAGTCTAACGCCGTACGCTTCACAACCAACATGTCTCATTTTAATCACCTCTAAAGAATTTGTTTTACACTAATAATTGTTTTTTAAATACAAAAAATATTATATTATATTATCATTGAGATGTAAATTTTTTATTTGGAAGCGTTTGTATATATAATGTAAAAATTTTCGAGCGGAGATTGATTTTGTTTGGGGAATTTTTTTGGCCGCAAAGCCAAAGAGTTAATTTTCATAAAGCAATTTTGAATATTAATATTTCATTTTTTACTATTGATGTGTTTTATTTCCTCAGAAAATAAAATCAGAAAAAAAATAAAGAGTTTCAATATTAATCTGTTGCAGAATTGCTATAAATAAAAAAAACATGCTATAATTAGGAAAAAGCAAAGCTTTAAATTCGTATTTTTTCAAAAAGATATGTCGTTGAATATTATAAAACAGAAAAGGTGAAGATTTATGGAACTCGTTTATCAAGGAAAGACAAAAGATGTTTATGTTTTAGAAAACAAAACTTATTTACTGAAATACAAAGACGATGCCACCGGCAAAGACGGCGTTTTTGATCCCGGCGAAAATTCGGTCGGCTTATCGATAGAAGGGCTGGGCCAAGCAAGCTTGAAATTGAGCAAAACCTTATTTAAACTGCTTATCGATAAAGAAATCCCCACACATTATTTAAAATCAAATTTAAGAGAAAAAACAATGACTGTAAAGCCCGCAAAAATTTTCGGCAAAGGTCTTGAATTTATTTGCCGCTTCAAAGCCGTAGGTTCATTTTATAAGCGTTATTCCTCGTATGTTGAGGAAGCGCAGGAACTTAGCGAGCTTATTGAAATTACAATAAAAGACGACGAAAAAGGCGACCCTGTAATCTCGAAAGATACGCTTATTATGCTTAATATCATGTCCAAAAACGAATACAAACAATGCAAGAAACTCACGAAAAAATGCGCCAAAATCATAAAAGAATATCTTCAGGAGTTCGGATTACAATTGTATGACATAAAATTTGAGTTTGGTATAGTAGACGAAAAAGTTCTCTTAATAGACGAACTTTCAGGCGGAAATATGCGTGTTTATAAAAATAATACCCTTGTATCACCTATTGAGCTTTCAGAAATTATTACCGGCAAAACCAAGCAAAAATAGGCTTTCCCCTGCCAAAAATTTATTTTTCGGGATATTTCTTTTTACAATTCTGTGTTTGAATTGTGACATTAATTATATAATATTGATTTATGTAATAGGCGGTAGTAAAATTATAAGTACAATTTATAATTAGAGCAAATTTATTTTAAAGATTATTTTCCATAATAATAGGATTGCTTGAAATTTATTGCGTTGTTAAAATTATTCCAAAGCAATAAATATACCGCTGTAATTTTTGGCAGCCGTTAGAGGGTTTTCGTTTTCCCTAATTGTACTATTTTCATAATATTCAAGAAAACGCTCAAAACAATTAAAAAGGAGTGTAATTTTTATAATGAAAAGAAATTTAATCGCGTTTGCGTGTGTAATGATGCTTGCCTTTCCTTTGGCCGGGTGCGGCAGCTCCAATAACAATGCCGACAGTTCTTCTGCGGCTCCGTCTATGGAGATAACTCTGAACAACGGCACAACAGAAGCGCCCGATACCGAAATCACTGCTTCTCAAGTTATTGACGATATTGAGGATATCGAAAAAGTTGAAGAATCACTTGGTCAGCTAAATATTAAAAAAGACCTCGACAAAACCGTAGCTGTTTTTGAATTTACTGAAGCAGAAGAAAAAGCATACGGCGAATTCGCGAAAGCTCATGATAAATCTGTATTCAAAGATATGGAGCCAATGTCTATAGCAAAAATTTGGATTCAATACGGAATACAATTCGACTGGGAATCTGATTTTGAAATGCTTTGCAAAGATGAAAATCTGACTGTTACAAAAGACGATTTCAGAAAACTTCATAGTATTGACCGTTTACAATCAAAATCTCTTGAAGAACAAGGTATGGAATCTTTATCGCGTCAGGAATTTGCAAAAACTGTTTTCAGCGACCTTGAAAAAGGCGAATTTGTAAAAACTTCCGATACCGAAGGACATATTTTATTTAAAGAAAGCGGAAAAACCGACGTTTGGCTGAATTTCAAACAAGTTACGCCGGGCATTTGGGAAGTCGTTTATCTGCCTGTTATAACCGATCCATTATCATAAAAAAATATGGCACTAAATTAAAACCGTAATCCTGTTTTAATTTAGTGCCTTTTTTTGTATAGCAATTAGACTATATAATTATCCAAAGATTTTTCAACCAAAGATTCCAAATCCTCCGAAATACCCCAATCGAATTTAAAAAACGCGCCGGTTCCGCCGCCGGAGCCTTTATAATAAACCGTCGTCCTACCCGATAAATTATTTAAAACCACAGTTAGTCCGGCTCTGCTGTCGTTGCGCATAAAATATTTTTCAAATATTAAAACTCCGACCTGCTTGCCGTCGTTTGATTCATTAAAATAATTTCCGACACATTCGCAGGATGCCCCCGAACTGACAATACAATTCTCCAATACATCCATCGCTTCTTTTATGGACAATGAAATTTGCAGCATTCCTATCCCTCCTTTTTTTACAAATTTAGTCTAAACATTCCATATTTCTAATCAATATTTTTTATTATACAGCAGTATCGGCCGGATTTAAATTTATTTTATAAAAAATAAAAAAGCTATGAAAAAAATCATAACTTTTTTTATGTCATCAAATGCAATCGCTGAAAAAAAATTTTAAAGTAATAAGAAAGTAGGAGCTTAAACTTATTAGGCTTCGAAATATCCTTTTACATCGGAATTAATAACGTAATAACATTTACTTTCTTCCGGTTTGAAATAAAGCTCAATATTTTCAAGGTCTTTCACTTTATTGCCTTCTGCTTTCCAAATTTCTTTAACCGTATCAACAAGTGTTTTGGAGTAAGTTTTTTTGCCGCCAACCTCGACATAAATTTCCGTTCTCATATTAACCCTCCCTTTTAATACATATACTTAATAAATATAATATATTTAAAGGGTAAATTTGTCAATAAAGCTTGTTCAAAAATAGCGACCTATTCGTCTTCTTTGTTAGTTTTAACCATAGTTTCGATTTTAGATACAGAGATTTCGAAAGCAACTCTTTCAATAACATCGCCGTTTTCCATCTTTTTTTGGTAAACTCTGCTCTGCATTCTGCCCCAAATCCTAATGTTATCGCCAACATTCAGTTTAGCTGCAAACCTCGCATTTCTTCCCCAAGCTATGCACGGTATATAATCAGATTTGTTATATGCTCTGTTTACCGCTATCAAAATATCGGCAATCTCTCTGCCAAAAGGTGTTGTTCTGTAAATCGGGGCTTTGCAAATAAAGCCGTTAAGAATAACTTCGTTGGGATTTATATTGGTATTTTCCTGCTCCAAAATTTCTACATCACGCGCGAAAATAGTCAATATAAGCCTGTTTTTGCTGTCGGTATCTGTATAATTATTATATGACCTTATCTGACCGGTTATATAAACAATAATCCCGATCTGAAGCTCTTCTTTGTCAATCAAACGCTCCGAAATAGTGATGGGTAAAACATCGCTTGTATCGCTAAGTCTGATTATTTCTAAATTAAAATTATAAAAACTCTCGCCATAAACCTCATGGCTAAAAGTCAACTCAGACACTATTCTTCCATGAACTTTTACCTGGTTGTTTTTTAAAAGGTTATCTTCTTGCATCCAAACAATTCTCCTCTCTAAGCTATAATTATCATGCGTAATTCAAAACCTGCTATGAGCTTTTTTAACATTTAAATCTTATATATTTTTATTCTAATAATAAAGATTTAGAACCAAATATTCGAATTAAAATATTTAAATGTACCTGTAATTATATCGATAAATTCTAAATAATAAATGAGCCTAATATTTTTGAGCGTCGCTTTCTTTAATTCCTAAATTCATCGATCTAACTTTATTCTGATATGCTTTCAATTTTTACACCACAAATCAATACACAGGCTATCGCCGACAAAATATTAAAAATATTATTGTCCCCAAAAGGCATAATATCAACAGAAAATTCTTGCTGATCAATGTACTTATTATTTATCGACCTAAATGCTCTTTGAATACATACTAAAATCGTTTCGTATTCCGAGCTGATGATACTTGAAGTTGTGATGCACGCTTTTTGGTTAAACCCGCAAGTAATTAAATTAGCCCTAACCGAATCAAAATGGTTTATAACCTCCAATTGATCGGCATCTAAAATCAAATAGTCAACCGAATCCTGTAAAGAAACTATTTGATTTTGATATATATAGTTGTTTTCGGCATTTAATATCAAAATATTAAATTTTTCGACAATATTTATTCCGACAGAATTTATATTTACGATAATTACGGCATCTTCTGACAAAAGCGCCGATTTTTTTTCAATATAATCCTCCGCCGAAACGGTAATCACTTTTAAATTTGTTAATGACAACAAAGTAAAGACTATTCTTTCTATATAAACAGAAGATTCGTTCCCAACAATCCCAATTTTAATCATCAGCAATCCCCTTTAAGATTTTGTCGTGAATAGTTTTTGCGTATAAAATTTTATTATGTATAAAATATTTTCCACAAAAAATATCGCTGTTTCAAGGAATTGCCGCTTGATACTATTTTCATTTTGAAATGAAAATAGTATGAGCTTAGTTTCGGTTTTAATTTAAAGTGATATTATTTTATATAAAAATTTGTGTTGGGAAAATCTGCGAAAACTGTGCCGATAAAAACACTCGAGCCGAAAGCATTTTTAAAAAAACCCGAATAATTCCAATCAGCTGAAGAATGGATTTTTGTGATTAATAAGTATAGTTATATGATTATCCTTCTCCCCCAATTAAAATTTCTTAACCTTGGCATTATTATGTAAACGAAAAAGCAATTTGAACATTGTATACTTAATACGAACATGAATGTAATCTGCCTATTTTTTTCGTTTCTAAAATAAATGCCCTACCTAATTTTTCGCAATTTAACAAAATAATACATACCACATCCACTAAAAAAGCTTTGCTTGCAGCGGTTTTCTAAAATATACACGACCGCCCGTGCAAAAGATAATACCGCAGTATAGATATTATTTTTTTTAATCGTCTTTGATGATATATTTTCCTTACGCACTCGGCCCCGAAAAGCCGCCTAGGAAAAATAAATATCATTTTTTTTAACACATCGGCAATTAAACTTGATAATAAAGCAAATTCTTTAAAAAAAGTTTAATTATCAAAATAATTAGGTATACTTTCCCAAATTGTATTTTCAATTTGATAAAGTAATTAAGTTAAGTTTTTCCTTTAAGCTGAAAATAAACCGTCTTTTTAAAAAGTGCGGCATCCGAAAACAATCCCTATATATGCAAATTGAGCTATATCAATAACAATTAAACTGAATTCCCACAAAACCAAATTTCATACTATTTTCATTATTAAGGATAGAAAAAAATATTTCATTTCACGCCTGAAGCATGCGTGAAACGCTCCGCTGTGAAAAATTTTTTTCTACTTATCAAAATGAAAATAGTATCAGTTAATTACAGCATAAAACAAATATTTTCAGCAAAAAGAATTAATTCTTTCTATATTATAATAAATTTATACAAATATATCAAATTATTTTTTATATAGCAAATATAAGATATTTCGACAATTTTTAGTATACTATATTCAAGTGCGGATTTATTTTATACTATTTTATCAAAATGGAAATAATAATTACATTGCGGCGGCCGAATAAAACCACATAAATTTTTTGATTTCAAAGCCGCAAGTATCTGCCGGAAGCGGCAAAAACTTAAGCAAAAATCACTTTTTATCCTATGAGTGCTAAAAAAATTGTGTTAAAAGAATTTTTCTGTTAATATATTTTATATGTTTTATAATCAAAAGATAAATCAATTGTAATAATTATAAGTTATACTTTATTATACTGCTATAATAATCTAGGAGGCTCCTTTATGGAATTAGATAGCAAAATATTTAGGCACTACACAAAAGAACTGGAAGGCTCCAATAAAAGTGTCTACGATTTATTTACTTGGAAAAAGACAGATGTAAAGCTTGTAAATCACAGCACGGGCGAAGTCATAACAAGTATGAAAAATTTAGAATTTCCATCGCATTATACTCAAAGCGCCTGCGATATTATCGCCAGCAAATATTTTCGTAAAAAAGGTGTTATAAACGACCTTGGTTACGAATTTTCTATGAAACAGCTTTGTCACAGAATGGTTTCTTTTTGGGTAAACGCGCTTTATGACGAGGTTCTGATTAATGAGGAACAATCCAAAATAATTTACGACGAGCTTGTTTATATGCTGCTTGCGCAAATTTGGGCTCCGAATTCTCCTCAATGGTTTAATACAGGGCTTAAGCTTTCGTATGATATTGACGGACCTGCTCAGGGACATTATTATTTCAGCGAAGAAGACGACGATGTTGTTCTTTCTCAAGACGCTTACACAAGAACTCAAGGTTCGGCTTGTTTTATAATCTCTGTTCAAGACTCGCTTGTTGGTGAAAATTCACTCACCGACCAGATTATAAAAGAAACTTTGCTTTTTAAATACGGTTCGGGAGTCGGTACAAACTGGTCAAATATTCGCTCGAAAAATGAATTTTTATCGGGTGGCGGAAAATCCTCGGGGCTTTTAAGCTTTCTGAAAGTATCCGACCGAAACGCGGGCGCAATAAAATCCGGCGGTACAACCCGACGAGCCGCAAAAATGAATATACTTAATATAGATCACCCCGAAATTTTGGATTTTATCAATTGGAAGGCAAAAGAAGAAGATAAAGTTGTTGCTCTTGTAAAAATGGGCTATGCATCCAGTATCGACGGAGAAGCTTACGAAACCGTGAGCGGTCAGAATGCAAACAATTCCGTGCGTATTCCGAATAAATTCATGCGCAGTATTAACGATAAGAATGCCGAACTCAATCTCAGAGGAAGAGTAGATTCTTCTGCAGACAAAGCCGTCAGTGTTTCCGAAATTTGGGACAATATCGCTCAGGCTTCTTGGCGGTGCGGCGACCCCGGCGTTCAGTTCGATGACATTATAAACGAATGGCACACTTGTCCGGCCGGAGAAGACGGAAAAGCAGGCGAAGCTTATAACCGTATAAACGCTTCAAACCCTTGCTCCGAATATATGTTTCTCGATGATACCGCTTGTAATTTGGCTAGTATCAACATTGTTAAATTTTATGATTATAAGCAAAATAAATTTGATATGCCGGCTTATCTCCATGCAATTAAGTTAATTCAATTGGTTCTGGAATCAACAATTCATTGGGGTCAATTTCCTACAAAAGATATCGCACGTAAATCATATAAATTCAGAACAACAGGTCTCGGTTTGACCAATCTCGGTATGCTTTTTATGCAAATGGCTATTCCGTATGACTCAGACAGCGCAAGAGCTGTTGCCGCCGCTTTGACAAGCATTATGACCGGATACTCATATTATACTTCTGCAATGATGGCGGAAAAAGTTGGACCTTTTGATGCTTATCATATCAATTCAAAATATATGAGCAAAGTTATCCGCAACCATGCCAGAGTTGCAGGCGCTACTAAACCGGATTATAAATTCGAAAACTTAACATACAGCCCGATTAGAATCGACCATAAAGTTTTGAAAAGCCTTGGTTTTGAAGATGTCTCAAAAGATTTGCGTGAAATTTGGGACAATACTATAGAAATGGGCGAAAAATTCGGTTTCAGAAACGCACAGGTTTCCGTACTTGCGCCGACCGGAACAATCGCTTTTGCAATGGACTGCGCCACTACTTCTTCCGAACCGTTCTTCAGCCATGTTGCTTACAAAAAACTTGTCGGCGGAAGTTTTATGGAAATCGTGAATCCTTGTATTCCGGCTGCTCTTGAAAAGCTTGGATACACCGATTCGCAAACAAAAGATATTATTGACTATATTTTAAGAAAAGAAAACGGAGTATTGGTTGACGGTAAAATCGAGGGCGCACCGCATTTGAAAGAAGAACATTATGCAATCTTTGATACCGCGAATAAATGCGGAAGCGGACAAAGATATATTTTGCCCGAAGGTCATGTTAAAATGATGGGCGCTTTGACCCCGAATGTTACCGGCGCTATCAGTAAAACCGTCAATATGCCAAACGAAGCAACTAAAGATGATATTAAAAATATTTATTTATTGTCATGGCAATTGGGTGTTAAAGCAATCGCACTTTACAGAGACGGCTGCAAAGCCACCCAGCCATTGAACACAAGCTACGGAGGGGGGAAAGAAAAGGAATTGGAAGATTTATCTTATAACGAACTGCTTGAAAAAGCCAAAAATACAAAAACAGTTTATAAACCGCTGAGAGTGAAGCCGTCCGGAATTCGTACGGCCAGAGTTCACGAAGCTTGCATAAACGGACTTAAACTTTATATTACGACATCATTTTATGAAAACGGCAACATCGGCGAGCTTTACGTCAGCAGCGGCAGACAGGGTTCTTTAGTTAAAGGACTTTTGGACAGCCTTTCCACAATGATTTCGGAAATGCTTCAATACGGTGTTCCTGCCGAGGATATCGCCAGAATGTACCGCGGTCAAAAATATGAACCAAGCGGCTTTGTAACAGGACATCCGTATATTAAATTTGTAGATTCTATTTCGGATTTAATCTCAAAAATTATCGATATTGAATTGAATAATTATACTTATTGCCAAGTTAAGCCTGATTTTTATGCGGAAGTCGAAGGTGAAAAGCTGGAAAACAAAAATATCCTTGACAAGCAAATGTATTCCGCTGACAGCTATATTTACGGCGAAGTTTGCCCGACCTGCAAATCTACTAAAATGGTGAAAAACGGAACCTGCAAAGTTTGTACCGAATGCGGAAGTTCTACAGGTTGTAGTTGAAAAATATTGGACTTGCAATCCGAATTCGCTTCTTTTCCTGAAAGGAAGGAAGATAAAAAACAAACCGCCTTTGGCGGTTTGTTGAGCTTTTTGAGGATTTTGCTCCAAAGACTTAATTTTGAAAGCAGGATAAAATGAATAATTTGAATGAGAAAATCACTTCTTATGCGGCTAAAATCGGAGTCGAGAATACGGCTTTTATAAAGGTTTCCGATATTCCGTTTAACCGTGAATTCCGCGCGGCGTGTGAGCAAAATATATGCGGAAAATACGGAGATTGCTGGATGTGTCCGCCGGATGTCGGCGATATTGATTCTATGATTGCGCAAGCAAAGAAATATACAAACGCTTTTATTTTCCAAACAATTTATAAACTTGAAGATTCATTCGATATAGAGGGAATGCTCGCGGCGGCGAAAAAACATAATGATATTGCTTTTTTGATATTTGATGAAGCAGAAAAATATTTCGAAAATCCGCTGAAACTGGGTGCAGGAGCTTGCCAATACTGCGAAAATTGCAGTAAAAAAGAATCCATCCCCTGTCCTTTCCCCGAAAAAGCCATAGCTTCACTTGAATCATACGGAATCGCCGTATCAGAACTCGCCGCACTTTGCAATTTAAACTATATAAACGGACAAAATACCGTAACTTATTTCGGAGGTTTTTTATACGAATGAAAGTAAAATTAAATGTTTTGGAAAACGGTACAGAAAAAATTTATACAGCCGAAAAAGGCGAAATACTTTCGAATTTTTTGAGTATACATAATCACAATTTGGACATGCCCTGCGCCGGTAAAGGCATTTGTAAAAAATGCAAAATTTCCGTAAACGGAATTGAAAAGCTTGCGTGTCAAACAATAATCAATAGAGATATGAATATAGAAATTCCCGATTCTCTTAATTTTGGAAATATTGTAAGCGGAACGGATGAAAGTATTATTTCCGAAACTCCTTTGTTTTCGAATTTCGGTGTCTCGGTAGATATTGGAACTACAACAATTTGCGCTTCGATTTTTGACAAAGGTGGACTTATTTCCACGGTAACAAGGAAAAATCCACAAACCCGTTTCGGTGCTGATGTCATTAGCCGAATCGAAAAATCGTTGAGCGGAGAAATTTTGGAAATTGCCGCTTGTATCCGAAACGCACTTTCGGAAATTTTTATTGAACTCAGCGAAAAAGCGAATATTTCAGCCGAATTAATAGACGGGGCTGTTATTACAGGCAATACGGCAATGCTTTATTTGGTCACGGCGCAAAATCCAAAACCGCTTTCGTGTGCGCCTTTCGAGGTCGACAGATTATTCGGTGAATTCATCGATTCCAAAGAACTTAATTTTCCAATATCAGAAAAAGCAAAAATCTATTTGCCGCGCTGTATTTCGGCATTTGTCGGTGCCGATATAACATGCGCAATTCTCGCAAGCGGAATATGCGATAAAAGCGAAAATTCTTTACTCGTCGATATCGGAACAAACGGCGAAATCGCGCTTTGGCACAAAAACGAGCTTCTTTGCGCTTCTACGGCCGCCGGTCCGGCTTTTGAAGGCTCCGGAATTACTCACGGTGTTTACGGCGTTGACGGCGCAATCGATAAAGTTTGGATATCCGGCGGAAAAATAAATTATTCTACGATAGGAAATAAAAAGGCGGTTGGAATTTGCGGCAGCGGAATAATCGACGCTCTTGCGGTTCTGCTTGAATTGGAAATAATTGACGAGACCGGTGCATTTACTATAGATGCGGATTATTTTGAATTTGAGAACGGAATTAAAATTACTTCTTCGGATGTGCGAAAAATTCAGCTCGCGAAAGGCTCGGTAAGAGCCGGAATCGAATCGCTTATTGAAATTTCAGGCGTAAAAAAATCTGATATTAAGAATTTTTATATTGCCGGAGGTTTCGGAAACTATATAAACCTCGAAAACGCCTCCAAAATCGGACTTATACCGCCCGAATTATTGAATTGTGCAAAAACACTCGGCAACAGTGCATATGCAGGCGCAGCGATGATTTTAAAAGATTATTCGCTGATTGACAAATCCGAAAAAACTTCATCTATTGCAAAAACCGTTGCATTCGACGGAAACCCCATTTTTATGGAAAATTACTTCAATTATATGATTTTTGGAGATGCAAATTAAAATCAGGGCAGACAAAAAGCTCTGCCCCGTAATTTTTATGAATCCAACATTCTCGCCTTTATTGCCCAATACGCATAAATAAGACCCAATAGCGCAAAAAAGAAAATTGGAAAAACCCTGAGTATTACAAACGGCGTTTCAAAAAGAAATGCAGACCAGAATTTCGCACCCGTTTTAAACCATATACCCGGCGTAAAATACCAGCTTCGCATGCTAAACAAAGACCAATTATTATTTCTGCATATGATCATTTCGGCTATTGTATACACTAAACAGACCGCAAAATTAATAAAACATGCCCTTGAGAGTCTTCTGCTTCTTTCAGATTTTGATTCTCTGTCGGAAAAAATATCTTCGTCCGCAAGCTCGTCTGACTGCGGCAAAAAATATTGCGAGCCCGAAAACGGCTTTCCCCAAACATGAATCCAGCCGGCATCCTCAAATATCGAAACATATTCCTCAAAATCGGATTTTTTTGAAAAAAATCTGTAATCGACTCTGTAGTTTAAATCCTCCGGCCGACCTTCTGCAAAAGTATAAAAGCCAAGGGAACTATATTTTACAAGAAAATAGCCTTTTCTGGCCATCTGATTTAAATATTCTTCTTCTTGATTCATGTCCACAAAAATTTTGAATTTTTTCATAATGTTGCCCCCTGATTTTTTAAAACGTCCCTCGAAATATTGACAAGGTTGGTCATTCTTTCAATTTCCTGCATTAAAATATTTCTGCCTTCATCTGTCAAAATATATACTCTCCTGCGTTTGTCTTCTCCCTTGACTTCCTCAATCAGCTTTTGTTTTGTAAGATTCTCCAAGGCTCCGTAAAGCGTTCCCGCCGCAATTTTCACTTTGTTATTGCTCAAATTCTCAACATTTTGCATTATAGCATAACCATGTGACGGACCGATAAGCGAAAGCATTATATAAAAAGTTGTTTCTGTCAATGGCAGCAACTTATTATAATTCATAATACAGCCTCCTTATACATTATAACTTTATACATTGCAACTGTATAGTTTAATTATATATCGTTCAACTGTATATGTCAAGGAATAAAAAATTGCTTTTTAAATTTATCGGATTTTTTGCCAAAAAATATCCTATTGTCGGCAGAAAATGATTATATCCGTATTGACATAAATATAATCTTATACTATAATTAGTCTGTTTTAATGCCACTTCGAATCCGTTAGCCCCGGGTAAGATTGACATTATTGGTTTGGGAATTAAGGAGGTTAAGTCATGAGAACAACATATACCGTTAAAGCTTCTGAAATCGAAAGAAAATGGTATGTTGTAGATGCTGAAGGCCATACTCTTGGCAGATTGGCATCAGAGGTTGCTAGAATTTTGCGCGGTAAACATAAACCTATTTTTACACCGCATTTAGATACAGGCGATTTCGTTATTATTATTAATGCCGAAAAGTTTAAAGTAACCGGAAAAAAATTGTTACAAAAAAAATATTACAGACATTCAAAATACGTTGGCAGCCTTAAAGAGACTTCTTTAAAAGAAATGATTGAGAAAAAACCTACGGACGTTTTGAGACATGCAATCAAAGGTATGCTTCCAAAAAACTCTTTGGGTAGACAAATGCTTACTAAAGTTCGTATTTATGCAGGTCCTGAGCACGAGCACCAAGCTCAAAACCCTGAAATACTTGAAATTAAATATTAATAGGCGGAAGGAGGTTATTTAATTATGACAGCAGCCAGATATTATGGTACAGGCAGAAGAAAATCATCTGTTGCAAGGGTTTATTTAGTGCCCGGCAATGGAAAAATTACCGTTAATAAAAGGGATATCGACAATTATTTCAGTTTGGAAACCCTTAAACTTATCATCAGGCAACCTCTTGAGCTTACAGGTACTGCTTCTAAATATGACATTCGTGTTAATGTTTTTGGAGGCGGTTACACAGGTCAAGCAGGCGCGATTAGACATGGTATTTCGAGAGCTTTGCTTCAAGTTGATTCCGATTTCAGACTTTCGCTTAAAAAAGCAGGCTTTCTTACACGCGACCCTCGCATGAAAGAAAGAAAGAAATATGGACTCAAGGGCGCACGCCGTGCTCCACAGTTCTCGAAGAGATAGTTTTTCGTTTTTTCGAAACTCAAAAATATTTATCGGGATTTTTCTTAAATCTCCGATATTACGATTTATAAAAATAAAGGATGCCTCTTTTTATTAGGAAGCATCTTTTTTGCTTATAAATTATTTTGAATTTACAGCACCGCTGTCTATAATTTGCTGAACTTCTTCAAAGCCTTCGGGATAAGCGAAATTATACCTTGCCGGCAATGCAAAGACGTATTTCGAGTTTCGGGCAAGCTCAGACGGATTAACTGAAGCCGCTCCGATATGAAATTCGTCATTATTCAAACGTTCCCATTGGTCGATTGTAAATATCATTATCGGAATATCCTGACGCTTTTTATCCTCTGCCCAATCGGGATGGCGCACAGAAATCAAAGGCCCTGTTTCAGAGATTTGCGAATTTCCGTTTGAGTCTGATGAAGTCCCTTCCCATGACTCCGCCTGAATACTGTAGTTTTCCCAAGATTCCGGCAAATTAACGCTAAAGCCGTAATCGTCGTTAGCATACAAAATATTACCGGTAATTTCAGTTTTCGGATCTGAACTTGGCGCTGTTTCGGCAGCCGTCTGGGTACTGATGGCGTTTGTATCGTTTTTGCTTGTGTTGCAGCTGCACAAAATCAAAAGACTTGCAATTATAAGTATCGGTTTAATTGACATTATTTTCATCTCCTTCTTTTTCTGACAATTTATTTTGTCGAATTATTTTGACGATACATTATACGTAAACTTAATTAAAAAGTATAATTGAAATTTTTGGATAAATGGTCCATTGTATATAAAAAAGACGCATCTATAATAAGAAGCATCTTTTCTACTTTTTGTTAAATATAACTCTCCCCAAAAGAGCCCCTTTGAACTATCCTTCCATACCCCCGAAAACGTCGTACTTAATATTTACAGTGCGCGCGTTCTCGTCCCAATTTACTTCGCATTCCAGCATTTCTGCCACTGCCCCAAGTGGTATCAGCGCTCTGTTATTGCGTATAATAACGGGATCTGTCATTTCAAATTTATTAGTGACATCGCCGTATGAAACAGTAACAGTCTTGCTACCGACTGTAAAATTAGTAGCTATTTCAGGATGTAATAAATAATCATATACGCTGATAATTTTAATTGTTTTATCTTTTTCGTTCCATTCGATTCTATATTCATCAGCAGGGTCTTCGTTGTTGATTGCATCATAAAGAACCCGTGCCGGTAAATATGTTCTTCCATTTTCGATTATAGGAGCTACGTCCGTTTTTAATTCTTCTCCATTAAAAATAAGTTTGATAGGGCTGACCGCAATTGCCGGAGTATTTGTTTGATTCGAACCGGATTTCATATAATCCGTAAGCATAGGCTTGAAAGGCTGACCGTCCGACGTGAGCGCATATTCACCAATCAAATATCTTGTTCCTAAATCTGATCTGGTATCAGCGGCTTCAACATGCATCGAATTTTTGACATCGGGCATAACCTGTTTTGCAAGGTCATCCGCATATTGCCAATAAAAGATTTTGCCGCTTGCATCGATTCCGTAAATTCCATATTTACTTATAGATGCAGATTTTAGTTCCGGTTTGTCATAGGCATAAACCGCGGTCACATTTTGAAACATCAGCATAACAGCGGCGATTGTTAAAGATAGGTACGTAAAAATTTTTCTTTTCATACTAAAAACACTCCTCTTTGATATATTCCATGTTTATCCTTCTATTCATAAATCGGAAAATCAACCTTGCATACCGCCGAAAACGTCGTACTTAATATTTACGGTGCGCGCGTTCTCGTCCCAATTTACTTCGCATTCCAGCATTTCCGCTACTGCCCTAAGTGGTATCAGCGCTCTGTTATTGCGTATAATAACGGGGTCTGTCATTTCAAATTTATTAGTGACATCGCCGTATGAATCCGTAACTGTCTTGCTACCGACTGTAAATGTAGTTGTTATTTCAGGATATAATAAATAATCAAATACGCAGATAATTTTAATTGTTTTATCTTTTTCGTTCCATTCGATTCTATATTCATCAGCAGGGTCTTCGTTATTGATTGCATCATAAAGAACCCGTGCCGGTATATATGTTCTTCCATTTTCGATTATAGGAGCTACGTCCGTTTTTAATTCTTCTCCGTTAAAAAAAAGTTTGATAGGGCTGGCCGTCTTTGCGGCAGGAGAATTTGTTTGATTTGAGCTTGTTTTCATATAATCTGGAAGCATTGGCTTGAAAGGCTGACCGTCTGCCGCTTTCATCGTATAAGTTCCGTCAAATAATTCAAGCTGAAAAGTGCCGTCTTCCTGAATTAAAATAACTTCGCTTGTTCTGTAAGAATTTTTCCCGTTTTCTTTTACAAAATGTTGCTCGGGCACCGAAAGCACATCTTCCAATAACTTACCGTTAAGAGCAGTTTTTTCTCCTCCGTTTTCGTTAAAACTCCAAGCTTTTCCATCTTTGCTGACTGCCGCATAGAATAAATAATCGTCCACATCATATAAAAATACTCTGCTGATATTTGAAAAATCTTTCAATTGTACAAAAGGTGTCGGCGTAGGTAAGTCCACTTCAGAATATCTAATCGGCTTGTACCAAAGAGTTCCGTCGTTTTTAACCAAGGTAGCAAAGTTCCATCCGAAGCACATTTGAACAACTCCGGAAATATTCATTTTTTGAGACGAAGTATCTCCGACTCTTCTGTAATAAATACTTCCGTCCGACGTGAGCGCATATTCACCAATCAAATATCTTGTTCCTAAATCTGATCTGGTATCAGCGGCTTCAACATGCATTGGATTTTTGACATCGGGCATAACCTGTTTTGCAAGGTCATCCGCATATTGCCAATAAAAGATTTTGCCGCTTGCATCGATTCCGTAAATTCCATATTTACTTATAGATGCAGATTTTAGCTCCGGTTTGTCATAGGCATAAACCGCAGTCACATTTTGAAACATCAGCATGACGGCGGCGATCATTAAAGATAGGTACGTAAAAATTTTTCTTTTCATACTAAAAACACTCCTCTTTGATATATACTTGCATCGAAATTTATTTATCATAGAGTTATTAAATATTCTTTATAGTGCTCATAAAAATCTTTTATCCGTATCGTATAACGCTATTCTACAATAGTATAAAATAAAAGTCAATTGAATTTCAAATTAAGTTTCAATAATATCATATTATTTGAAACTGTTTTAATATTAATTTTAATATTTTTTCCAAATTCAACAGAAATATTGATAAAATATTATTCGCGTGATATATTATAAGAAAATAAAATTTTGGAGGCGTTTATTATGGAAAACTTTCTTTCTTTCGTAACAGACCAGATGAAATCCATTAATATGCCAGTAGATATTTTTTTATCTAAATCTGATATTAATCGTTCGAGGTTCTACCGTTTTGCAAAAGAGCCTTCGAAATTCAGCGCAAACGAACTTGAAAAAATCTCAAACGCATTGCAATTAGACGCGGAACAAAAACAGGTGCTTTTCTCATTTCAAACAGATAAACCCGGAACACAGGACATTATTCAATCAATTATTTTTTTGAAGCCAATCGTTCCTGCCGGATTGGATTTTGGAACATTCGAATTTTTTGACGCTCAGTCCCAGAGTGCCAGCATTGTTACCGCTAACCAGTTCGCAGACGCCATCTTTAGGGAAATGCCTATAACTGATGATAAAAATGAATTTTATATTTCTATATTTAATTCTACTTCCGAAATCATTACATCAAGACTCATCCTTTTGCTGTCGAGTGTGCAAAATAAAATTCTTTGCCCCGAAAAATCCGTTTTCAAGATTATTCACTATGTAAACAAGGACGATTACGACCAGAGCATGCCGGAGCGTCTGCGCTTATTCAAAACAGCCCTGCCGTTTTTGGGTTTTTTTACCGATTACCAAATAGAGCCGACCGACATGACCGGCAACCCATGGGGAATGACTAATTACGCAGTTTTGAAATACAAAGTTTTGGACCAAAAAGATTATAAGTTTATGATATTTAGTTTTGATACATACGGAATTGGTCATATTTATTCTTTCACCGATACTCTGCTTTATCTTTTTATGCAAAAAAAAGAGTTGCCGACTTTTCAATCTTTGGCGAACCCGATGCTCAGCACCGAAATCATGCTTTCCGCCTCCGAAAAAACCTCAAGAATTCTCATCAGTTACGACTTTTGCTTTGATTGTATTTTACCGGAAAATTGGGACGGAGTATTTGAACGGCTCTGCAACGCCAAACAAGACGAAAAAGATAAGTCGAAAATGTTGAATCATGCAAGGCAGATTCTGGATCCAAACGGAATTTACAAGATTTTTTCTGCCGAAGACGTAATAAAAAAAGGTATCGACGGGCTGAGGAAAAGATATCAAACAAATGAATTATCCGGTCAGCAAAATATTATCAGTGCAGACGGACTTGAGCAGTTTGCAAATAGTATGCAGACCTTGCCTTCGGAATTATTTGAACAGCATTTTACTTTGGAAGAAGTGCTCAATCAATTAACCTCTGTTTATGAACGGCTCGGAAAAAAATCTCAAAGCAGTCAACAAGCTTACTATGTCTTAAAAAAAGGCTATCAGTTTCCAATGTATTCTTTTATTATCTATCGAGGCGAGTTTTTGTTTGTCACTATGTCGGGAAACCCGAACACTTTATATCAGCAGTCCCTATACAGAGACTCAAAAATATCAACTTCGATTTATGATTTTATTACAAACGAGTTGCTCTCTGAGAAACAGCGCAGTATGACCGATTCTCCAATCATGACGGATGATGAAGCGGGACAATTTTTGGAAGCCCTAATTCATAGTATTTCTAATTAATTACAAAAAGCCATAGAACCTAATAAACCCGGGAATCAAAAGATTTACCGGGTTTGCTTTTATATTATAATATTTCCACTATAAGGAATAGAAAAAAATATTTCATTCCGTGCTTGAATCATTGCAGGGAACGCTTCGCTGTGAAAAATTTTTTTCTACAATACTTAAATTTATTAATTTGGAAGTTTAATTCTGTCATAATATCCGTCAACGTTTTCTTTGGTTACAAGCTCGAACGGAATATTATTACGGGAAATAGTCTCTCCGCTAGCGGCTTTTACAGCCATTTCAAGAGCACCCATACCTTGACCGATTGCATCTTGGAAGCAAGTTGCATCCAATTCACCGGCTTTTACAGAATCTAAAGCGTCTTGGATAGCGTCGATACCTGCAATAACTATGCTGTCTTTTTTGTTTGCAGCTTTAACCGCTTCTAATGCTCCGAGAGCCATACCGTCATTTTGGCAAAGAATAGCGTCGATTTGAGTTCCGGTAGTCAGCCAGTTTTCTACAAGAGCCATAGCTTCTTCACGCTGCCAGTTTCCTGTTTGGTCAAAAACGATTTTAATATCGGGATATTTTGCCAATACGGTTTCGTAACCTTTAAATCTTCCTTGTTCCGCAAATGCGCCGAGAGGTCCTCTAAGTACAGCGATATTGCCTTTTCCGCCTAATTTGTCTGCAATAAATTGAGCTTCGATTTCGCCGCCGTTTTCGTTTTCAGAGCCAACCCAAACTTGACCCATATCTCCGGTAACGTCAGCACTGCAAGTTATAATCGGGATACCGGCATCGGCAACTGATTTAACAGCAGGAGCTAAAGCATCGGCATCAACAGGGCAGATAATAACGGCATCAACTTTTTGTGCAATAAAGCTATCCAATTGGGCAGCTTGTTTATCCGGTTTGCCTTCTGCGTCGTTCACAACAAGTTTAACATTGTCGTAGTCTTTCAATTTGATTTCCATTGCGCCTTTGAGCATAGTCATAAATTCTTCTGATAAATTTTGAAGCGTACAACCAATTACGAGTTCCCCTGAGCCGGCATCTCCTGCGTCCGCGCTTGCGCTTGCTTCTGTTTGCTGTGTTGTCTCCGGTGCTTTTGATGCATTATCGGCAGGCGTTTCGCCTGTAGAGCATGCGCTCATCACTCCGATAGTTGCTGTTGCCATTAGTGCTGCTAAAATTTTCTTAAACTTCATTATTTAGTTCCTCCCTAAATTTTTTGTTTATGCAATTTACTAAAAGCAAGTTTTTTAAGTCAATACTCACATTTTGTAACTGCTTTAAATGACCCTTCGGCCAAAATTGCCTATTCTTTTTTATCAAGCAAAACCGCAACAAGAATAATCAGACCTTTGATTATTTGCTGCCAATAAGCGGAAACATTCAAAATATCAAGACCGTTGCTGATTGTACCGATAATCAGAGCACCGATTAATGTGCCGATAACTTTACCGCGTCCGCCTTCCATAGACGTACCGCCGATAACAGCCGCCGCAATTGCGTCCAGTTCATAACCCGAACCCAAAACCGGAGCCGCCGAATTCAGCCTTGCCGTTAAAATTATTCCTACCAAAGAAGCCATGGTGCCGGAAAATGCATAAACGAACCATTTTGTGCGGAAAACCTTAATACCGGAGGCTTCTGCCGCCTGCTCGTTTCCGCCGACCGCATATATGTATCTTCCTAAACGAGTGTTATTTAAAATAAAATACGATATAGCAACTATTATCAATAAAATATAAATCGGTACAGGGATTCCGAGAATAAAACCCGAACCCAAAAATAAAAAGCTTTCATCAAGCCCCGAAACAGGTCGTCCTTTTGTGAATAACTGTGCCGCGCCACGCGCTATTGTCATCATAACCATAGTTGTTATAAACGGCGCTAGTTTTCCTTTCGTAATAACAATGCCGTTAAAAAGTCCGCAAAGTGTACCGATAGCCAAACCAATAAGAATTGCAATCGGAACAGGCAAAATACCTCCGTCAATTTTTACTAGCGAAGCGGTCACAACCGCCGAAAGTGCCAGCACCGAACCAACTGACAAATCAACACCGCCCGTAATAATAACCATTGTCATACCCATAGCGAGAATGGAGTTAAACGACACCTGACGTAGAATATTTATAATATTTCCTAGAGTTAAAAATTTTGCATTAAAGAACGAAAACAGAATTACCATAATTAAAAATGCAAAATAAATACCATATCTCGACAGGTTTTCTTTTACTTTGACATTAACGACTTCCACTTAAAACCCTCCCATTATCTGAGTTTTGCTCAAGATTACTATTTGTGGCGTATTTCATGATTTCTTTTTGGTTTATATCTTCACCGGATAATTCTCCGGTAACTTGCCCCTCACATAAAACAATAACTCTGTCGCTCAATCCGATTATCTCAGGAAGCTCCGAAGAAACCATGATAATGGATTTTCCAGCTTTCGCCAAATTCACGATAAGTTTATAAATTTCTGTTTTCGCGCCGATATCGATTCCTCTCGTCGGTTCGTCCATAATCAAAATTTCGGGAGTTGTCATCAGCCATTTTGCCAAAACAACTTTTTGCTGATTTCCGCCGGAGAGCGAAACAACTTCTGATTTTGGAGATTTTACTTTTACATTTAACTCCTTTATCTTTTCGAGGACTTCTTTATTCTCTCGCTTTTTATCGATAACATCATAATTGCAGAGCCTTTTTAAATCGCAAAGGCTTATATTAAAACCAGTACTGTCCTTTAAATTGAGGCCTCTTTGTTTTCTGTCTTCCGGAATAAGAGCGATACCGTTGTTTTGAGCATCAGTTGCACATTTTATCGAAACTTGATTCCCTTTTATAAAAACTTCTCCGCTGTCAAGTTTTCGTAATCCGAAAATTGCTTCTACAACTTCTGTTCTGCCGGCCCCCATCAAACCCGAAATGCCCAATATTTCATTTTTATGCAGTGAAAAACTAACATTTTCAAATTCGCCGCCGCGTGTTAAATTCTTTACTTCAAGAATTTTTTCACCGATATCGATTTTTTCTTTTTCGAAAATATTGGTCAATTCCCGTCCGATCATCATCGAAATCAAAGAATCCCGAGTGAGATCGGAAGCATTTTTTGTTCCTATGTATTGTCCGTCCCGTAAAACCGTAATTTTATCCGCAACTTTAAAAATTTCATCCAATTTATGAGAAATAAATATAAGCGCGACACCTTCGGATTTCAGCTTGAAAATCAAATCATAAAGTTTTTCGACTTCTTTATCGCTTATCGCCGACGTTGGCTCATCCATAATCAATATTTTTGAATTAAACGATACCGCTTTAGCAATCTCAACAAGCTGTTTTTGTGCGACACTGAGCATGCGCATTTCTTTGTACGGGTCGATTTCTATATTAATCTCTTTTAACAATTTTTCGGTTTTGGAATACAATTGCTTTTTATCCAGCAATCCCAGTGGATTAAGCGGCTCTCTGCCCAAAAAAATATTTTCGGCCACAGTAAGATACGGTATCGGCAAAAGCTCTTGGTGAATCATCGAAACACCGTTGGCGATTGCGTCCAAAGGATTATTAAAATCTACATCCTTTCCGTCAAGGATTACTCTGCCGCTGTCCCTTTTATAAAGACCTGCCGCAATTTTCATCAAAGTCGATTTTCCCGCGCCGTTTTCACCGATTACAACATGGATTTCAGATTTGTTAAAATCAACGGATACATTGTCCAAAGCTTTAACTCCATGAAAAGATTTTGATATGTTTTGCAATCGAAGATATGATTCCAAATTCATTCCTCCCGGTATACATCTTCAGCATCCCTAAAGTACATTAGTAATTGCGGTTTGATTTTCTTCATAGATATCAAAAAAACCAAACCGCTGTATTGTATCCAAAGCTGACGGTAATTATAATTCTTCATAAAAACTGATTAATCAGGATTTCGGGGGCACATTCCTCAATCCGAAAAATATTTTTATTACTGCTATTTTCATTTTGATAAGTAGAAAAAAATTATTCACAGCGAAGCGTTTCGCGCAATGTTTCTAGCGCGAAATGAAATATTTTTTTCTATCCTTAATATTGAAAATAGTATAAAAATATTACAGCAGCTTTGTAACACGACATAAATTTAATTACGTCGGAAGCCCTCAATTTTATACAGTTAATTCCATTCTTTGAATTATATGATCTTGATATTCTTTATCAAGCTCAACAAAATAGCCACTCCAACCCCAAACACGCACAATCAGATTTTTATAATTTTCCGGGTGCGCCTGAGCGTCCAAAAGAGTATCACTGTTTACCGCATTAAGCTGGAGTTGATGCCCGCCTAAATCTATAAATGATTTTACAAGCATCGCAACTTTAACCAAAACCGAATCGTTTCTGAAAATACTGTCGTGAAGTTCTATAGTCAAAGGTCCGCCGTTGATAGCTTTTTTAAAATTCGGCTTAGCAAAAGATTTTATAATAGAAACCGGACCTTTGCATTTGCTGAACAAAGACGGGGAATAATTTGCGCCGAGACCTTCGCCTTTTCGCCGTCCATCCGCTGTTGCGCCCATGTCTCTGCCATGCCAAACATAATACATTGCCGAGCCTGTTCCTGCTCTGAATATTCCGCCCCTATCATTTTTCTTATCTTTCAGAGCTTCGGAAAAGTCATCAATAAGCCGAACAGCGATTTCATCAACAGAATCTATATCATTTCCCATTTTCGGAGATTGATAGCGAAGTTCATTGCACAAAACGTCGTATCCCTCGAAATCATTTTTCAAAGCTTCAAGTAAATTTTCACCGCTGATTGATTTTTTTTCAAAAACCAATTCTTTGATGGCCGCCAAAGAATCCGTTGCCGTGGCGATTCCGGTGCCGTGTATTCCATAGTTATTGTAAACGCAACCCAAAGAGACATCCGTTCCCGGCTCGCATTCCATCATCAGTGAAATGAATGGTGCAGGAAAAATATACACATTTTTTGTGGAATTGCATATTATATCTACCTGCTCTGAAATATTTTCACGCACTTTTGAATAAAAGCTTTCAAAATTTTCTGCTTTCGGCAAATTTACCATAGTTGCGTTTTGAACGGCATCCGCAAAAGACAAAGCGTCGATATTCGGAATATCCATACCTTTGCCCGGAATAATAAATTCCCAGCAGGCTGCCACAACATAATTATGCGCATCTTCTTTTTTATATCCGAGAGACATTAAGCCCGGAATTACAATGTCATCATTCGAATATTGAGGAAAGCCTAAGCCCTGTTTTGTTAATTCTGAGCCGAGTGTATAAATTTCAAGCGGAGTATCTTTGTGAACACGCAAGTTTATTTTCGGGTCGATTAATTTCAGCTCAAGGCTAGCTTTTAAAGACAATTCCGAAAGAAGATTATAAGAATCCGTGCCGTCGGGATTCAAACCGCCAAGAACCATTGATTGTCCGTTGTCGCCCTGCTGCATTCCCGGATATAAATCGGAATCCCTGTTGAAAGTCAGAAAGAATTCTTCGATAAGCTCTAGAGCCGAGTCATAATCATAAATCCCTTTGTCCATATCTGCCTTTAGATACGGAAACATAAATTGGTCGAATCTTCCTATTGTATTGTGATAGTTTCTACCGCACCACATCATAAAATGAATGATCCTAAACATTTGCAGAGCTTCAAGAAAATTTTTCGGAGGATTTTTTGGTACATTTGATAAAACTTCGGCAACTGTTAAATTATTTTGTTTTATAGCTTGTATTCTATACCTTTCCGCTAAATTTTCTGCCGCTTCTAATATCTTGATTTGATATTCAATATATTCTGATTTTATTTCGTCTGATTTAAATTTGTCCAAATATGCTTTAAGTTCAGTTTTTTTCGCCTCAAATCCGCTGTTCAAAAGTTTTGTATAATCAACGGAAATGTTGCAAACATCGCCCATTTCGTGCAATTTATGCTGTTTTTTAATTTCTTCGACTTCATTATCCGTAAAAAGCTCCGGTACATTCGACAAAGTTCTGATAAATGCGATTCTTTCATTTTCAAAAACTACCGGCTTTTCGTTATCCAGCATATAAATAAGCCTTTTGGCGGCGCGCGCGTAATCGGATAAATTTTCTTCGGCGAATTTTTCCGTTAAATCATTTTCAATTTTACTCCGTAATTCATGGTGTTTTTTGTCATAAATAAAATATTCTTTTAATTGTTTAATATGATTTGTCATAATACACAGCTCCTTATTCCATATTTCAAAAAAATACTACAGTTTGCATTTACATCTTTATTCTCATCAAACTCAGGTTTATATTCCAATCCCATCATAGGATATTTCGCACCTGCAAGTCTGTTATACGGCAAAAGTTCCACTCTTTCGAGCGTTTTGGAATCCTTGATAAATTCAGCTATGGTTTCCAGATTTTCATTTGTATCGGTAACGCCCGGAATCAGAGGAATTCTTAATAAAAAAGGCTTTCCAGCAGATTTAAGAAAATCTATATTTTCGAGAATTTTTTTATTGCTGACTCCTGTATACTCGATATGTTTTTTATCATCAAAGATTTTCAAATCTGTCAAAACATAATCAACATTTGAAATTATTTGTTTATATAATTCTTTCTCCGATAATGAAGAAGTCTCAACCGCAATGTGTATGCCTCTTAATTGCGCTATTGTTTCCAGCAAAAATTCTCCCTGCATAAGCGGCTCGCCGCCCGAAAAAGTAAGTCCACCGGAGTTTTTCGAATAGTATGGCGCATTTCTTAAAATCCGTTTTACAAGTTCTTCCGAAGAAATTTCTTCTCCAACAATTCGTCTCAGACCGAGAGGACAAAAATTTATGCACTTTCCACAAAGATTACATTCTGAGCCTTCGCATTTGCCCTTACATTTTCCGCAATCAATACATGATTTTTTGGTAATCATGAGTTCTTTCTTTTTATGGAGGCCTTCGGGGTTATGACACCATTGGCATCTGAGATTACAGCCTTTTAGGAAAACAGTTTGCCTTATCCCGGGACCGTCAAAAACAGAAAATTCTTTTATATCGAAAATCATCCCGTACAGCATTTTATCAACCCCAGATTTTTATTTTTACTTCTTCCATTAACCTTAACATTAACGATAATGTAATAATAATCCATTTGAGCAGTTTTGTCAATAAATAAAATGAATTTTATAGATATTTTTATTTTCATTCGTCTATATGCTATATAAAACATAATGTAAATGCATTTTAATTATTGTAAAATACCTTTTTGCTCCGCTGATGACCGTCAGATAATACAAGACAACCAAAGAATATATATAGACATTTTTTACTAAAATTGATATACTCGAAATGAATTTATTGGAAGTGTTTAAAAATGCATGCTCCAATAAAATGCTTTAAACAATCCCATTAGAATTGAGGTATTAACATTGAAACAAAGACCAACAAAACAAATTGTAACTTTGAAAGACATCGCAAAAAAAACAGGATACAGTATCAACACGGTTTCTCGGGCGCTCAGGGACAAAGACGACATTTCGCCGGAAACTCGAGCCTTTATTAAAAACACCTCAAAAGAAATGGGACATATCAGCAATATGCTTGCATCTTCTTTAAGATTGGGATATACAAAAACGATTGCTATTATTTTAGGAGACGTATCAAATCCGCATTTTGCAATAATGATGAAAGAAATCGAAGAGAGAGCAAGACAGCTTGGCTATAATTCTATTTTGATGAATACTTCCGAAGATGAGGACTTGGAATTTACATCGATTCAAATGGCTCTAAATAAAAATGTGGACGGAATTATAATTTGCCCTACTCAGAAATCTGATAAAAATATTAAATATTTAAAAGATATCGGAATACCGTTTGTTTTGATCGGGCGGTATTACGAAAATATAGAAACTGATTATGTTATTTGCAACGATAAAATGGGCGGCTTTATTGCAACAAAGCATCTTCTCGAAAATGGACACCGCCGTATTTTAATGCTAAACGCCCCGATTTATATTTCCAGTGCCAAGGAAAGACTAGACGGATACCGCAGTGCATTGCAAGTTTATAATATTCCCATAAATCCGGAGTTGATTTGCGAAGTCAGCGCAACCGCAGAAAACACCGAAAATATTTTTGAGGAGCTGATAAAAGACGGTTTGAATTTCACTGCTATTTTTGCTTTTTCGGATATTTTAGCTTGGGAAGTTTGGGATTATTTAAAAAAACGAAATTATTCTGTTCCGAATGATGTTTCAATTATAGGATTTGATAATATTTGTTCGCGGATGAGTTTGCCCGTTCATCTTACTTCTATCAGTTCGCAAAAAGGAAGAATGTCCGTTTCGTCGGTTAATTGTCTGATTGATAAGCTGACTTCCGAAACTCCGATGGTGCATAAAATCGTTTTGGATACCGAATTGGTCAAAGGCGAATCCGTTCTGCAAATTGAAATATAATTTTAAAAGGCAGATTTTCATCTGCCCTTTTTTTATTCAAAAAAATTATTCTCTTTTAGCTCAAGCATTAATCTTGCAAAAAGACTATTTGCCCAAGCGAACCACGTTCTTGTAAAATTTTCGGGATTGTCTTTGTCAAAGCTTTCGTGCATAAAATTCGTTCCTGCATGAGTTTTTGATAAATATTCAAGACATGTCAAAATTTCCTGCCTGTCATTAGATGTAAGCGCTTGCATAACTATTCCTATATGCCATATGTATTGACTCGGTGTATGCGGACTTCCAACGCCTTTTGCGACGCTTCCTTCAAAATAATACGGATTCTCTTTTGATAAAATAAATTTGCGGGTATTTTGGTAAATCGTATTTTCTTTTCCGCAGTAATTCAAATACGGCATAGCCAAGAGACTTGGAGAATTTGCATCATCCATGAAAATATAATTTCCCAGTCCGTCGGTTTCGTAAGCGTATATTTTTCCATATGTAGGATTATCTACAATTGCATGAGTTTCAATTCCTTTTTGGATTTGTTTGCGCAATTCATTCAAATTGTCTGCGAATTCTTTATCCTTAAAAATTTCGCTTGTTATTTCAATTGCATATTCGAGGGCAACAACAGCCATCATGTTGGAAGGAACGAGATAACCATATTTACAGCAATCGTCCGACGGACGAAAACCCGACCATGACATACCTGTATAAGCAACCGGATTGCCCTTGCCCTCACACGGCAGAGTGTCGGTTTCTGCGCAGTGAAAGCGTTCAAATGTATAAGCCGAATTTTCATGATGCTGTTCTATTGTAATTAATCTGAAAACTTCTTTCAGCATTTTTCGGAAATCCTCTGTAAAAATATCCGCAGAGCCGGTGGCTTTCCAATAAGCATACGCTAAATATATCGGTGCGCAAAGTGAATCGAGTTCATATTTTCTTTCCCATACCCAGTCGTTTAGCTGAGTTAAATCTTGATGACCTCTCCCGTCGGGCGTTTCATTAAATGCATTTGCATAAGGGTCAATTAAAATTTGCTGAACCTGCTTTGCGATTATGCCTTTCAAAATATTATCCAATTCCGCATCTTCTTTTGCAAAAGGAATATAATGCATTACCTGAAAAGAAGAATCTCTCAGCCACATAGCCTCAATATCTCCCGTGATTACAAAATATTCTCCGTTTTCCAGTTGCTTAACAGTTGTATCTATAGTATTCAAAAAGCATTGCCCGACAAGCGGCGCAAGCTGAGGATATTTTTCGCTATAGTACCGCTCCAGTTCCAATGCTTTTTGAGTTAATATATTTGGTCTGATGTTCATAATCCACTCCATTCGTTACAATCCACAATTTTATAAGGGACTAAAACCGGTTCGATTTTTTTAATGCCCTCAAATTTTTCTTTTAATATTTCAACACTCATCCGTCCCATAGAAATTTCATCTTGGCAGACATGTGTAAACTCTTCTTCTTCAACGATACTTTCGTATCCGTCAAAACATACAATTGTATATTTATCACTTATTCCAAGTTTTGCAATGGCGCTTCGTATAATTCGTGCTATTTCAAATTCTACCGCAAAAAAAGCCGTGATTTCGGGATGCGATTTAATAAAATCTTTTACATTTTCGAAATCTTCTTTCAAGCTGCTTTCAGTACGGTGAGACGGCAGAGTTGATTTCAAATTCGTAAGCCACATGGATTCATTTGTGCTGAGTCCATGTTCAAGATGACTTTCTACAAAACCGGTTTGCCGGTCCGCAATGGTCGGAGTATCAACACCGCAATGCGATGCAAAGCAAATATTTTGATGTCCTCTGACAAGCAGCCAGTTAGTAAGTTCTTTTGCAGCTTTAATATTATCCGTACCGACAAATGAAACAGGAACACCTTTCAGACATCTATCCAAAAGCACAACCGGATATTCCTCAATCGCAAGTTTTAGGATAGTCGAGTTGTAATTTTCGCTATGAACGCACATTATAATAAGTCCTTTTGCGCCCAGCGAAATCAAACTTCCGACAGCTTTGCTTTCCTCTTCTTTACTACCGTTAGTACAATGCAATACCATATGATAACCGTATTGCCTGCAAGTTTTTTCTATACCTAAAATTAATTGATATCCAAAACTTCCGCCGAATCCGTCCATTACAACGCCAATAATATTTTCTTTATTAGGCTCGGACAAAGGCAGCATTTCAACCACCTCTGCCCAAGCCTCGTTTACAAATGAACCTTTACCCGGCATTCTGGATATAACATTTTTTTCGGCCAACATATCCATAGCCTTTTTGCCTGTTATTCTGCTTACATTGTAAATACTGCAAAGTTCTTTTTCCGAAGGAAGCCGCATACCCAATGGATACTTCCCCGATTTTATATCGTTCAAAATTTCTAAATATATTCTTTGATACAACGGTGTCCCTTTCATATTTACAATGCCTCCTGCTTATTCATATAAATGATATATCATTTATGATATCATAAAGCAATCGCCATTTCAAGTACCATAATCCCGCTTAAATGCTGTGCCATATCAACTGTTTCTGTTTCTGCAACTTCCCAGTTACCGCCTATCAGACCGAATGAGTTTTGACCTTTTTCCGCAACAATCTCTGCATGGTGTAAAATCATATCACGAATATCCGTTAATTCAGGGAAAGCTTTGTAAAGTTCGTAAGCATATCTAAAAAATATTCCTCTGAACAATCCGCAGTCATCTGGGCCTTCATACGGAATAATTCCGCCGTTAGCGTCTGACAGTCTGCGCTTTGCCTCTCTTGCGGTTTTGATTGCCATATCTTTGTATACTTCATTTCCGGTAATCTGAAAATACTCCAAAGCGGCTTGCATAAATACACCTTGACAATAAGTAAATTCCCATTCGTAATCAATCTTTCCGTCACCCAAACGGTTGATTCCGTCCCATACAAACCCTGTTTCTTTATCTACCAAATTTTCGAGATTCCAATCAAATATTTTTTTGCCCCATTGCAAATCATCTTCGTTTCCGAATCTCTGATAAAGACGAAATGCAAGAATAGCGGCCGGAGCGTTTGCCGGAGTATTTTTATAGTCAAGCTGCTCCTTTTGCCAAGCCAAACCGCCGCCCATATGCTCATTCCAAGCGGTTTTCACATCTTCCCAAATTTCAAGAGCCTGTTTTTTATAATTCTCATTTTTTGTAACATCCCAGAGCCTCAGAAGCGCAAGCGCAAACCATTCCATATCATCATACCAATTATGAATAAAAGTCTGATGATTGTAATTCCAAACACCTTTCAGCTCTTTGGATATGCGTTCCATGTATACCGGATTATTCGTTCTTAAATATCCGTCTATGAGCGCGTCCACGGCATGAGCGTGCCACCAATATACAAATTTTTCTTCTTCCAGCCTCGGATAGTGGTGCTCATAATATTGTTTTTCTTTATCCCAATAATACTTTTCCAATGCGTCTTGTGCTTTATCGCAAGCAAATGTAAATTCTGTCATATTATCCAACTTTCTATTGTGCGGCATCTTTTAAAATTTGATCTCCTTGTTTTTGTGCGGTTGCAAGTGCATCTTCTGCACTTACGGAACCTGCAACAAATAAATCAAGCTGCGGACGAAGTGCAAGCCCTTCTACATCCGAATATCCCGGCGCTTTTGCTCTTATTGTTGCATAGAGCATAGTTTGTGAGAACACGGACAAAATTTCGTCTTTCATAAAATATTCATCTGACGCAGAATCTTTATTTGCAGGTAAATTTCCGCTTAATTCAGTAAATTTTACACCGTTTTCCGGATTTGTAGTCCACCATTTAATAAAATCCCATGCTGCATCCGGTTGTTTCGCTTTGCTCGGAATAACAAGTCCAAAGCCGCCCATGATTGCAGAGCGTACACCGCCGGGGCCTTCAGGCTGTTCGAGAACGCCGTAGTTTATACCTGCATCTTTAAGCTCCTGCAAAGCCCAAGGGCCATTGAAACAAATTGCGGCTTTACCAGCTTTAAATGCATTTCCGCCATAACTGTCTTCAAAACCCAATTCGTATACTTTGTCTTCTTTTAATAATTTAGTCCAAAAATTCAATACTGCAAGACCTTCTTTAGAGTTAAAAGCAGTTACAGGAGGTGTAGCGGCTGTATCAATCATCTTACCGCCTGCCTGCAAAATCCAGTTATTAAATAAACCCGGGTCGGAAAGCGTGAATCCGCTTTGCTCCAATTTTCCGTCGGCGCTTCTTTTGGTTGTGGCTTTTGCGGCATTTGCTAAATCGTCCCATGTTTTTATGGAAGCCGGGTCAACATTGGCGGCTTGAAGCAAATCTTTATTGTAGAAAATTATTCTTGCGTCTACTGTCATAGGGATTCCATAAAGCTTTCCGTCGGCAGATTTCATTTCCTCTACAGTAGGCTCATAAAACTGTTCCATATTTACAGCGTCTTTTTCAACATAACTGTCAATCGGTAAAAAAGCACCTTTTGCGGCATATGTGGAAGTTGTGAAACGATCCCACATTACGATATCCGGAACATCTCCGCCGGCGATAGAGGTAAGAAGTTTTTCTTCCATTCCGTCCTGAACGGAGTATTTCACATGATATGCATCTTGTGAATTGTTGTATTCATCAACCATTTGATTAATATAGTTGACATTATCACCACTCATAGAACCCCACATAACTACTTCTTGTTTGTTTCCAGATTGTGCTGAATTTCCGTCTTGATTTTCACCAGAGCTTACATTTTGACCCTTTCCGGAACAGCCTACAAATGTTCCTAAAATCATTGCGGCTGATAATAAAATTGATAAACTTTTCTTCATAATTAATTTTCCTCTCCTATTGGAATATATTGTTTTGGCAGTTCACACTATTTTCATTTTGATAAGTAGAAAAAAATTTTTCACAGCGGAGCGTTTCACGCATGCTTCAAGCGTGAAATGAAATATTTTTTTCTATCCTTTATATTGAAAATAGTTAGTATTATTTACCGCCGCTAAAGGCGATACCTTCTACATAGTACTTCTGAGCCACTATAAAAATTAATATAGTCGGCAATGTTGAGATAACTGTTCCGGCCATCAAAGGGCCGTATTGCGTATCGTATTGGTATTGGAATGTCGCAAGTCCTACTTGGATGGTTTTCATGGTATCCGAATTGAGAACAATCATCGGCCACATAAAGCTGTTCCATCCGGATTGAAATGTCATTATGGCTAGAGTAATCGCCGCAGGTTTGATAAGGGGCAGATAAATTTTATAAAATATTTTGAAGTCATTACAGCCATCCACTCTGGCGGCTTCCGCAAGTTCATCCGGCAATGTCTCGAAAAACTGTTTCATGAAAAATACCGCAAACGCACCGACAGCACCCGGAATAATAATCGCAGCGTATGTGTTTATAAATCCTGTGCCGCCTTGACCGAAAATATTGTTGCCGCCTATAAGCGGAAAGTTTTTCAATATCAAAAATTGAGGTATCATTGTTGCTACCGCAGGTATCATCATAGAAGAAAGAAGCAGCAAAAAAGAAATTTTTCTTCCGCTGAATTTCAGCTTTGCAAATCCAAAGCCGGCCAACGCGCCAAAGAATATATTTGTTATAACACCGCTTGCCGCCAAAATAAATGAATTTAAAAAATATCTTCCGAAAGGCATTGTGTCAAAAACCTTTTTGTAATTATTCAGAGTAAATTGAGAAGCAAACAACGAAAGAGAGTTCGAAAAAATTTCGCTTTCCGTTTTAAAGGAAGTTGAAATCATCCACAAAAAAGGAAATGCTGTGATTAAAGCGATAATAACCGCACCAACATACCAAAGGCCATCTTTAAAATTTTTGTTCAACGTTTTACTATTCAATCCAATCCCCCCTTTTAAATATCAGCCTTGTTAATCTTGGTATTTATTATCGAAAAAACAAGTATAATCAAGAACAATATAATTGAAATACTCGAGGCATATCCCATTTGCAAATTCTTAAAACCGTTGTTATATATGTAATATACAAGTGTAATAGTGGCGTTACCCGGCCCGCCCTGTGTCAATACAAATGCTTGGTCGAAGACTTGAAAGCTTTGAATAAGTAACATTGTTGATACTAAAAAAATTGTTTTTGAAATAGAAGGTAATGTGATTTTGGTGAGAACCTGCCATTTGTTAGCGCCCTCCACTTTTGCGGCTTCGTATAGAGTCGGCGATATTCCTTTTAGCCCCGATAAAAAAATCATCATATGTGAGCCGAATCCCGCCCATAAGCTCATAAGAACTACCGCAAACATCGCCCATTTGTTGTCGTAGAGCCAAGCAGGCCCTTCTATGCCAAATATACCTAATATACCATTCAGCAATCCCAGCTGAGGATTTAAAATCCAAAACCAAAGCGTTGCCGTGGCGACCGTGGAGGATAACACCGGAAGATAAAATAAAGTTCTGAATATGCCGACAAATTTTTTCTCAACATTTAAGAACAAAGCTGCCGCTAATGCTATCACCAAGCCTCCCGGCACATACATCAGAGTATATGCACAGGTGTTCTTCAGAGCAATCCAAAAAAAGTCGTCATGAAACATTTTTACATAATTGTCAAATCCAACAAATTTCGGCGTATTAATAATGTCATAATTAGTAAAACTAATCACAATTGCCATCAAAATCGGTAAGCCGGTAAATAATAAAAACAAAACAACAGGTGGTGCAGTAAAAAGAATCCCCATAACATTTTGACTTTTGTCTTGGTTTTCTTTTTTCGGTTTTTCGATATTACTCACAACTTCCAAAAATACCCCTCCCTTTTCTTCATCTAACTTGCCCAATACATTTCTGTTTTAATAAGTTTTTTTATTATATTTAAACATACTATATCATTCAAATAAGTCGTTGTCAATATTTATTATATCATTTATATTTTTTATATCATTTATATCATTATAATGTTTGCATATGCTTCTTAGAATATAAAAAAGTATATAAAACGCCATAAATAAATGAATGAGTTTTGGAATTAGCGTTCCCAAGAAAATAAATATTATTTGAATTTGACTGATGGCGAAAATGTATTTTTTTGAGCATAAAAAAAGACCGGCTTTTTTTTAGCAGGTCTTGGCTTTTCTAAATTTCATTCTCTCTGAATACACAGTCATAATCGGCGGCATTATCACGCATATATAAAAAAATCCATTTTCATATCGTCCGGAACTATATCTCCTATTTCAGATTCAAGCATATAAAAATACCCACAAGGATCATCAGTTGACCAAAACTCAACCGATTTTTTCATCCTTACAAGACATTTTATATAAATTTCAAAATAGGAAGCCAAAGCTTCTTGTGATGACAAGTCAAATTTCGATTCAATTATATCTTTAACTTCGCTGTTAGTAAATGGATCAAAGCTTGTTAAGATGGCGCGTGCCAACATTTCGGTATCTTCATCCATTACTTTCGTAAAATCGTAAGTATCACTCTTTAAATATCCGTCTATTGTATACAAGCTTATATAAATGGCTTCAAGAATCCTCCTGCCATTTATCTTTTTATTCTCTCGAAAGATTTTTAACATATTACCGTCAATGGTTGAAAAAATAGCATTGTATCTATTCTCATGACTCTTAGGAATTGTTCCAAACCGTTTATTCATATCTCCCCATATTTTTTCAAAATTATAATATTCTACTTTCTTCAACATAAGTTGTCCTCCACTCTAAAATATTAGTTAATATAATAGTATATTTTTTGAGCTAATACTATTTTCATTTTGATAAGTAGAAAAAAATTTTTTACAGCGGAGCGTTTCGCGCATGTTTCTAACGCGAAATGAAATATTTTTTTCTATCCTTTATAATGAAAATAGTATAATATTATCTTTAAAACAAAAGCTTTAGAGCAAAAAATTGTTATCCTTGTTCGCCACTTGCAAGGCATTAAGCTTATATTTTGCATAACCTTCGGCAACAAGCGGTTCCGATTTGCAAAGTTCTTCTGCTTCTTCGTAAGATTGAGCTTTGAGAATAACCATACCGGCGACACCGGGATAGCCTTTGAATACTCCGCAAAGCTCTAATTTTCCGCTGTCATCAAGTTTTCTTAAATTCTCAACATGCCTCTCAACCACCGCCTTGGTAATTTTGTTATATGTTTTGCCTCTTTCGATTAACATAACATACAAATAATTTTCCATGAACTCACCTCCTGAATCAATAAAATTCTTCAATAAATTAGATGCCGGATTATATGGACAGTTAAAAATCAAACGCTATACTATTCCAAAATCTTTTTTCAAATAAATCATATCAATCAATTGTTTTCCATTTTCAAACATAGGATGGTCATAGTTATCTGTAAAAAAATTTGGAATAATATGAGAACGTGTGAATCCGCATTTTTCATAAAATTGAATGATTGGCGGACTGTCTCCCGTTCCGACCAGCATTGTTCTGTATTTCCCATTGTAGTAACCAAAAAGATATTGAATCAATGCCGCACCATATCCTTGCTTCTGATACTGCTCATATGTGGCAATATTTTTAAGCTCATAAACGCCGTCACCTTCATCCGTCACAACGCACACACTTTTCAAATCGCCGTCATAAAGAGCAAACATATCGCCCCGCTCAAGATACTTATCAATCATCGATTCTTGTTCGTCCGCTAACAACAGCAAATCTAAAAAATCCTTTTTAGCTGTTTTGATTAGTTTTATTTCCATATACACACCTCTCAATAAAATATAAATCTTCCGCCTTTTCTCATAATTCTATATTATACTATTTCCCATTTAATGTGTAGAAAAATTTTTTCACAGCGGAGCGTTCCGCGCAACGCTTCAATCGCGGAATGAAATATTTTTTTCTATTCTTTAAAAAGGGAAATAGTATAAAATAATAGATATTCGACTTTTTGAAACATAGTATTGTAAATTTTTTACAATAACCTCTTTTTTTTAGAATTTAAGCTCCTGCCTCTGTCTTATCTTTAACAGGATTGTAATTGTTTTTGATTTTTATTTATGATATAATCTTTTTAGTTTAAAAATAATAGGAGTGTTCTCATGGTAGAAAATATTGAACTTGGTAGTATTGTAGAAGGAAAGGTTGTGAAAATAAAACCGTTTGGCGCAATAATTTCTTTGCCGAACAATCAACATGGGCTGGTGCATATTTCTCATATTTCTTCTGACTTTGTTCAAGATATAAATGAATATTTGTCTGTTGGGGATTCTATAAAAGTGAAAATCATCTCTATCGATGCTGAAAAATCCAAAATTTCGCTTTCTATAAAAGAAGCTGCCGCTAAGCCCGAAAAGGAAGTTAAACAAGAAATAAAAAAGGTTTTTTATGAAAAATCCAAACCTATGTCTGATGGCGCTGATTTTGAAGATAAGCTGAAAGACTTTTTGAAGTTTTCAAACGAACGCCAAGCTTCATTAAACAAACGAAACAAAAAACGCTAAGAAAATTCTTCCTTTAAAATATATTTTTAAGGGATTTTTTTTATTAATATGAGTTTGGAGGAGAATATGAGTTCAAATTCCTTAACACCCGAAGAAGTTGCTGTAATTCTGAATATTACCAAAAATACGGTTTATGAAATGGTAAAAAGAGGCGAACTTTCTGCATACCGCATCGGCAGAAAAATACGAATCGATGAAAAAGCGATAAATCAATATAAAGAATCAAAACAAAGCGGCAACACTGCCAGCGCAAACACTATTAAAAAAATCGAGAAATCAGCCAAGACCGACAGCGAATTATTTATAATTTGCGGTCAGGATATTATTTTAGATATCTTAGCAAGATATTTGGAAGCTGAAAATCCCGGCGTTAAAATTCTCCGCTCTTATAAAGGCAGTTATAACGGACTTTTTGATTTATATAACGATACCGTAAACGTAGCTACAGCGCATTTATGGGACGGCGACAGCGATACATATAATAAGTCTTATGTTAAAAATATGCTGCCCGGCGTTCCCGCAGAAATTGTTCATCTTGCAAAACGTTTTCAGGGGTTTTATGTTAAAGGCGGAAATCCAAAAAGTATCCAATCTTGGAACGACTTATCCAGAGACGATATAAAATTTGTCAACCGCGAAAAAGGCAGCGGAACCCGAATTTTACTTGACGAACGCTTGAGAGTTATGAACATTTCGCCGACAACGCTCGACGGATATGAAAATATAGCAACCTCGCATATCCAAGTTGCTTCTGCTGTTGCAAGGGGTCTTGCTGATTTCGGTCTTGGCAACGAAAAATCAATCCATCAAGTGAGCGGATTGGAATTTATTCCGCTACAGCAAGAAAGCTACGACTTAATCATTAAAAAATCCGATTTGGATATGCCGATTATTGAATCTATGCTAAAAATCATCGCTTCCAACGAATATAGAAATGAAGTTCAGGGTCTTGGCGGCTATGAATTATAATCAATTGCAAACAAAAATATACAAAACATGATTATATAGTAAATCATTATTATTATAATCATGTTTTTTCTTGTTGCAGATAGAATACACGGAATATATCTTGACACTGGCTTTGTTGGACATTATAATACATATATAAATCAACATAACATAATATAAAGGAGAATAAAATGAAAAAATTCTTATTTTTAATAACGTTAATATCATTTATTTTTGTCACTGCATGTACACAAAACCCAACAAACGCAAACGGAACATCATCAGAGTCTAATTCTCAGACTGAATTAACAATAGCCGCCGCCGCCAGCTTAACCGATGTTACCAAAGAACTTGCCGTAAAATATAATGAAACAAACCCAAACACTAAGCTAACATTTACATATGGGTCTTCGGGAGCATTGCAAACTCAAATTGAAGAAGGCGCTCCTGTGGATGTTTTCATGTCAGCAAGTAAAAAGCAAATGACAGCATTAGACGAGAAAAAACTTATCCTTGAAGGAACTTACAAAGATTTAGTGAAAAATCAAGTTGTTTTAATTGTTCCGGCGGACAGCAGCGCCGACATAAGCAGCTTTAATGATTGTGCTACAGATAAAGTTAAAATAGTAGCCTTGGGCGATCCGAAAACAACTCCGGCAGGACAATATGCGCAAGAGATGTTTGAAAAGCTCGGCATATGGGATTCTTTAGGCGAAAAAATTAATTTGGCTACAGATGTACGACAAGTATTGTCTTGGGTTGAAACCGGTGAAGCCGATTGCGGTTTGGTTTTCAAAACAGACGCTATGGCTTCCGATAAAGTTAAAACAGCCGCTTTACCGCCTGCCGAAGTCGACAAAGCCGCCGATTACCCTGTCGGTATTATAAACGCCACAAAGGTTCCCGATGAAGCCAAAAAATTCGAAGAATTTTTATTCAGTAATGACTCAAAAGCCATTTTTGAAAAATTCGGCTTCGAAACTTCAAACTGATATGGATTTACGACCGCTTTTAATTTCGCTTAAGGTTGGATTTTTGGCGACCGTTATTACTTTTTTTATCGGTATTGCGGCTGCGTATTTTGTTGTACAAATGAAAAAAACAAAAGGCATAGCCGATGCAATATTTACTCTGCCAATGATTTTGCCGCCCACAGTCACCGGCTTTTTTCTGCTTTTAATTTTCGGCAAAAACAGCATTATCGGCGAAATCTTAAACTCAATCGGAATATCTTTTGTTTTTTCTTGGACAGGTGCTGTAATCGCCTCGATTGTTGTTTCGTTTCCTTTAATGTACCGTGCGACTTGCGGTGCTTTCGAGCTGATTGATATGAATATAATTTATGCGGCAAGAACGCTCGGACTTTCGGAATGGAAAATTTTTTACAAAATTATGATTCCGGTATCTCTGCCGGGAATTATCGCCGGAACAATTTTGGCATTCGCGCGGGCAATGGGCGAATTCGGCGCGACCATTATGCTTGCCGGAAATATTCCCGGAAAAACTCAGACAATGGCTATCGCAGTTTATTCAGCCGTCCAAGCCGGCGACCGAACTCTGGCTTTTAAATGGGTAGGAATTATTTGCGTTATTTCTTTTACAATGATAATATTATTAAATACTTGGCTGGGAAACCAAAGCAGATTTATCGGTAAATAGGATTAGGTGTGTAAAATGTCGATATTCGTTGATTTTATGAAAAGCTATAAAAATTTCAATCTGACAGTTCAATTTGAAACCTCAGAAGAAATCTTGGCCTTACTGGGGGCTTCGGGAAGCGGAAAATCTCTTACGCTGAAATGCATTGCCGGGATCGAAAAGCCGGACAAAGGGCAAATTATTGTAAACGGAAAAACTCTTTTCGACAGCAAAAACAAAATAAATTTGCCTCCACAAAAGCGTAAAGTCGGCTTTATGTTTCAAAATTACGCCCTTTTTCCGAATATGAACGTATTAGAAAATATCACTTCCGTTGTGAATAAAAAGCACACCGATATTGATAGTATTTTCAAAACCTTGGATATCGAAAATATAAAAGAATTAATGCCTCGGCAAATTTCCGGCGGTCAGCAGCAGCGCGTTGCCTTGGCGCGGATATTGGCGGCTTCGCCGGATATTTTTATGCTGGACGAGCCGTTTTCGGCACTGGATTCACATTTGCGCTGGAATCTGGAACACGAGCTTTCGGGAATTTTGAGAGGCCAAAAAAAATCCACGATTTATGTTTCTCATGACTCCGAAGAGGCTTACCGGTTCAGCGATAAAGTGGCAATCATACATAAGGGTAGCATTGTGGATTTTGGCGAAAAGAAAAATGTATACAGAAATCCGAAAACTCTGCCCTCGGCTTTAATCACCGGTTTTAAAAATATTTCCCGTATAGAAAAAATATCCGATTTCAAATTGAAGGCTTTGGATTGGGGCGTGGAGATTCTTTCGGAAAAGCTTGTGGAAAACGATTCAAAATATATTGCGCTGGATTCAAAAAAAATCGAGTTTCTTGACCGAAAATCTGCCCGGCAAAATATTTTTCCGATTACTATATGCAAAACCATCGAGCAATCCCAAAATATGCAAATTCTAATTTCAATCAAAGAAGATGAAAATAGTTTTAATAAAGAAAATACCAAATCTTCCGTTTTACAATTAGAGACAAAAACAGCTGATTTAAGCGAATTAAAATATGTATATTTCCCGTTCAACTCGATGATTTTTCTGAAATAATTTTTTTTCGTATAGCATTTTAACTATGAGCGGTTTGATTTTCACACTCGTTTGTTCACAAACTTATATTTCAGCCTTTCGTATAATATATTACTATCCCGTCGGTATTCTATGCTATAGGAAGGTCGGATAATATATGATGTCTAAATTATCATTAATCGGAATTATTTCAATGATTTTGTTTTCTTTCAGCAATATTTTCAATATTGAGATGTCGGGAATCACAGTTTTTATCGGAATAGCTTTTTTCTTTTTTGTAAACCGAAAATCTCCCTATGAAGAAAGCGGCCTTGATTTAAAATCAATTTCAGTTACTTTAAAAGATAAAAAAATTCTGATTCTATTATTTTTGCCTTTGATTATGGACGCAGTATCTATTTTTTTATCAAAGCTTCTTCTTCCCGAATATATTCCGCATGTTCTATCCAGAGTAGATAGTATTCTTACTTTCGATAAATTTGTAATATTATTGATTCAGCTTATTGTTTTGGCTTTGGGTGAAGAAATCGCTTGGCGCGGATTTTTTCAACAACAAATTCAAAAATCTTTTCCGATTATTCCGACAATTATTTTTTCGTCAATATTATTCGCATTGGGTCATATCGCAAACGGAAATACGTTTGTTGTAATTTATGATATTTCATTTGTAGCCATAAACAGCTTTATTTACGGATATATTTTTTATAAAATGAAAAATATCTATGTCAGCGCATTGTCGCATTTTATCGCTAATCTATTCAGTATGATTGTTATTCTTTTATTTATCTGATTAATAAAAGATGTAAAATACAAAAACGGTTTGATTTTATGCAACACAAAAAATTAAACCGCTTTTTTTAAGCCAATTTAAATACTGAGACCAAATCTTCCAAGGTTGAGCTTGGCATGCCATTTCTTCTGCCGAAAAAGTCATTTCTTGAGAAGAAACCGAATTGTTTGTCGTTCCAACATTTTGCCCATCTCATTATTCCTACATAGCGTCAAGAAAAATTAAAAAATTACATTATACTATTTCCCCTTTAAAGATTTAGAAAAAAATATTTTATTTCGCGTTTGAAGCATTCCGCCTGTAATCGACGTATTATTGAAAAGCAAATAAATTATATCGGTAAAAATGAAATCAACGTATTAATATTTTTACAGAATTGTCGATAAATAGATTAAAAGCTTTTTGTTTATAAAAATTAAACCGGTATGGGGGCGAAAAATGAGAATTTTGAATGAAATCGAAAACCAATTAGTGGAAATGGGAATCTATTTTGAGGTTTTTGATATGATAAAAATTATTGATGCCGAATCATGCAAAGTTTTAGAAATAGAAAACGGCTGTATCAAAAAACTTGATGTTGATTGCATAGAGACATTCGGTCTTTCAAAACGATGCAAAAATTGCTCTGCCCTTAAAGCTTACAATTCGAAAGAACAGGTTTTAAAGCTTGAATATTTACAAGCCTCTGTATTTTTAGTGTTATCAGTTCCATTGTACTATGGAGAGAATTTAATTATTGCCGAAATGCTGAAAGACATTACAAAATCTTCAAATGTCGGAAATCATTTTTCAGCAGACCAAGAATTATCAAATTTGATTGATAATTTAAATAATTTAGCGATTGAAAAAATAGCCTCTTTATGATTATAAGCATAATAATAGCCGGAAAATTTTCATAAAAATAAAATTTATCCGGCTGATTTTTAAATCATTGACTTATATAATTCTATATATTTTTTAGCGCTCGTTTGCCATGAAAAATCTTGATTCATCGCATTTTTCACAAGTGACTGCATGTGCTCGCCTTCGTAATACGCTCTCAGAGCTTGATTTATTGCCCAAATCATTCCGCTGGCGATATAATCCTCGAACAAAAACCCTGTTCCTTGTTTCGTTTCAAAATTATATTCTTTGATTGTGTCTGAAAGTCCGCCTGTTTTACGCGCAATCGGTATCGCGCCGTAGCGCATCGCAAACAATTGACCTAATCCGCAAGGCTCGAAAAGAGACGGCATCAAGAAGAAATCAGATGCAGCGTATATTTTTTGCGCCAAATCCGCATCAAAAAATATATTCGCCGATAATTTTTTCGGAAAGCGATAAGCGTAATGTTTAAAAAGATTTTCATAGCGCCCATCGCCGGTTCCCAAAACAACTAATTGTATATCTTTGTCCATCAATTCATCCATGCATACGGATAGCAAATCCAAACCTTTTTGGTCAACAAGCCTTGTTATCAAGCTGATTACCGGCGCATCAGTCTGGTCAAATCCCAATCTTTCTTGAAGCTTTCTCTTGTTTTCTAATTTATTCGAAAAATCGTTTTTGCTGAAATTTGCGAAAATTCTTTTATCGGTTTCAGGGTCATTCGCATCGCTGTCTATTCCGTTTACAATGCCGCTGAAATCCGCGGAACGCTGCCGCAAAATTCCGTCCATTCCGTATCCGAAACTCGGCGTTTGAACTTCATTAGCGTAAGTTTCGCTGACGGTGCTTATTTTATCCGAATACAGCAAACCCGCTTTCATATAATTTATATTTCCATAAAACTCTATTTTATCCTGAGAAAAATATCCGTCGTTCAAGCCGATATTATATAAAACTTCACGCCCAAAAACGCCTTGATATTGCAGATTATGGATTGTAATTAAAGTTTTCATATCTTTATAAAAAGTAAATCTTTTGTAATTATCTCTCAAATAAAGGCTTACAAGTCCCGTTTGCCAATCATTCAAATGAATTATATCCGGTTTAAAATCTATAATATTAAATAAATTCAAAACAGCTTCGGAAAAAAATGAAAAACGCTCGAAATCGTCTCCATACCCATAAAGACCGTCACGCCCGAAATAATAATCATTTTCAATAAAATAAGTTGTAACTTCTTCATCTAATTGGTAAACCGAAACCGTATCCTGTCGCCAGCCTTGCTTAACAAATGTCGAATTTACAAATTTTAAATCTTTAATTAATTCCTGTTTTATAGACCTGTATTTTGGCATAACTACGCGCGCATCTATCCCAAGCTTCACCAGCTCTTTTGGCAAAGAACCGATAACGTCGCCTAAACCGCCGCTCTTGGCAAATGGATTTACTTCAGATGCTACTATCAAAACTTTTAATTTGTCAGCTTCCATGTTTATTTGTTCGCAGATAAAATATCCGCAAACTACCTCCTTTTTTAGAAAATCAAAAAATTGATCCAATATATGTCAAAATAGTATTATAACGCATAAGTAAAAATCAACGTGTTATATTACTTCTATAGCTATTTGTTTTTTAAAATATATACAATTGTACTACCAATAAGAGATTTTGTAAACAAACGAGCTTATTGTATGTATCACAAATTCTGCATTTTAGCTTTTCTTACAGGAAATTTAATTTTTTTGTGATATAATTACAAATAAGGAAGGTAATTTCAGCACAAAAATTAATAAAATTTAATTGAATACTAGGAGGAAGTATGGAACAAATATTAAGAGAAAATGTAAACCCCGAATTTACATGGGACACTAAATGCCTTTTTGAAAATGATGAAATCTGGCAAAAAACATATGACGAATGTAATGAACGGATTGCGGAAACGTCATATTACAGAGGAAAATTAAATAATGCCGAAAATATTTTAAATTGCTTTAAGCTTAGCGATGAACTTTCCAAAACTATCAGCAGATTATATGTTTATTCAAATTTACGATTACACGAAGATAACGCAAACACGTTTTATCAAGCAATGTCAGGCAAAGCAACAACTATTTCGGTAAAATTCAGCTCAAGCCTAAGCTATATTCCGACTGAAATTCTGAAATTAGATTTCGAAACTATCGAAGAATTTATGAAAAACAATTCCGAATTGGCGGTCTACGCTCATTATTTTGACGATTTATTCCGTGAAAAAGAACATATTTTATCAGAGGAAATGGAAGAATTATTGGCTAACGCCTCTGAAATCGGTGAAGCCTCTGATGAAATTTTTTCTATGCTAAATGAAGCAGATATGAAATTCGGAACCGTAAAAGATGATGACGGCAAAGATATTGAGCTGACGCATGGAAAATATCTTTCGCTTATGGAATCCAAAAATGCAGAAGTCAGAAAAGGCGCATTCAAAACGCTCTACAAATCCTATATGGATCACAAAAATACTCTGGCCGCCACTTTTAACGCAAACGTAAAAAAAGACTTATTTTTTTCGCATGCGCGCAAATATAATTCGTCGCTTGAGGCTTCTTTATTTTCGGATAATATTCCAATTTCTGTTTACAAAAATTTAATCGACACAGTTCATAAGTTTTTACCTGCAATGCATAAATATGTATCTATCAGAAAAAAACGCTTGAAGCTTGAAGAAATTCATATGTATGATTTATATACGCCGATTGTTTTGGAGGCTGATACTCAAATTGATTATGAAAAAGCAAAGCAAACCGTTGCCGAAAGTCTTGCGCCGCTTGGCGAAGAATATATTTCTGTTTTGAAATCCGCTTTCGAAAACCGCTGGATTGATGTTTACGAAAACAAAGGCAAGCGAAGCGGTGCGTATTCTTGGGGCGCATACGGAGAGCATCCTTTTGTGCTTTTAAACTATGACAATAAAGTCAACGATATGTTTACCCTTGCACATGAAATGGGACATGCAATGCATTCTTATTACTCATGGTCAACGCAAAAATATTGCTATTCATCATATACAATCTTCCTTGCAGAGGTTGCCTCTACTGTAAATGAAGCGCTTTTGATGGAATATCTTTTGAAAAATACTGACGACGATAATTTTAAAAATTATCTCTTAAATTACTTTATAGAGCAGTTTAGAGGAACTTTATTCAGGCAAACAATGTTCGCCGAATTTGAAATGCTCACTCATGAAATGGTACAAAACGGTGAACCTCTTACCGTAGAATCTCTCAACCGTGTTTATCATGATTTAAACCTAAAATATTATGGCAGCGAGATTGTTTTGGACGAAGAAATTGATTACGAATGGTCACGGATTCCGCATTTTTATAATTCATTTTATGTATACAAATACGCAACCGGCTATGCGGCGGCTATCGCGCTTTCGACGAAAATTTTGAACGAAGGAAAAGCCGATGATTATCTTGAATTTTTAAAAGCAGGTTCGTCAGATTATTCGATTAATATTCTCAAAAAAGCCGGCGTTGATATGAGCGACAAAAAGCCAATCGAAGAAAGCCTTAAAGTTTTCGAATCGCTCGTTGAAAAAATGGACGCTTTGAGCTTATAATATTTTGAAAAAGCAACATATTAGAATTTTATTGGAGGGCTAATTATGTGCATATTCTGTAAAATCGCAAACGGCGAAATACCATCATACAAGCTTTATGAAGATGATTTTTTTATTGTAATCCTAGACCGTTTTCCGAGCAATCTTGGTCACACGCTGATTATTCCAAAAAAGCATTTTGATAATATTTATACACTAACAGACGAATACAGCGAAAAGATTTTTCCGCTCGCCGTAAAAATCGCAAATGCATTAAAAAAACAACTAAATTTGGAAGGTTTAAACATCTTACAAAACAACGGCGAAATATCCGGACAATCTGTAGAGCATTTTCATTTGCATCTTATTCCGCGTTTTAAAGATGATGAAATTTTCATAAAATGGTCTCAATTAGACCCTCTCCAGTCCGAATTTGATGATTTCGTTAAAAATTTTGTTTTATAGTACAAAATCGCAGGAGCTTGAATTCCAGACGGAATTAAGCTCCTTTTTAATAAATTACTCAATACATTTTTCAATTTCACCAACGATAAAGCTTTTATCGTAATTTTCATCATCGCCGTTCGGGCTTAATTCTATTTTATTAAAATTATCGCCGTTATCAAAATATCCAAAATTCGGCACGGTTTTTATTTCGTGCGAATCCCGAAAAGCCTTCAAATCAGGCCGCTCATTAGTGTTTTCACTATCCAGATAGAAAATTTCGATATTTTCCTCTTTTGACGTTTCATGTAAAATCGGAACAGCTATTCTGCAATACGGGCAAGTCACCCTTCCGGTGTAAAGAAAAAATGATTCGTTGTTACTTAATTTCGTTTGGATTTCGTCAACGCTCACCGTTGTGAATTCCTTTGATAATTTAGCGTAATTTGATTTTTCAAATGTCTCAATTATAAAAGCCGATGCAAAATATAGCCCTATTCCAAAAAGCACAATTGAAATTAAGATGATAATAATATTTTTGCTTACAAACAGTTTTTTCAAGAAAATCTCCCCCAATTATTTTATACTATTTCCCTTCTAAAGAATAGAAAAGTACACTAATAGTTTTACATTATCTAAAATACAGAAAAACCACAAAATATTAACAAATTTAGTACTTTTACGAAATATTCGGAAGCAGAACTGTTGATTAACCAAAAAAAGTAAAAAAGAGCACCGAAAAAGAGTATAATTAATTAACTAGAAAAATAAATACTCAGGGGGTGCTCTCATGAAAAAGAATATCATGATAAAAGAAATATTGCAATCGATATTAAGTGAAGA
>JAVBOA010000028.1:0-6659 GCA_031551135.1 Eubacteriales bacterium | reverse complement strand
CCCTTAAAATTAAGAGAGTCTTTTTATACTATTTTCATTATTAAGGATAGAAAAAAATATTTCATTTCACGCTTGAAGCATGCGTGAAACGCTCCGCTGTGAAAAATTTTTTTCTACTTATCAAAATGAAAATAGTATTATATTAATTATTTATATTTAATTAAGTATAGTATTTTCTGTTTCTTTATCGAAAACATGAATCATGTTTACATCCATAGCAATTTTGATTTTATCTCCTGTTTTGGCTTTCGAACGCGGGTCAACCCTAGCGGTTAATCTTTGGTTGTTAATTTCCAAATAGAGATAAACTTCAGCACCCAACATTTCTGTAAGCTCTACGTTTACTTCGATAACAGAATCTTGAGAAGCGCTGATGAAAATTTCTTCATCATGCATATCTTCCGGTCTGATACCCAAAAGAACTTCTTTTCCGATATAACCGGCATCAGTAAGAACTTTAGCTTTATTTTCAGGAAGTTTAATTTTGTTTTCACCGAAAATTAAATAAACATTATTATCTTCTTTTTTAGCAACAGCTTCCAGAATATTCATTTGCGGAGAGCCGATAAATGTAGCAACAAAAAGATTGTTTGGCTTATGGTAAAGATTTTGCGGAGAATCAACTTGCTGAATTATACCGTCTTTTAAAACAACAATACGAGTACCGAGAGTCATCGCTTCAGTTTGGTCATGCGTAACATAAATAAATGTAGTTTTAAGTTTTTGATGCAATTTAGAAATTTCGGTTCTCATCTGAACCCTAAGCTTCGCGTCAAGGTTTGACAAAGGTTCGTCCATCAAAAAAACTTTTGGATTACGAACAATAGCACGACCCATAGCAACACGCTGTCTTTGTCCGCCGGAAAGCGCTTTTGGCTTTCTATCCAATAAAGACTCAATACCTAAGATTTTCGCGGCTTCATTTACACGGGCATCGATTTGGTCTTTTGGCATTTTGCGTAATTTCAGTCCAAAAGCCATATTGTCAAAAACTGTCATGTGAGGATATAGCGCATAGTTTTGGAAAACCATCGCAATATCTCTGTCTTTAGGCGCAACGTCGTTCATCAATTTATCACCTATGTATAATTCGCCGCCGCTGATTTCTTCCAGCCCTGCTATCATACGCAAAGTAGTAGATTTACCGCAACCGGACGGACCAACAAATATGATAAATTCTTTGTCTTCGATATCCAAGCTGAAGTCCTTAACGGCAACAAAGCCATTAGAGTACTTCTTGTTAATTTTATTAAGTTTTAAGCCAGCCATTTAATATGTGCCCCCTTGAAAAATTATAATACGAATAATTCAGATTCTTCCAAAAAATTCATTTCAGCATTGTATCATTGGCTTTTTTTCAAAACAATGATATATAAATAAAGTGGTAAAACTTTGCTTTGGTTTATTATAAACAGCATTATCATTCGCAAAGTATTTCAAATTTTGTTTTCGTCCGCTGTAGCACGAGGTTATAAAAATTAAACTTATGCATTGAAATATTGCATTTTACTATAATGTGTTAAATCAATAATACCTTAAACCCATAATTCAAACTATAGAGCGAATAAACAAAATAGAATTTACTCTTTTGTTACTTTTGTATACGAATGGAAATATAATTGTAATATATATAATTCTTACACAATATTCTTTGAATTAAAAATAATATTATGTATGATAAAATCCCGATTTTATTATTTTTGTTAATATTCAATGTAAAATCCTAAAATCTTTTGCTATTTAGCCAAAAGATTTAAATCCTTCTCCTAAAACTTCCCTTACATCAGCTACTATAACAAATGAATTTTTGTCTATTTTATTCACAATTTCCTTCAAAACTACGATTTGTTTAACCGACACAACCGTTAATAATACGGTCTTTTGGCTGTTTGTATACATTCCTACACCATTTAGGCCGGTGACTCCACGGTCGATTTGAATCAAAATTTCTTCCGAAATCTCTTTCGAATGCTCCGAAATAATAAATGCCGCCTTTGAAAAATTCAATCCTTCCAAAACCGCATCAATACATTTGCTAGAAATAAAAATCGAAATTATCGCATACATCGCTTTTTCGTATCCAAAAAAAACTAAGCCAATTACAATTATTAATGAATCTAAATAAAAAATAAGTTTCGAAACTGAAATATGTTTGATATATTTATTTACTATAATTGCTACTAAGTCGGTGCCTCCCGTCGACGCAGTCCCTCTGAAAACAAAACCCAAACCGATACCCGAAAAAACACCGCCATAAACCGAAATAAGAACCGAATCGATTTTTATTTCCGGAAATAAAGTTATCAGAAATAAAAAAAATGATAATAAACAAGTAGCGTACAAAGTTTTTGCCAAGAAATAAAGCCCGTTGTATTTTATTGAGATTAATAAAAGCGGAATATTAAGCGCAAGGTTTACTGCCCAAACCGGAACCGAAAGCTCAAAAATCATTCTCGAGGCCTCGGAAATTATAATTGACAAACCGGAAAAACCGCCGGTCACAATATTATTCGGCGCAAAAAACACACCAATCCCAATAGCTAACAACATTGTGCCAAATGTTATAAACAAAAATTCTTTCAAAAAACTTCGTGAATATTTACTCATTTATTTCCTCCAAAAAGCTTTTCCTTAATAACAATCAGCATAAAAACCGGAAGCCTTAACATTCGTAAAATCCTTTTCGGCTGGGTTATCAATCGGTAAAACCATTCCAGATTAAGTTTTCGAAAAGCGTACGGCGCGCGCTTCGTCCTGCCGGACATTACATCAAAGCTTCCGCCGACACAGCAAGTCAATTTTACGGGAAGCTGATTTTTATATTTATCAGCGAGCTTTTCCTGTTTTGGGTATCCAATCCCGATTAATAAAATATCAGGCTTAAGTTTTTTTATTTCTTCAACTATTATTATTTCTTCTTTTTCGTCAAAATATCCGTTATGATTGCCGATAATCATTAAACCGGGATATTTTTTCATCATTTTTTTTGCGGCCAGCTCTGCAACACCTTCTCCGCCGCCCCAAAAATATACTTTGTAATTTTGCGTTTTAATATTATCAAAAAGCGTATACATTAAATCGATTCCGGGGACACGCTCGGGAATTTTGTCTTTATTGAATTTTGAGGCCATAACAACGCCGATTCCGTCCGGCACAACCAATTCCGCCTCTTTGATTATTCTGAATAATTCCGGATCTTTTCGGCTCTCCAAAACAATTTCGGGATTTGGTGTGATTAAAATATGGTTTTTATCTTCCGTTAAAAATTTTAACAGAAGTTTATCTGTTTCTTCTTTATTATATGTAGAAATTGGTACATTTAAAACTTCGGTCATTCGTAATCCCCTTTACAAATATTTTTTTTAAGTATATCATGAAAATATCTTTTTCATAAACTTATTTTGAGGTGTTTTATGCATAATACGAATTCTGACTCTAAGGATAAAAAATTTTTTAAATCACTCACCCTGCCTATCCATATTTATTTGACGCTTATTATTTTGCTGTCACTTTTTTTAACGGCTGTAATGTTTTTTTTGCAAACAAACGGACTTTATGATTTAAAAGAAGTTTTCGAAAAAACAAATTATCTGCCGGTTTTGCTTAATTTTTTACCGATATTTTTGCTTGCTCTGCTTTTATTTTTTCTTTTGAATAATTTTGTACTTTCTGCCGGAATAATAGCCTTGCTTGTAATTGCCGCGTCTTATGTAAACCGTTACAAAATAATATTACGCCAAGATCCCCTGCTGCCTTGGGATTTTTCACTTTTAAACGAGGTTGTGGCTATTTTAAACGGTGTTGATATGAGGCTTTTTTTGGGGATATTTGTCGGACTCGTGCTGATAATATTTTTTACAATACTTTTGAATTTATTCTTTAAAACTCCAAAAATTAATCTTCCAATCAGAATCGGTGTTGCCGTTTTATTAATAATATTGCTTTCTGTTTTAAATAAAAATGTCTATGCCAATGTAAATTTATTCGACAGCCTTTATGTTAAAGGAAATGTCTACAATCAAGTAGAATCGTTTAATTCCAAGGGTTTTGTGTATAGTTTTTTGTATGCTTCAAATATCAATAAATTAAAAAAATTTGACGGATATAACAAAGAAATCGTTGAAACTATGAAAAATAAATATTCTGAAAATTTATCAGGCAATGATAAGAAAATAAACGTATTTATTGTTATGAGCGAAGCTTTTTCGGATATCTCTGATAACGACGCTTTGGATTTCTCGGGTACTTTCGATCCGCTTGAGAATTTTAAAAAAATACGTGAAAATTCTTTGAACGGCCATATTGTTGTGCCCGGTTTGGGCGGCGGAACCGCCGACACGGAATTTGACGTTCTGACGGCAATTAATACGCGTAATTTCCGCGGCGCACCTTTTGCGTACCGCATTGTAAACAAGCCGCTTGAGTCTATCGCAAGTATTTTGAATTCTCTCGGTTTTGGAAACACCGCCATACATCCGGGGCACGCTTGGTTTTATAACCGCCAAAATGTCTATAAATTCTTCGGATTTTCGAAATTTATTGATATTACCAATTATCCGGATGATGATATGTACAAAGGAATGTATGTAAAAGAAAATTTGGCTATGGATACGATAATAGAAGAATTTGAAAATCATAAAAAAACTAACCCTGAAATTCCATTTTTGGATTTTTGCGTAACGATTCAAAACCACGGGCCATACAAAGATAAATATCTTGTAGATACAAATTTTAAAACGGATTTGCCTCTGACCGAAGACGATATAAATTCAATGTCGAATTATTTTGAAGGTTTAAGGGATGCCGACGAGGCACTCGGAAAATTATATGATTATGTCCAAAGCTCTGACGAGCCTATTGCGGTTTTATTTTTTGGAGACCATTTGCCGGCTTTTTCAAAAACCGTTTATGAAAATCTTGTTGATTCGGAAGAATCTGATTTGACGAGACTCACGAACAGATATATTACGCCGTATTTAATTTTCCAAAACAAATCCGCCGAAGAAATCGGCAAACTTGAAAACGCAACGAAGTTCGAAAGATTTTCGAGCAATTATCTCGGCGCGTATTTTATGAATCTTATTGGATATAAAAATCTTGATCCTTATTTTGACTGCACTATGGAAATGATGAACAAATATCCGATTGTATTGGAAAAACAATATTTTGATTCCAATTACAATTTATCTGATTCAGCGGATAATACCGAACTAAAGAATTATTCATATTGGCAATACTACAGAATTTTTGAAAAATTGGAGGAGAAAAAATGATTATTGAAAGATTTACGGAGCTTGTTAAGTTTAATACAAAATCCGACTACGATTCCGAAACTTATCCGTCGACGGCGACTCAGCTGGAATTCGGAAAGCTTTTGGCGAAGCAATTAGAGGAAATCGGCATGAGCGATATCGGCATTAATGAATACGGCTATGTTACGGCATATCTGCCGTCTAATATCGATTATACTGTGCCTACAATCGGATTTTTAGCGCATATGGATACAAGCCCGGATTTTTCGGCAGTGAACGTAAATCCCCAAATCATTGAAAATTATAACGGCGAAGATATAAATTTGCTGAACGGTGATATAATAAAAACTTCGGAATTTCCGTTTATGAAAAATTATAAAGGCAAGACTTTGATAACAACAGACGGAAATACATTATTAGGTGCAGACGATAAAGCAGGAATTTGCGCAATTATAGAAGCCATGGATTTTTTAATTAAAAATCCCGAAATCAAACATGGCAAAATTGCGGTTGCTTTTACTCCGGACGAGGAAATCGGACACGGCGTAGATTATTTTGATGTAAAAAAATTCGGCGCTGATTTTGGATATACCGTAGACGGCGGCGAAATCGGCGAATTAGAATCCGAATCTTTTAACGCCGCGGCGGCGAAAATAAAAATCAACGGAAAAATCGTTCATCCCGGAACCGCAAAAAATGTTATGATAAATGCCGTATTATTGGCTAATGAAATTATTTCCATGCTGCCAAAAAATGAAATTCCGGCCATGACTGAAGGTTATGAAGGATTTTTTCATGTAACGCATCTCGAAGGCGCGGTTGATAAAGCTAAGTTTGAAATAATAATCCGTGACCACGACCGTACGAAATTTGAAGCTCGAAAAGATTTGGTAGAGGAAATAGTTAAGAAAATCGATAACGGACGAAATATTATTGAATTGGAAATAATAGACCAATATTTTAACATGGGCGAAGTTATCAGCCAAAACAAACATATTTTGGAATTGGCCGAAAAAGCTTATAATTCTTGCTCCGTTAGGCCGATTGTTAAGCCGATACGCGGCGGCACCGATGGCTCAAGGCTCTCGTTTATGGGTTTGCCATGCCCGAATATTTTCTCGGGCGGACATAATTACCATGGTCCTCTGGAATTTCTTGTTGTCGAATCAATGCAGAAATCAATTGATATCATTGTTAAAATTTGCGAATATAATACTATTACCGGCGAGTGAAAATAAGAGTTTATCCATTTGTCACAATGTAATACTATTTTCATTTTGATAAGTATATGTTTGCTGATAAACATTCCATCTTTTTAATTGTTTATCAGCAAACATTTTCCGCTGTTTATAGGCAAGCATTAATGATTTTGTATTATAAATCATTAATGCGACCTATATAGAAAAA
>JAVBOA010000026.1:0-138350 GCA_031551135.1 Eubacteriales bacterium | reverse complement strand
GGAAACATCATTAAATGGTTTGATGGTACAGATGTATATATTGAGACTGCAACTGATATTTCTACACAAAAGAAATATGCAGAACATCTTCAACACTTTGCGACTACAGATTCTATGACAGGTATTTTTAATCGTGCTGGTGGACGGGCAGAAATCATTCACCAATTGGAAAATCAGACAGAGACTTCCACTCTTACGTTTGTTGATTTAGATGGGCTTAAAAAAGTAAATGATAGTTTAGGTCATGATTATGGGGATGAAATGATTCGCAATACATTAGATATTATTAATTCATCTATTCGAGATAGAGACATCCTGTGTCGTTGGGGTGGTGATGAGTTCTTGATATACTTTTCTGGTGATATGATGATTGCGAATAAAGTAATAGAAAGAATACTTGTTAAAATAGAAGATTTTAATGCATCTAAACAAAAACCATATAGCATCAGTTTCAGCCATGGAACTGTTGAAATTCCTGTAGATAGTGACTTATCATTGGATGATTATATTTCAGCGGCTGATACTTTAATGTATAAAAAGAAAGTTACGCGCCGTTTGTAATAAAATTAAAGATACATAATGTAATTTATTAAGTGGTAAAGAAAGTTGTTATCAATATGAAAGCAACTTTTTATTATCTATTTTCTAAGATTGAAATAACAAAATTAAAGTGCCAAATAAATAGGAAACTATCTCTATCATTTGATATTAAAATGATGGAGATGGATCGAATGAAGAAGATAATATGAGAACATAAAAAGCTACACTCTTTAGGTGTAACTTTGTTTATTTGGATGTTTGGTACGAATAATAATAGCTCCAATAAAAACAACTAGAATCCATAAGGAAGTTGTTGTAAGGACAAAAGTCACAGAAGTAGCCATATCATCAAAAATTGTATTCCCATAATTTAAAAAGCCATGAACACTAATAGCCATTACAAAAGAGATCAAGACAATACCAATGCGTTTAGTTAAGGGGAATGAATAGCTTGAGATGTATCCTATAGCTGCTCCAATAATAGTTGAAAAACTGGCGTGGGTCGCTATAGTTATTGATCGAACGATTGCTCCTCCAATACCAGCGGCTATCTCGTTGGATTCTATGATGAAACTTGCGACATAGCCAACATCTTCCATAAAGGAGAAACCAAGTCCAACACAGGCACCTACAACGACTCCTGCCAATAGACTTTTTTGGCGTACAAGACTGAATATCAAAATAATACCAATTCCTTTAGATAACTCTTCCACAATAGGAACAATTGTCCACACAACAGGAAGAAATTCATGTACGATTCCATCACTTCCAATTGAAGAATTGAGGATAAACAAAAATTCTGTAATGTTTTGACTCAAATATACGGCACAACCACTACCCCAGCCTATGGCAAGCAATCCGATCAGGATTATTTTTTTGTCTTTTAATGGATATCCAAGCCAAAGAATTACTAAACAACCAATTATGAATGCAGGAAACATCATCGCAAGTCCCAGGAAAGTTGCAGATACTGCAAAAGTAGTTATTAAAGAATATAATGTATAAGCAAATCCAATAAATATCACAAGATAAATGATGAAAGAATATTTAGTTTCTTTAAGCATGGAATATCTCCTAAACTCTTTGAATAAGGAAAAGTATATCATATTCAAAAGTTTATTTTTATTATATTCCAGCTTTCTATTAGTTTCTTTCTGCAAATCCGAAAATAATTCCGATAAATAAATTTGCTTATCATAAATATGCTGCATAGGATTTTTAAAATATTTATTAGAAATTAAAGAATCCAAATAATTTTTGTAATATGAAATTTTATTGTTTACATTTTTCACGAGTAATAAATACAATTGAATTATATACGAATATTTTAAAAATTTTTCCGGAACAGCGATTTCCGCTGCATTAGAAGGCGTTGAAGCACGAATATCCGCAACAAAATCCGCAATCGTAAAATCCGTTTCATGCCCAACAGCCGAAATTATCGGAATCTTCGAATCAAAAATAGCTCGTGCAACATTTTCATCATTAAAAGCCCACAAATCCTCGATACTTCCGCCGCCGCGCCCCAAAATAATAATATCGCATTTGCCCCATTTATTCACATCTTTTATTGCCCGAACAATATCATTCGGTGCGTTCTCTCCTTGTACGAGCGTATTTACAACAACGAGTTTTACGGAACTATCCCGTTTTTTGCAGATTTTAATCATATCCCGCACTGCGGCTCCGGTTTTGCTTGTAATCAAAGCAATACACTCCGGATTTTCCGGCAACGGTTTTTTATAAGCCGAACTAAAAAGCCCTTCTTTGTCCAATTTTTCTTTTAATTGATTAAATGCCAAAAATAGCGCGCCCTGCCCGAATGGTTCTAGTATTTCAATATAAAACTGATAATTTCCGGTTTTTTCGTATAATGAAACCCGACCGAACGCAATTACTTTCAAGCCGTTTTCGATTTCGAACCGCAGACTAGATTTTGCCGATTTAAACATTACAGCGTTAATTGCCGCAAATTCATCCTTTAAAGTAAAATAGGAATGTCCGGAAGAATGAAATTTATAATTTGAAATTTCGCCCTCCAAAAAAATTCCGTTTAAAAGAACATCTTCTTCCAAAACAGATTTAATATAACGGTTAATTTCATAAACTTTAAAAACGCGTCTATTCAAAAAATCAGCCCACTTTTCTCAATAATCCGTTGACAAATGAAAAGGAATCGTCACTGCCGAATTCCTTCGCCAATTCGACCGCCTCATTTACCGAAACGGATTTCGGTATATCTTCCATAAAAAGAATTTCATAAATCGCTAAACGCAAAATCGCAACGTCGATTTTGTTAAGTCTTTCAAAAGTCCATTTATTAGCGTTTTCAGAAATAATTTTATCTATTTCTTCTAAATTTTGAATTGTACCCGAAATTTCATGCATAAGAAAAGTCTTGTCATTATCGGACAAATTCTCCCCCAAAGTAATTTCCTCGTCATCAAATTCCATTATAGAATTATATTCCGTGTCAATATCAAAGTCCTTATTAAATTCAAATTGATAAATACACAAAAATGCTTTTTTTCTAGCCAGCCTTCTGCTCATTTTATTTCCCTTCCAATTTACAATAGTAATCACAATATATCAAAAAAAGCTTAGAATACAGCTATATCCTAAGCAAAAACCAAAAATCTGCCGATACCGTCTTTTTCATAGGCGGTACATCAAGCGTTATTTTTATCTTTTTCAAAGTTCACAGCCAAAACAGAAACATCAACATCCAAAACATTTAACGCAGTCATAGTCTCAATTGCGTTTTTAACTTTTTTTTGTACTTCGTAAGCTATTTCTTGAACTTTATAGCCGAATTTAACCGATATTCCGATTTCAACCGAAACATCGCCATCGATTATATTAACACGAACTCCTTTAGAAAAATTCCTTTTGCCGATAATTCCTGCTAAGTCGTTTGTCATATTTCCGCCGGTAGCCGCAACACCGTCCACTTCCATTGCGGCAGTGCCTGCTATTATCGCAATAACTTCGTCCGCTATTTGAACTTGACCGATTACATCAGAATTTGTTTTTATCTCAGTCACAAATTTCACTCCCAGAATAAAATTTTTTCCTTTATTTAACTCAAGTAAAGTAATGATTGCCGAAGCAATTTTCATCTTGTTTTATTGTATATTATAACAGATTTGATTCGCATTGCAATCAATACCCCATAAAAAATTTTCTTTTGCATTGCTAATATTATCTGCGTTATAATCAACTTTAAACAAGATAATATTTTTTTCGTATATAAACTGCATTATGATTTTTTTAAAATAATACTATTTTCATTTTGATAAGTAGAAAAAAATTTTTCACAGCGGAGCGTTTCGAGCAATGTTTCCAGCGCGAAATGAAATATTTTTTTCTATCCTTTATATTGAAAATAGTATAAAATTAAAACTCCAAATTGAGGGAGGAAATTTTTTGAAATTAACAATACAAAATGTCAGTAAAAATTATGGAAAAAAACAAGCCTTAAAAAATGTAAGTTTTGAAATGGAAAACGGAGTTTATGGCTTGCTCGGGCCGAACGGCGCCGGCAAAAGTACTTTGATTCGCATTTTGGCCGGTGTTATGAATGCAAGCGGCGGTGATATTTTAATAAACGGCAAAAACAGAAAATCCTGCGACCGCGAATACCGCTCGAAATTAGGATATCTTCCGCAATCACTGGATTTTTATCCGGATTTTTCGGGGCTTGATTATTTGCGCTTTGTTGCAGCACTAAAAGGTCTTAAAGGCTCTGAATGTGAAAACAAAATCCGTGAGCTTGCGAAAAAAGTGCATTTATCCGATGATTTAAATCGAAAATGTATCAATTATTCCGGCGGTATGAAACGGCGTTTGGGAATAGCGCAAGCTCTTTTGAATGACCCCGAAATATTAATTTTGGACGAGCCGACAGCCGGACTTGACCCGCATGAGCGCATAAAATTCCGCAATCTGGTTTCGATATTCTCACGCGACAGAACGGTTCTTTTATCGACACATATCGTTCCGGATATAGATTCTATCGCGAAGCAAACAATCATGATTAAAGACGGCAAAATCGTCAGCGTTGAAACAAATCAGAGTTTCATAGACGCAATGGAAGGAAAAGTATGGACAGTGTTAATGACGATAGACGAATTAGTTGAGTTTCAAGAAAACCACATTATCAGCAACGTTGTTCCTATGGGAAAAAATATAGAGGTACGGATTGTGGCAGACGAAAAACCTTTGCCGGATGCCGTTTCAGCTCCGCCTGCTTTAGAGGATGCTTATCTTTATGAATTTACAGGCATAGGAGGCGACAGTATATGAAGCTCTTTAAATATGAAATGAAAAAACTACTCTTAAATAAACCAAGAGTTATTTTGCTTGCTTTGCTGTTCGGTCTATATTTTGCTTTAGGTTTTTTTGTATCGCTGGGCGGTGAAGGAACGAAAGAGCCGACAGCGGAGATGATTAAAGAGGCTGAAGAGCTTAAAAAAGAATATTCAGGTAAGTTCAGCCAAGAACAATATGAAAAATCAATAGTGATTTGCGAAGCTACAGTCGCCGAACACGGCAAGGGTGATGAATTGCAAAGAGCTATTAATTCCAACCCTGTTTTAAAATTTCATTTTCAATATAAATCCTTAGGCGAAAGAGTTTATTTATATTGGAACGGTCCAGCCGAACAAAATGAAAACAATATTATAGGAGTCTACCCTCTTGAGAAAAAAATCTCCAAGCTGGAATCCTCAGGCAAGGCAGAAAGCTATAAATACCGATATTACAAAAACCGCCTCAACAGCGAAAACAATTTGGGTGAGCCGGTTTACGCCGATATTCCATATTGGAATAATTTTTTCATTGCGTTTGACGGAATGTTTGTCATAATGCTGCTGTTTATGGTAATTTCTTTTTTCATTTCGCCGCTGTTCACGCAGGAAGTAAAAACAGATATGGACAGTATTATTTTGTGTTCTCTGAAAGGACGCTTGGAAATCGTAAGTGCAAAGCTTTTCGCCGCCGCCGCGACTTCCGTCATAATCGCCGCTGTTTATATTCTGGGATTTTCAGCCGGACTTTTTGTCGGAGTACGTGACCTCGGCGGACTTTCCGCTCCGGCTCGATGTATTGAAGTCATGCAGTATTCAATGCTTGATATGACAGTCGGAGGAATTGTGGCTCTCAGTGCACTTTGGCTGATTTTTGTTTCTTTAGCCTTCGGAATGACGCTTGCGTTTGTCTCCACAAGAGTGAAAAATCACAGCACTGCTTTTGGGCTTGGAATTGTTATTTTAATCGGAGGTGTATTCGCAGGCTATATCAGAGGCGCAGCCGAGGCTATACTCTGGCCGTTAAAGGATTTCCATTTCGGCGCGCTTGCCGTAGTGAACACAATAATCGGCGGTACTAAAGCTTATAACTTTTTCGGACAACCATTGCCATATTTAGCGGCAGCGTTTTTAGTCGGTCTGGCAATTATCGCCGCAGCGAGTCTGCTCACATATTTGGCGCAAAGAAGACGTACGGTTGTATAAATAATACTATTTTCATTTTGATAAGTAGAAAAAATTTTTTCACAGCGGAGCGTTTCGCGCAATGTTTCTAGCGCGAAATGAAATATTTTTTTCTATCCTTTATATTAAAAATAGTATAAAGTGAGGACTTTTATTTTTTTCAAAAATAAAAGTCCGGTAAAATTTCACCGAACTTGAATTTTGTTCAAAACATTTTTCTTTTATTCATAACATACGCCATTACGGCACAAATAAATAAAGTAAGCACCAAAATAATCAGAGAAGCGGATTTTAAATTTTCAAAAGGCCAATAAACATTCTGTCCGAAAAAACTGAAAATCGTCTGCGGCACCGCCATGATAATCGTAACAGAAGTCAGAAATTTCATAACAATATTCAAATTGTTAGAGATTATGGAAGCAAACGCGTCCATTGTTCCGCCCAAAATATCACTGTAAATTTTCGCCATTTCTATCGCCTGTTTATTTTCGATTATCGTATCTTCAAGCAATTCGGTATCTTCGGGATATTTTTTTATAAAATCGTATCTCAGCAATTTTTCCATAACAAGTTCATTTGATTTTAAAGATGTATTGAAATAGACAAGCGAGTTTTCCAAATCGAGCAATTGAATAATTTCTTTATTACGCATGGATTTATGAATTTCGGATTTTACGATATTGCTATGTTTTTCTATCTGCCGCAAAAATTGCAGAAAAAGCGTGGCGTTTTTATGCAGAATTTGCAAAACAAATCTGGATTTTTTATAAGTAAAAAAGGTCTTTGTACGCCCGTCCGAAAACGATTTTATTAATACGGACTCTTTCAAGCAGATTGTAACAATCGCTTCTTTTGTAAAAATTATTGCAATCGGGAAAGTTGTATAAATTCGGGAGTCTTTTTCTATTTCGCAAACCGGCATGTCTATAACAATCAAAAGGTTTCCGGTCTCGTCATCCAATTCGATTCGGGAACGTTCTTCTTCGTCCAAGCCCGCATTTATAAAATCCGACTCAATTTTCAATGAATTCGAAACATATTCTATTTCTTTTTCGCTTGGATTTATCAAATTAACCCAACATCCGTCAACGATTTCTTCAATATCTACCAAGCTTTTATCTTTAGAAATATAAATATTCATCATAAAACATCATCCTTTATGAAGCCAAAAGCGATTCTCGCAGACCTTTGGCTTAGATTTTAATAAAAAGCAACTGGGCAGTCCATCTGCGTCCACAAAAATCACCTTCCTTTGCAGTAGTTTTAACTACATATTCATAAAGCTTTTTCAGAAAAATTTTACAAAAATATTTTTCGAAATTTGTTATAATTACTATAACCGAAAAAAAGCCAAAAATCAATAAGCTTCTCTTAAATCTTCGCTGTTGCATTTTAACAATAAATTGTTAAAATTTTAAATTCAATGTTTTTCCAATTCAAACTCAATTAATTCGGTTAAAAATTTTTTAAAATCCTTTTTATTTGAAATAGATTTCGGAATTATGGATTTTGAAGTAAACCCCGGCAAAGTATTGATTTCCAAAACATAAATCTGTTCCTCATTGATAATCATATCAACAACGGCAATCCCCCTGCAATTCAAAACCCTGAATAATTTTTTCCCGATTTCCTTTATCATAGTCTTCTGATAATCCGGGAGTTCGGAAAAATTTATATAATTCACGGTATCCAAGTATTTCGATTTGAAATCGTAAAAGTTATTGGAAGAATCGATATCCAAAATATTAAGCACGTCAATTCCGTTTTTATCTTGAATTATCGCGCAAGCAACTTCTTTGCCCTTTATGTATTTTTCCAAAATAAGAGTCGAGTCGAATTTAAATCCGTTTTCTATAGCTAAAAGCAGTTCTTTATAATTTTGAGCAATCGATATACCAATGCTTCCGCCTCCGGAATTTGGTTTTACTAAAATCGGATACGTAATTTCTTCAATCCGTTCTTTATATTCAATTAAATTATCGTTTATATGTATAGAAATACCTTCCACAACCGGAATATTATTTGCTCTCATTATTGTTTTGCAGATTTCCTTATCCATAGAAATCGCCGAAGCCAAAACTTTGCTGCCGACATAAGGCACCGAAATACATTCCAAAAATCCCTGCACAGAGCCATTTTCGCCCTTCCCGCCATGCATTGCAATCAAAACGATGTCCGGACAATAAGCCAAAAGAGAATATACCCAAGACGTATCTTTTGTTTCAGGAACTTCAATATTAATTACGTCATATTTTTTTCTATCTATAAAATTCATAATTTCGTTGCAAGATAAAATTGAAATATCCCGCTCGATAGAATCCCCGCCTGACAGCACACAAACTCTGGTCTTTCTAGTTTTCATCAATTTTCCCCCTAATAGTTTTCGCGGCAAAATAAACATCAACAGGGTTTATGAAGCATCCCGTAGAAAGCTCAAACCCCGCAAATTGCCCCATCCTTGGTATAATTTCAATATAAAAATGATTAAAGCTGCGATTCGAATTATACGGCGCATTTTGAAAGCAAATATTATAATTAAAATTGTCGTAAATTTTATAATATGCCATAAGAACTTTTTTTAAAATATCCGCCAATCCCATCAAATGACTAGAATCAAAATCCTTAAAATCCGATATATGGTTTTTCGGAGCGATGTTAAGTCCATAAGCATAATTGGACGCAAACGGCGAAAACGCCACGAAATAATCATTTTCATAAATTTTCAAATCCGCCAATTTGTTTAATTCATCACACAAATAGCATTTTTTATGCTCAAGATAAAATTTTTTAAAATTGGAATTTATAATATTTTGCTTTTTCGAAATTATCGGCATAGCCAAAATCTGCGAATGTGAATGATAAATGCTGGCTCCGCCTTTTAGGCCTTCATTTTTGAAAACCTGTATATACTTTACTTTATTATTATCACTTAATTCCAGCATCCGCTGTTTTATAGAATCTAAATACAGATAAATATCATGATGCGAAAAAAAAGCAAGCTTTTCATCGTGGAGAGGGGTTTCGATTACTACATCATGTATTCCAAAACCGGATAAACTCATTTCAGACGCAACCGGATATTTATTCGGCACGATACAAACACGCTTATCTTCGCTGATATAAATATATCTGTCAATCATTTCACAGTTATGCGGACAAAAAGGACAATTTTCGTCCTGCGTATTCAATTCGCTTGTTCTAGAAATAAAATGCTGCGGTCTTGCCAATCTTTCGGGTGCCACAAAAATCCATTCGTCTGTCAGAAAATTATGTCTTTGTTCCAAGCAATTCACTCCTCATCATAAACAAACCATTGCTGGATATTGTTATAAACATTATTAATTGTAGGCATAATTTCCCCGTAAATATTTTTATTCGTCAAAAGCGCCGAATTCCGAAAAACTATCGATATACAAGGTATTTCTTCTGCAATAAGTCTTTGTATATCTTTGATATTTGCTTTCAGCTCTTGGTCGTTTTTGGAAGAGCGCACCATCGATAATTTCGCGTCCATCTCCGGATTTGAGTATTTAAAAATATTTGTGCCTTTTTCTATAGACGAAGTTTCAAATAAAAAAGTCAAATCCGGAAAAACGTCCAGATTATATCCGCCGATTATTATGTCAAATTCTCTGTTAGCAATCTTACTATTATATTCCTCAAACGGAACATTTATGATTTCCGATTTTACGCCAATTGCAGCCAAATTTTTTTTAAGTATATCCGCTAGTTTAACTCTTTCGGCATTTTCCAAATTAACAAGGATTCTGAAATTCAATGTTAATTTTCCGGTTTCAGTAGTTTTTGTGAGGATTCCCTCTTCTCCGGCGGTATAACCCGATTCGATAATCAATTCTTCAGATAGCTTTGAATTAAAATTAAAATCCGACAATTCCGGCTCATATAGCCAAGAGTTTGGATTTATTGGCATTAAAGTAGAAAGCGCATGTCCCAAATAAACCGATTCAATAATTTCATCTTTCGAAATAATGTGAGCAATCGATTTTCTTATGTTCTTATCCGAAAAAACCGGATTATCATAATTAAATCCAATAAAATCGTAATACATAGTATTAAAGGCTGTGTAATTCGTTTCCATAGAGCCTCTATATTTTCCCAAATCAACAATATTGGACGTAATTACGTCAATTATTCCGTGTTCAAACGAAGTTTTATCGGCTTCGATATTCGGCGTTAAATAAACAAAAATTTTATCAATCAATGCTTTGCCTTTGAAATAATTTTCATTTGCTACAAGCGTCATTTCCTTATCACGTTCGTAATATTCAAATTTATATGCGCCGCAGCCGACGGGCTTCAGCGAGTCATGCTCAACACCGTAATATGACTTCGGGATAATCGGGAAATCTAAGCTGTATGCATTTCCGCCATAAACGCTGTTATAAACAATATTAATTGTTCGGTCGTCCACAACATTGCAGGAATTTATATTTGTAATTTTTTTCTTGTAAATACTTCCGTCGCCTGCCGATTTTATTGTATTTATCGAAAACTCAACGTCATAAGCCGTTAAATGCTCTCCGTTATGCCATAGAATATCATTTTTTAATACTACCGTTATAACCAAGCCGTCTTCGGAAAATTTATAAGACTCGGCGAGATTCGGCATCGGCTTTTGAAATTCATCAATCGTAAGTAAATCTTCAAAAATTAATTTACAAGTTCTGTCTACAGTTATATCTTCGTTCAAAAGTGGATTCAGCGTTTTCGGGGTGCGCATCGAAACCGTTATATCTTTATTCGCCTGAGGCTCTTTCAAAACTTCGGTTTGAACAACTACCTCCGGCAGAGATTCTTCCTCTGTATTTTTCTCCTCAGCCGCACCGCATGAGCAAAGAATAATCAAAGATATCAGTAAAAAAAACTGCCGCACGTAAAGCCAAAAATTTTGTTTTGTAAAAAAGCCCGTCGGTATTTTCATTAATTGTCCGTTATTATAAGATTTTTTCATAAACAAGCCCCTCTAAAGTTCTAAAACTTTCGAATTATTTTTTTGTTATACTATTTGCATTATAGAAGGTAGAAATAGTATTATACTATTTTCATTATAAAGGATAGAAAAAAATATTTCATTTCGCGCTAGAAACATTGCGCGAAACGCTCCGCTGTGAAAAATTTTTTTCTACTTATCAAAATGAAAATAGTATTAAATCTGAAAGCGAAGCCTGATATCATAAATATTTTGAAAAAATGCTACCTTTTTCAAATAATTACGTGTTTCCTCAAAAGGGATATCATTGAGATTATTATTATCAATAAAATATTCCGGGTCATTAATCCATTTGCTCAGATTGCCGCTTCCGGCGTTATATGCCGCCAGCGCAAGCTCTTTGCTCCCAAATTGATTTATTAAATTATTCAAATACCAGCATCCGATTTCGATATTAATTTCCGGATCAAAAATTCTATCGTAAGAGAAATTTTCCATCCCTATCTCATTTGCCGCCCAATACGCCGTTTGCTCCATTATCTGCATCAATCCCTTTGCGCTTTTTCTAGAAACAGCATCGTATTCAAAGCGGCTTTCTGTGCGGATAACAGCGCAGACCAGAGACGGTTCAAGGGCGTATTTATCTGATTTAGCCACAATAATATCTAAATATTTCAGCGGAAAAAATTTATTCACCATCAAAATAAAAATAATAAAAAGCAAAACAAAGGCAACGGAAATTATTCCGAACCTTTTCCTGCCCGATTTTAAAGCCAAGTAAATTCCCCCATATAATACATTCCAAGAAAAGAAACAGCAATAAAACAAATCAATCTTTTCCAAATTATTTATTAATCAAATTTTTTATTTTTTCCTCAAGCTCTTCTATACTGCCGTTATTTTCTATCAAGAAATCCGCGCGCGATTTTAATTCTTCCGTGCTCAACTGATTTTCCAAGCGTTTTTTTATTTGCTCAATCTGAATATTATCTCTCTGCGATACCCGGCTCAACATTGTTTCAAAATCCGAATATACTACCCAAATTTCATCAACAAAATTCTCCAATTCACTGCCTATCAAAACAGGTGCGTCAATAACAATATATTTATATCCCGAAGAAATTATTTCATTAACTCCATTTACTACGGTTTTGCAAATATAATAATGCGTTATTTCATTCAGCTTTTTTAATTTCGCTTTATCGGAAAAAACAATTTCACCCAAAGTTTTGCGCATGATATTACCGTCATTATCCAATATTCCGTCACCGAAAAAATCCACAATTTCTTTATAACATTCCGTGCCACTTTGCATTTCCATATGTGATATTTTATCACAATCAAAAACAGGAATATTATATTTTTCTAGAATTTTAGTGACAGAGGATTTTCCGCTGCCCAAATTTCCGGTCAAGCCAATAATTTTCGCCCTATTTTGCTTCATACCAATTATCACCCGCCGAAAAATCTGCTTCCAGCTTTGATTTCAAAACAAAAGCATTTTCCATTTCATATTCGAAAATCTCCATGGCCCGCTCTTTATCTTTTTTATTGACTTCGATTAAAAGCTCGTCATGAACCTGCAAAATCAATTTAGCGTCGAGATTTTCTTCCTTAATTCGTGAATACACTCTATTCATAGCGATTTTAATAATATCCGCCGCCGTGCCCTGAATCGGCATATTCATTGCAACTCGTTCTCCAAACGAGCGCAAATTAAAATTAGATGATTTAAGCTCAGGGATTTCCCTGCGCCTGTTAAAAAGCGTTTCCGCATAACCTTTTGCGTGAGCATTTTTAACAGTCTCCTCAAGGTATTCTTTAACTTTCGGATATTTTTCGAAATATCCGTTTATATAATTATCAGCTTCTTTTTTCGTGATTTTCAAATCTTGACTTAAACTGAATGCCGAAATCCCGTATACGATTCCGAAATTGACAGCTTTTGCATTTCCTCTTTGTGTCGGAGTTACCAATTCCATCGGAACTTTAAAAACCTGCGAAGCGGTTAATCTATGAATGTCCTCATTATTCAAAAATGCGTTTATCAAAGTTTCGTCGCCCGAAATATGCGCCAATACACGCAATTCTATTTGGCTGTAATCGCCGTCCAAAAAAACATAATCTTCGCTTGAAGGTATGAATATTTTTCTAAGCTCACGCCCGATACTCATTTTAATCGGAATATTCTGCAAATTCGGTTCTGTAGAAGAAATTCTGCCGGTCGTTGTGATGACTTGATTAAAAGTTGAATACACTTTGTCGTCATCCGCTAAAACATTCAAAAGTCCGTCAGCATAAGTCGATTTTAATTTAGTCAATGTGCGGTAATCCAAAACGAGATTTATCAAAGGATGCTGAGAACGCAATTTTTCCAAAACTTCATGGTTTGTAGAATATCCGGTTTTTGTTTTTTTAGAGCCTTTCAGCCCCAATTTTTCAAACAAAATCACGCCCAATTGCTGCGGAGAATTTATATTAAACTCCTCGCCGGCGGTTTCGTAAATTTCAGATGTCAATAACTCGATTTTTTCGCCAAGCATTTTTTGATATTCGAGCAAAGCTTTTTTGTCGACCTTTATTCCGAATAATTCCATATCTTTCAGAACATCAACAAGCGGAAGCTCTATTTCAAAATAAAGCTCCAATTGATTATTCTCTTTTAATTTTTCATACATTATAAAATACGATTGATAAGCAACTTTTGACTGCAAACACGCAAAATTCAATATTTCTGATTTTTCTATTTCGGTAATAGATTTTTTTGATTTGCCTTTTCCAAAAATCTCTTCCTCAGATGAATATCTTTCGCCCAAAAAATCTACAGCGATATTATCGTAAGAATAACTGCTGCCCGAGGAATTCAAAATATATCCTCCCAAAGAGCAATCGAAATACAGCTTATTTACCGTAATATTATATCTATCTAAATAAACTTTCTCAAATTTTGAATTGATTGAGATTTTTTTAATAGTGGATTCGAAAAATTCCCTAAAAATATTTATTATACTTTCTTCATTAAAATTATTTAATGGAACAAAAAAGCCGTTAGTTTTTTCGTGAAAAATAGAAATTCCATGGACAACGCCGTCTATATTAAGCAGATTATAAGCTACAAATTCCTGCTCGTTTGCAATTTCCAATTGTTTTTTTATTTCTTCAAAATCACTTATTTCAATAAATTCATTGCTTATTTTCTTTTCTATTTTCCCAAAACGGGTCAATAACGATTTAAATTCAAGTTCCTCAAACGCTTTTGTAACTTCGCTGTTATGAATATCTTTTAATTTAAATTGGTCAGGCGATAATTCTATAGGAACATCTTTAATAATTGTTGCTAATTTTTTGCTCAAAATCGCTTGTTCTTTAAATTCACTCAAATTTTCCGAAGCTTTTTTAGGTTTAACTGATTCGTAATTCAAAATCGCAGTTTCAATATTTTTATATTCCGAAATAATTTTTATCGCGGTTTTTTCACCGATAGAAGGAACGCCGGGAATATTATCGGAAGCATCCCCCATCAAAGCTTTTACATCAATAAATTCGCTTGGAGTCACGCCGATTTTTTCCAAAACATCAGAAGCATTATAAATTTCAACTTCGGTTTTGCCTGCCTTTGTTTTCGGAATTTTTATTTTTATATTTTCGGTAGCCAATTGGAGCATATCCTTATCCCCAGAAACTAAAGAAACCTCAAAATTTTCTTTTTCAAAAAAATCCGCCAATGTTCCGAGAATATCGTCCGCTTCGTATCCGGCCTTTTCTACATATTCAATATTCATTTTTTTAAGTACTTCTTTAATCAGCAAAATTTGCGGACGAAGTTCTTCCGGCATCGGTTTTCTTGTACCTTTGTATTCATCGTACATATTGTGCCGAAATGTCGGCGACGGTAAATCGAAAGCAACCGCAACATAATCCGGTTTATCCTCATCCATAAATCTAAAAAATATATTTAAAAAACCAAAAACTGCATTTGTATAAATTCCATTTTTGTTTGTCAAAACCGGAATCGCATAAAATGCTCGGTTTAGTATACTATTTCCATCTATTAAAAGAACTTTCTCTTTTTTCATAATCATGCTCCTTGCAGATTTTTTGAGTTTGCCAAACTCACTTTTACATTATATACTATAAAAAAAATCTGTACAATTTAAACATAAAATATTCTCTTGACAAATCAATCGAAATGTATTAATATTTATCTATTGATAATAATTATCATTTAATAATAAAAATCATTCTTTTGGAGGTATAATAATATGAAAAAATTTGTTTGTTCTATTTGCGGTTATGTACACGAGGGCGAAAGCGCTCCTGAGAAATGTCCACAATGTAACGCTCCTGCTTCTAAATTCATTCTACAAAGCGAAGATTCTCTTGCTTTTGCTGACGAACACAGAATCGGCGTTGCTAAAGACGTAGATCCGGAAATCGTTGAAGGTTTGAAAATGAATTTTATGGGCGAATGCACCGAAGTTGGAATGTACTTAGCTATGAGCCGCCAAGCTGACCGTGAAGGTTTTCCGGAAGTGGCTGAAGCATATAAAAGAATAGCTTTTGAAGAAGCTGAACATGCTGCAAAATTTGCAGAGCTTTTAGGCGAAGTTGTTGCTCCTTGCACAAAAACTAATTTGGAAATGCGCGTTTCCGCTGAGCACGGCGCATGCCAAGGCAAAAAAGACCTTGCTACAAAAGCAAAACAACTTAATCTTGATGCAATCCATGATACAGTTCACGAAATGTGTAAAGACGAAGCTAGACATGGTCAAGCGTTTGCAGGTTTGTTAAAACGCTATTTCCAATAAAAATATTTAATTCTTCCCTAAACCGCCAATGCCGATTTTTCAACATTGGCGGTTTTGTATTTCACAAATAAAAGCGGTTTAAATTTTACCGAAATAAATCACTGCATCGGCAAAACTCAAACCGCTATTTTTTTTTGCTTTTATACTGTTTCCATAATCAACTGCTTATTATCTAATCATCTCTTCGGGAATCAGATTATGGTCGTACATAACCACAGAGTGATTGTCCCAAACAAGCTTTTTATCGATAATATTCCCTGTTGCTTTTTCAATGGTATTTTTATAGATTTGGGATATCCTGTAATATTTTTCTCCTTCTTTATGAAAGTGGTGATTTTCTTCCACAATCTCAAACTCATACGGAAACTCGCTCTCGCTTCGCAGCTCTCCATACAGCTTTTCGTCGTCACAATATAAAATTAGCTGAATATCTTGGTCGGTATTATTTTTGAAACGGTAATCAATATAATTATAACTCACCGATGTTCCCGAATTGAATGGCTCTCTTTTTCCGTGGTCCGGGTCACATGCGTCGGAATGGCTGTGAAATTCCGTTACGTCCAACGGGCTGTGAAGCACAAGCCAATGTATTGTATTTCCCAGATTGCATAGTCCACCGCCAACACTCGAGGTCATCTTATTTCTTATTATAACTCGTCCGTCCTTGTATCCCCTACTCTTTGTTATTTTTCCTATCGTTTCCCAAAAAGAAAATACTTCGCCGGGGTGTATGACCATACCGTTTATTTTACTGCATGCAAGATTTATATTAACCGCTTTGTTTTCTTGAAGTATCGGATCGATTCCTTTTCCTTTTTTGATAAGAATTGAACTACGCATAGAGAGGACATTTGGAAGTCTGTCATTTTTTATATTTTTGGCATAAATCTCATCGCCGAGTAAATTTTTAAAGAAGCGCTTGCAGATTTCTTTTTGTTCTGAAATAGCATAAAAAGCAGGATGTATATCGCAAAAAAGTTTATTTTTATTCCATAACATTAATTAATCAACCCTTATTTATGAATATCACCTAATCTGTTTTTATAAGATTTACTCATATTATAGAATCTGAGAATCATCTTTTCTACATATCTTCTTATTCCTATTTTCTTTTCTTCTTTAAGATGTATAAATTTGACCAATATACTGGCTATTCCGCTTTTGTTTGCGCCTAAAATATCTGTAAAAATCTGATCGCCTAAACATACCGCTTCTTCTTTTTTTATATCCATCATTTCCACGGCTTTTAAATAATTGTCAACCATAGGTTTTCCGGCATCACATATATATAAAGTATCAATATTCCTGATAAATCTTTTTACTCTTTTTTCTTCGTTATTCGTCAGCAGGAGTGTTTTAAAACCAATGCTCTGTATATTTTTGAACAAATCATCTATTTCCTTTGTAGAATCGTTGCCGTGATGCACCAAAGTGTTGTCTATATCAAATATCAGCCCTCTATATCCCTTATCGTACAGTTTCGTATAATCGATATCAAAAACGCTTTCAAAATATTCATAAGGATAGAATTCCTCAAACATTTCGTTCCCCCACCTTATTACTGTGAACCAATTCATTTTTCTTGATTTTATACTATTTTCATTATAAAGGATAAAAATAGTATTACTTGCTCATGTAATCGCAGACCTTGTCAATCTGCTCATCAAACGTTCCCCCAAATTTGTTTTCAAAAAAAGCAGAACCAATAGTAAATGCCCACGGGTCAACAGCCTTTAATTCGTCGAGCCTTTCAAAGCTATTCACACCGCCTGCAATACAAACAGGAGCGTTTACTTCTGTCACGAATTTTCTGATGAGTTCTGTCGCATCGTCCACATATCTGTATCCCAAAAGATCCAAGCCATAAACGCCATTTTCCAAGCATTCATTGGCACGGGATATCATATTATCAATATTTCCGCTGAGAACAGAGGGTCTTCCTGAAATATTCCCTACAAAAGGCATATATTTGAGATTGTTTTTTTTGCATAAATCGCTGACGGAATCAAAAAACATTGTGCCCATAAGAATATCGCAGCCGCAATCCACGGCCATTTTTGCGCCCTCAAGGGATTTTTCTTCCGAATATGACACTACTTCCAGAATTGTTGTCTTTCCATATTTTTTCATGAAGAGATATAATTTTTTCATTTGATCAAAAGGAAGAGGTTCTTCCTTGAATCCCCAAAATTTTGCTTTGGTATTTTTGCACTTATCAAAAATTTCATAGGCATTATCTACGGTTAGATCGTCATGCGTCAGCATAACAATTAGGTTTGTAGTATTATTCATAAGTCATAACCACCCGTCGAAACTCTAATTAACATTTTTTGGTATTTTCTTCTATTTATCGACACCCGTGCCATATTTACATTTTATCAGAATATTCGTTATTGTCAAGAAACACTTCAAGAATCAATTTTTAGACACTCATCGAATCATTGAATATAAAAAAAATATTTCATGCCGCGCCAGAAATATTGCGCATAATGAAATATCTTTTTATACATATCAAAAAGGATTATAGAATTTTAAACTCCTCCATAGTATGAAACGGAGCGGAGCAAGCTTTATTCTCACAAATAAAAAACGATAAATCTTTATCGGAGGAATAATTTTTTGTATGCGGGAGTAATTCTGCAAGTTTATCAGTATTTTCACGTGTTTTAATTATTACCATATCAAATATATTTTTTTCGAAAATTATTTTTTCGATTTCCTCAAAATATTGATCATTATTTAAAACGACTATAAGTTCTTTTTTTATTTCGCTTAAAAAAGCATGAAGGCTGAATGTATAATAATATGGATGTTTTTCGATATTTCCGGCAATAAATTTGTTCTGCAAATCAAATGCAGAGTTTATTTTTTCTGTATTAAAAATTGACGATAATTTTGCCAGCACATAAGCTGCCACCGAATTTCCCGAAGGCGTAGCGGAATCATAAATTTCTTTTGGCTTAAAAATAAGCTTTTCGCTGTTTTTAGAGTATAAATAAAATCCGCCATTTTCGGAATCAAAAAATAAATCAATCATCAAATCAGCGTAAATCTTGGCGTATTCCAGATATTTAATATCAAAGCTTGCATTATATACTTCCAATAAAGCCCAAATATAATATGCGTAATCGTCGATAATCCCGTTGCCCTTTATTTCGCCGTCCTTGTATCTTATCGCTAATTCTCCGATATCAAATGTCATTTTTTCTTTTATAAAATCCGCGGTTGATTTTGCAGTTTCTAAATATTCTTTGTCGCCGATTATTTTATAAGCCTTAGCAAAAGCGATGACAGCCATTGCGTTCCATGAGGTCAAATATTTATCATCCAAATGGAGTTTCATTCGTTTTTTACGGTATTCGTAAATTTTATTAATTGAATTTTCAAAATCCTTATGGAGACCGGTATTGCCGATTAGATTCGGGATATTGTATCCTTCAAAATTTCCGTGCTGTGATATATTGAAATATTTATTAAATTCCAAACCCTCTGCTTCGCCTAAAATCTCAACAATTTCATCATATTTGAAAATATAAAACAATCCTTCTTTACCTTCGCTGTCCGCATCTTGTGCCGAGTAAAAAGCTTTTTCGGGCGAATAAAGCTCGCGCTTCATATATTTTAGAGTATTCACCGCAATATTTTTATAAATTTCTTTTTTTGTGATTTGAAATGATTCTAAATAAGCGATGCTTAAAAGCGAATTATCGTATAACATTTTTTCAAAATGCGGCACAAGCCATTTTTCATCCGTTGAATAACGGCAAAAACCGAAACCGATATGGTCAAATAAACCGCCTTTGTGCATGTTAATCAAAGTTTGCTCGACTGCGTTTAAAACATCTTTGTTTTTATGAAGCTCATAATATTTTTCTAAAAAAATCAGATTGTGAGGAACAGGAAATTTCGGGGCATCCGAAAATCCGCCGTATTTTTTGTCAAAGCTTGCCATCAGACCTTCAACGCCATTCGAAATCAATTCTTCCGAAACTTCAGATTTTTTATCTACATCATTTTTCGATATATAATCTATTATTTCATCAGCGTTTTTTAAAATATATTGGCGGTCAGTTTTCCATAGATTCGTTATTTTAACAAGTAATTCGCAAAGTCCCAACATATTTTGTCTGTTGTGTTTCGGCAAATATGTTCCCGAAAAAAATGGTTTTTGATTCCATGTCATGATTGTGGTGAGCGGCCAGCCGCCGCTGCCGGTTGTCGCCTGACAAACTCTCATATATATTGAATCAATGTCAGGGCGCTCCTCTCTGTCGATTTTTATAGAAATAAAATTTTCGTTCAGTATTTCAGCCACTTCGTTATCCGTGAATGATTCTTCTTCCATAACATGACACCAATGACATGTCGAATAGCCGATGGAAAGAAAAATTGGTTTGTCTTCCGATTTGGCTTTTTCAAAGGCCTCTTCGCCCCACGGAAACCATTTTACCGGATTGTAGGCGTGCTGTAACAGATACGGAGATTTTTCGTGAATTAATTTGTTGGCTGATTTTTTACTTGCTTGCATGTAGTCAACTCCTTTATACTATTTCCATTCTAAAAGATAGAAAAAATATTTCATTTCTCGCTTAAAGCGTTGCGCGAAACGCTCCGCTGTGAAAATTTTTCTATATATCAAAATAGAAATAGTATTACCTAATTATAGAACTATTATTTGCATAAATGAAAAAAGGATACCGTTTTTTTGATATCCGTCTTAATATTATGTTGGAAGATGTTTATTTTTCATAGTCAATTAGAGTCATACCCGGCTGAAGCTCTACTTCTCTTCCGGTTCTTTTATATCCCATTTTCTCGTACAGATGGCAAAGTTTCTCTTCTTGTTTTATTGTATCCAATTCCCAATGCTCAGCATCTGTGTATATCGACTCAATAAGATAAATAATTTCAAGTTCTATATAGTAACTAAACAACAATTTCAATTCGGTTTCCATCCGGATCCGAAACGCAGCTTTCATAGTATCCATCGCCTGTTATGCGTGGTTCGCTTAAGACTGTAAAGCCATCCTTGCGTAAACGTTCAGTAAGTTTTTCAACCTCTATTTTGCTGCCGGCACTAAACGCAATATGTATATATCCCAAAAACTCTCCTTGAAGGCCTATTTCGGATATAGATGGCTTTGACATTATCTCCAGTCTATTACCATCTTCAAAAGTTAAAAAATAAGTTCTTAGACCTGTTTTAGGATTATGATACTGAGCATTTGACGTTGCACCAAAGTATTTTTCATAGAACTCTCGTGTTTTTTCTAATTCCCTGACATAAACAGCTATATGATTAATTTTCATTATGTTTTCTCCTGTAATTATATAATTTTTTTAACCAAACCTTTATAATGATTCTAACAGAGATATTACTCATAATGAAGCAAAGGTAATAGCATCCGTCGAATTTGATTATGCTCATTGTCACGCCTTGTTTATAAAACCATAAAAAGCATAAAATCAGAAATTTAGAGCAACAATCAAGCAAATTAATTACTTAAAATATTCAATCTATTTTCAGAAATTCAGAAAATAGATAAAGTGGAATATCTGGAATTTTTGTATCCTCATAAACTTTTGGTTCGGACATTTCTTTTAAATAGAACCCATTTTTACAAATTTTATTATAATAGAACGAAATCGGTCTGTGATAATGCATAGTAGCGCCCCAAATATTTTGTAGTTTGGAAAAAGCGGTAATGTAGCTTGTTACTTTTTTTGAAGCAATAGTGCCACTTGCATCTTTTTCCCAAACAGCATGATAAAAAGCCGGATGTACAATAGAAAAGAAAAATACTCCGTTTGTTTTCAATATCCTGTGAAATTCTGAAAGTATATTATCAATAGGGTCAATATCCATCAAGACCAAATTACAGAAAACTATATCAAACTCCTTATCCTTGTAAGGCATACGCTCTAATAAATTTACATAATCGAATTGATACCGGGGATATTTTTTGTGCGCTAAATTCAACATCTCATTAGTACCGTCACAACCTATAACCGTGCCACCATTTTCCGCAAAGATATGAGCGTAAACGCCATTCCCACATCCGGCATCAAGTATTTTTAATCCATCCATATTATTAAATCGTTGAGAAACGAACTCTTTACAAAAATTTGAATATCTTGAGGTTGCATCGAAATCTGAATATGTCTTAGCCACCTGATTCCATTGATTAATTATTTCGTTCAAATCACAACACCTCCCAAACTGACGAACGATTAGATTTTCACTCCCGTTCCGCGCCTATAGGAGGACAGGTATGAATCTTACTTTCGTTCGTCAGCATAATGTGAAACCAATTACGCATCTTGTTCTACTGCGTCGTACTCACGTTACACGTTAAATAAGCGGTGAAACCACTCTTAAAAACGCTCTTGCCATCCTTTTAATCAACGGCTGTTTTTCCCACTCATCTAAAGAAATCCTCTGGCTTTTCTTAAGAGTTTCCAGTATATCATTTTTCAGTTTGATAACACTGCTGTCGCCATAAATATACACGCCGCACTCATAATTCCAGTATAGGCTTCTGTAATCGAAGTTTATAGAACCGATAGTACAGGTAGTGTCGTCGGAGACAATGGATTTCGCATGGATAAAGCCGGGAGTGTATTCGTAGATTTTTACACCGCTGCGCATCAGTTCGCCATAGAAAGATTGAGTCGTGGCATGAACAATGGCTTTGTCGGGTATATGCGGCGTAATAATGCGTACATCTACCCCTGATTCAGCCGAAAGACACAATGCGGCTATCATATCCGAATCAATAATTAAATACGGCGTTGTTATATAAACATAATTTTTAGCGGATGTTATGATATGCATGTAATTGTTGGCAGCAATCGATTTTTCGAAAACAGGACCATCACCAAACGGCATGATAATCCCCTTTTCTTCCGGATAGTTGATGCTACCCTTATATTTTTCCGGATCAAGCTTTTCTCCCGTGACAATTTCCCACATCCAAACAAAAAGCATTGTAAACCGGAATACAGCGTCACCTTTAAGCATAATACCTGTATCTTTCCAATGTCCGTGTTTTTCTATAGCATTTATATATTCATCACCGATATTTATGCCGCCTGTCATAGCTGTATTTCCGTCAATTACAAGTATTTTTCTATGGTCGCGGTAACTTATATAGCTAAATATGGAGAATGTGAGCGAATTGTGCGGCGCACACATAATCCCATGTTTTTCGCAATCAAATACAAAATTTTTTGGCACAACGCCGGTACTGCCGACCTCATCGTACATAATCTTAACTTCTACGCCCTTAGCAGCTTTTTCAAAAAGAATTTCCATCATTTGCTGCTTCATTGTGCCTTCAGCAATAATAAAATATTCAATTAAAATAAATTTCTCAGCCTTTTTTAGTTCTTCCAACATACACTCAAAATATGTTTCGCCGATTTCGAGATACTTGGTTTTTGTATTCTTATAAACCGGAAAATCCGACATACGCTGCATCAACGAAATATGCCTTTTGACATATTCATCTGTGATTTCGTCGATAACCGCTTTATCCTGTTTTAAAAAGCCTTTGGTATTTTCAAAAGCCGATGCCGCGCGCACTCGCGTCTTTTTAGGAAGCTGCGCCTTGCCCCAGATAAAGTAAAAAACCATGCCGCAAATTGGCATTGCCAAAATAAAAATAATCCACGAAAATTTATAGGAAACCTTGCCTTCCGTATTTACAATATAAAGTGCGAAGAGGAGAGAAAAAAATTGAAACGCTTTATAGGCATAGTCCATATATTCAGAAAGCCTGAGTATGATTCCGAATATCAACAGGAACTGAATTGCAATTAATGCAATGCTTAATCCTATTTTCAGTACATTACCCAAACTTGTTTTTGATGTATTTTCCATACTTTCACCTCTCTTACTGATTGATTTTATTTGCCTCTTTTTTATTAAACCACATGGAAACGCCGAATGAAAATAGTCCGACAACAACAAGCGGAATGATAAACTGCGGCGACAGCGGGTCTGTAACCGCCGAGCCGGAAATCGAATACGCTATAACTCTTGGTGACAAACCAAGAACAGATATCACGACATACCTCATCAGATTTGTGTTGTTTGCACCATACAGCATACTTATATTATCGAACGGAAAGACAGGCACAAAATGTGTTATAAAAATCGTATTAAAGTCGTCTTTCAGATATTTTTCCTTAACCGTTCTTATTATCTTGCTTTTTTCGGTCAGTTTCTCCACAAGCTTTTTCCCGAAAATAAACCCGATGAAATAGCCGGACATCATCTCGACAGCAACTCCAATAAGATTTACAACGATTGCTATATACCACGGAAAAAGAATTCCTGTAAAACTCATCTGCACAGCCGACGGCACAAAAAACAAAAATGGTTTTAAAAGATACACCGAAAAAATGCAAACGAGCGCTAACACTAAATGTTTCTGCAATATCGACGTGAGCGTTCCATCACTAAAGCTCTTAAACATATAAAAGCAAACAAAAACTGCTAAAACAGCCAATAAAATGGCCGATATTTCAATTGCCAACCGTCTTCTATCACTCATAAATACCACCATTAATTGTTTTTTTTCTTATGCCAGCTTTTAAAAATCATAATGCCGGCCAGAATGATTGCAACAAGATATCCAAGGCTGCCGACAGATGACGCTGCCAGCCTTGCCGCATTATCGCTGTAATTCACAAGCATGGACGAACCGACAATCAATGCCGCAACAATAATTGCCATAGAAAGTTGATTCACCAATGCGCTTAATTTGTCGAATGAATCCTCCAGATGCCGATGCTCCATATTGACTTTCAACTTTCCTTTTGCCGCCGCATCCATCAGATTTGATAATTTAAGCGGAATTTCAGGAGCTGCTTTTAGGGATAAAATCAAATTGCTTATAAATTGTTCACTTTCATTATGCAAGTTAAACTGTGACCGAATGTAGCGTTTTGCATAAGGTTCGATAGCCGTCATTAGAGACATATTCGGGTCAAGCCTTAATACTATACCTTCGATAGTAGCTATTCCTTTGAATAAAAGCGTAATATTAGATGGAAGAGTCAAGCCATTTTTCAGGCAAATGCCAGACATTTCTTCAAATAATAACGGCAGGCTCATTGAGCCAATCGCCATATCGAAATATTTTGAGAAGAGTTTTCCTGCATCTTCCTCCAGTTTATCTAAATCTGTTGAACCGTCTGATTTACATAAATTTAGGATTGCCTTCGCAATCTTTGCATTGTTTTGAGTAATTAGCGCGGCTATAAACTGGTTAAATTTGTCCAGCGTAATTTCATCAAGCCGTCCCATCATGCCGAAGTCTATCAGGATAATTTTTTCCTCATTGTTCTCGTCCGGCGTTTTTGTGTCAACGACAGTTGCAGTTATTGATGAGACCGGTGTTTCAATTTCATAAATTTTTTCCTCACTGATATCAGCCTCGTCGTCTTTATTTGCTCTGCCTACAAGGACATTGCCGGGATGCGGATCAGCATGAAAAAATCCATCGTCAAAAATCTGTTTCATGTAGTTTTTGACTAAAATATCTGCAAATTTTTTCTTCTGTTCTTTATAAGCAGTATTTCCCTCAGATATCGCATTATCCGCCTGTGCTATATAATCCGAAATCTTTCGCCCATCCATACAGTCCATGACAAGCAGCCGCTTAGTTGAATATTGCCTGTAAACTCTTGGCGAGATAATATTTATATCCTTATTATTCTTATAAAACAGCTCGATATTATCGGCTTCGTTATTAAAATCAAGCTCCTGCATCAGCGACCGCTTTAGTTCCGCCACCATTTCCGCCGGATCAATCATACCCGCACTCGGGATATGCTTGATGAGAGGAACAGCTTTCTCAAAAAGAGCGATATCCCTTGTCATTATTTCGTCGATACCCGGATGCTGAACCTTAACTACTACTTTCTTTCCGTTTTTAATCTTAGCAATGTGTATTTGTCCCATGGATGCTGAAGCCAAAGGCTTTTCATCTATTTCCTCAAAGATTTGTTCGAGGGAAATACCTGTTTCCTTTTCGATAACTTCTTTTATTGAATGGAATTCATCTGATTTAACATTGTCCTGAAGCTTTTTAAATTCCTCCGCAAAGGCCGGCGAAACAATATCTGTCCGTACCGACAGTATCTGACCAATTTTAACGAATGTCGGACCAAGCTCTTCAAAAGCAATTCGTACTTTGTTAGGGTTCGATTGAGTTGCAAGGCTTTGAATCACTTGATGCTTTGATAAAATATCTATAATTTCCAAAAGTCTTGTATTTTCTTCTGAGTGATATGCATTCTGTATTTTTTGTATAACGCCTTCTTTTTTCTCCCCCATATAATGCCTCCTTTCAAATCAAAGTGGATTTTTTTTGCCGGAATAATCCTCCGTCAGAGTAGATAAATTCTTTTTCGCCAAAAGATACTGTGTATACTGCTTGATGAGCGTATAAATCACCGCAAACATCGGTACGCCGATAAGCATTCCGATAATGCCAAACATCCCGCCAAACAGCATCAGTGAGAATACTACCCAAAGTGCAGATAGCCCAACGCTGTCACCAACTATTTTCGGATTGATTATATTGCTGTCAATTTGCTGGAGAATAACTATAAATACAATGAAAACAAGCGAAAAGACCGGATTTACAGATATGAGAATCAACGTTGCAGGAACCGTGCCCAAAAATGGTCCAAAATACGGTATTACATTAGTCGTTCCTATAATAATACCTATCAAAACGGAATATTGCCAAAGGTTATGGTCAAACATTCCCGAAATCAACATAAACACGGTACAAATAATTCCGACTATTGACGAATCCATAATAGCGCCTGATACGTATGCCGAAAAAATCCGGTTCGTTTCTCCAAAAATATTTTCCAGTATTTTTACCGTCTTTTGTGAGAAAAAAGCATAACCAAGCTTTCTCAATTGCGCAAAGATTTTTTCTTTACCGGTTAGCAAGTAAATAGAAATGATAAAGCCAAGAAAAACCTGAACGATATTTGATGCAATAGATGCTGCTCCTAAAACAATACTGCTTAATAAATTACCGACAAGTTCGGTAATCTCAGACAAAAGCCCATTTATTGATTCCGAAATCTTACCTAAAAGCACTGCAATTCCTTCGTTAGCATCTGAAATAGTAGCAACGTTCATTTTTTCTGAAACATTACCATACGCATCCTTTACAGATGTAGCAAGAGCCGGTATTTTATTAATCAAGACTGTAAGGCTTGCAACAAGCTGCGGTACCAAAATCCATATAAAAACACCAAGTATAGTGAAAAACGCCAAATATGTAAAGAGAATTGCTATTCCGCGTTTTTTCTTACTATCAATAGGCCTTTTAAATATCCTATTTGCTACTTTCTTTTCAAACCAGTGCAATACAGGGTTAAGTAAAAATGCAATAACAAAACCGTACATAACCGGCTGTATATAACCAAAAACAGTTTTTATTCCCTCAAAAACCGGGGTAATGTTCCATATAATCTTGGCGAACAATACTACCGCCGCCAATACCAGGAACGAATGAACCGCAACACTGGTTTTTTCAGGTGAGCGTTCAATTTTCATTTTACACCTCCTAATAACATGAAAAATCGCTGCGCGATTTAAGCTGCTCACGCATCTTGTTCGACTACGTCGAACTTCAGATTAACTTTTTGTTCGATGAGCAAAAAACGCTCATCTTAGGTTTGATATATTCGTACTTTATCATGCAAAGAGCACATGATAAAGTACTCATAACGTGAAAAATCGCTGCGCGATTTAAGCTGCTCACGCATCTTGTTCGACTACGTCGAACTTCACGTTAAATTATACCAACAAAATAACATATAATCAATAACAGAGAGGCAACGCGCCGTATCATAAAAGATAAAACAGCGCGTTGCAGATATTTAAAGCTGTATTTTCATTTATACTATTTGTAATCTAAAGGATAGAAATAGTATTAGTCGAGGATTTTAATTGTTACGTTAAATATTTTTCCTTTGAACTTGCTTCCGGAAATATCATATTCTTCTGTAACAGGCGTTCCTCTTTGAACTCCGACTTCAGCAAGTTCATCCATTGAAATCTGATTACCTATTGTATTTTCAACACGGCACTCAGCAACTTTTTCATTGTTGACAGACAGCACAACATTGCCGCCTTTGCCTAAGCCGCCGCCGTCATAAGTAAACGTCACACAAATTTGGTTGCGTTCATCACTAAGTGCTTTTGATGCTCTTGCATAGTAGCGCTCGCGCCCTACCCAATTATAGCAGAAGCAAGGAATTCCGTCTTTGATATAAAGGCTGTAACCGCCAAAACGTCCGCCCTGTGCAAATATAACGCCGTCACTGTGGTCAGGTGCAATTTCCACTTCGCTTGTAATGCTGAAGGAGTGATTCTTAATAGACAAGAATGCATGCTCTGCAATGCCATCCATACCTTGATAAAGAGTAACTTCTTTTCGGCTTCCAAAAACGGTAGGACGTTTTGCAATATCAGCGTTCATATATTTGCCGAAGAAAGGATCCATCGGAAAAACATTGTGTTTTACTCCTTCGTCGAAGAATATTTTCTTGAGTTCTTCCAATTTCTCAGGATATTTTTCTGCAAGGTCAACCGCCATACTATAATCCTCATCAACATTGTAAAGCTCCCAAGGTGCATCGGAAGTCTTTTCATATAACGGAATCGCATTCCAAGGCAGTTTATCAATAGCTCCTGCAAACCAGCCTTCATGATAGACACCGAAACATCCGCTGACATTAAAATATTGTGTTGTACGTTTGTCCGTTGCCCCTTTATTGTCTAAAGCATATTTCATGCTAATGCCTTCCATAGGACGCTGTATAATACCATTAACTTCTCTAGGAATCGGAATACCGCAGATTTCATAAACAGTCGGTGCCACATCAATAACATGATGGAATTGGCTGTGAATTTCACCACTGGCTTTATATTTGTCAGGATAATGAACGATACAGCCGTTACGCGTACCGCCGAAATTAGAAGCTACGGTTTTACAGTATTCAAACGGTGAATCCATTGCAATTGCCCAACCCACGGCATAATGATTATACGCCATGTTTGTACCAAGCTTATCTTTATTTTCATACACAATATCAAACGGTTCGGATATACCGTTAAGTGTACTGTTTTCGTTGAATACGCCATGCTCCCAGCCTTCTGCCGAAGCTCCGTTGTCACCTAAAATATAATAAATAAGAGTATTATCAAGCTCTCCCATTTCTTCAAGCGCATCGATTACCCGACCGATTTGGTCGTCTGTATGTCTTGCAAACCCGGCATAAATTTCCATTTCACGCGCGTAAAGTTCTTTCTGCTCAGACGTAAAGCTATCCCAGTCTTTAACATAATCCGGTTTCTTTGCAAGTTTTGTGTCGGCAGGAATGACACCCATTTTTTTCATATTTTCGAATGTACGCTCGCGGATAACATCCCAACCTTCATCGAACTGACCCTTGAACATTTCGCGGTAGCTCTCAGGAGCGTGGTGCGGAGCATGAGTTGCACCGGGTGCAAAATAAGTGAAGAAAGGTTTGTCAGGAGTAAGTGCCTTGATTGAGCGTACCCATGAAATGCACTGGTCTGCCAAATCTTCAGTTAAATGGTAGTCCTCTCTGTCGGGTACATCAATACGGTTTAATCCGTCAATCAAAGCCGGACGGTATTGATTTGTTTCGCCGGCAACGAAACCGTAAAACTTATCAAAACCCGAGAAAACAGGCCAATGCTCAAACGGACCCGAAGTAGAAGTTTCCCAAGCCGGAACTTCGTGGCATTTTCCGAATTGAGCTGTTGCAAAGCCGTTATATCGCATAACTTGAGCCATAGGAGTAACGGTATTCGGGCGTGTGCTCAAATTGCCCGGGTAAGCAGTGCCAAGCTCGGTGATTTGACCCATATTAACAGAATGGTGATTATAACCTGTGAGAAGCGCCGCGCGGGTCGGTGCGCAGATAGCCGTTGTATGGAAGCGGTTAAAACGCATACCTCTTTTAGAAAGGCGCTCAGCGGTAGGCATAGGCACAGGACCGCCGAAAGGACTTGTACAGCCGAAACCCATATCGTCCAAAAGAAAAATTAAGACATTCGGAGCACCGTCAGGCGCCTTTACTGTAAAGCGTGGCGGTGGTGGCGGCGGATTGTCATCTGCAAACATAACTTTGCAGGGCTCGTACACCGGTTCATGAATCGGAAGATGTGTGCGGTCAGGCACAAAAGGAATTTTTGGATCTTGATAGTTTGACATTTTAAATTCTCCTTTCAAATATCTGGTTAAACTCACCTTGGCATTTTTCGAAATACCTATAGCCTTGGAAGCATGTGATTAAAAAAAATCTATCACAATATACCGGCGAACGATTGGATTTTCACAGCTATTCTGCGCTTTTAGACAGTTTGAGACAAACAGTTGTGATTTTGTTTTCGTTCTTCAGTATATGGTAATTTAATATTTAGTATTTTACAGTTATACTATTTTCATTATAAAAGGATAAAAAAATTTTTTGGAATTGCTATGGGAAATGTTTAAAGGAATTACTGATTTCTTGCATTTCGTGCTTCTTTTATTTGAAAGATACGGCAAGTGCGTCTTGAATAGTCTTTTTTATATGCGAAATATCATCTTTTGCCCAAAATTCAAGCTCGAGAAGCTGCTTAGTCAGAGTCTCTGTCTGTCCGGCAAAATAATATGCAACACCCTGTTTGTCAAGCTCTGACAGCAACGACTCAAGCCCATCGGCAGCAGTCGCGTCAAGGCTGTTGATTCCGGAAGCATCAAAAATAATCGTTTGGGGATGCATTTCGTCTAGAGCTTTTTGGACTCCGTCTTTAAAAATACCGATATTTGCAAAGAAAAGTCTCGCTGAAAAGCGGTAAATTACAATGCCGGGTATAGCCTTGGCGTTTTTATGGGTATTTAAATCAAAAAAACCATCTTGACCGTCAATTACGCCCAAATATGCCTGAGGCGGTGTACTTATGCGAATAATCACATCAATAAACGAAATAAAGACACCGACAATCACCCCGAATAAAGTACCCACTACAAGAACACCTACAGCAGATGCCGCCCAAATAACCGCTTCATTCCGGCTAATACGTAGAAGCCTGCTAATTTCTGAAATTTCAACTACTGAGCACAACGCAGCAAAGACTATTCCTCCTAAAACCGGCTGCGGCATATAGTACAGCACTTTACTAAAGAATGTCACAACAACAGAAATGACAACAATAGCAACAACAGATACCATTTGTGTCTTTCCTTTAAACTGCTCGTTCGCGGCTGTACGGGAAACACTTGCAGATGTCGGCGCACACCCCGATATTGATGCCAGAATATTTGAGAACCCGAATGCAAAAACTTCACGATTTTTATCCAGTATATATCCGTTTTTTGCAGAAAAACTCTGCGCCGCCATTAAAGAATCCGCGAATACAATTATTGCAATCATAAGAGCAGAGCCAATATATGCGCTAATATTTCCGGATTTCAGCAAATTCGGAAACGATAATTGAGGCAGTCCTTCTGGGATTTCTCCTACAACAGAAACGCCATAGGAATCAAAGCGTAATGCCGAAGATAAAAGCGTACCAAGTACCATTATAATTAATGGCATAGGTAATTTAGGTAAATATTTTTTACCCATGACAACGAGTATAATAGTGAAACATCCTAAAACAGTTGATAGTATATTTATTTTTCCAATTTGTGATGCAATTGCGGAAAGGTTGCCAAGAAAGTCATTCCCACTTCCGTTAATACCCAAAATTTTTGGAATCTGACCAAAAATGATCGACAATGCTGTTCCTGACATAAAACCACTCATTACAGGCATTGAAATATACTCAGAAAATTTTCCAAGCTTCAATGCCGCAAAAATAATAAGGAACAACCCTGTAAACAGTGAAAGCATGACTGCCGCGGTGATAGCGTCTTGTGAGCCGGAAACGAACCCAAAGGCGGCGATAACAGAACCTGTAATGGCACAAGCAGAAGCATCCGCTCCAAATATCAGCTGGGGTGAACTTGCGAATAGTATGTAACCGAAAACAGGAAGCATAGAAGCGTATAGCCCGTAAACAGGAGGCAATCCTGCAACGCCTGCATAACCCATTGCTACCGGAATTGTCAATGCAGCCACAATTATTCCGGCAATTAAGTCGTCTTTTAAATATCTTAACTTGTAGTTTCGAAATGATATCAATATATAGCTAAACACACAACCACCTCTTGTCACAATATACTGACCGATTATACTATTTCCATTCTAAAAGATAGAAAAATATTAGATACCTACTTGTACTCGATAGGAATATTTTACCGAATTATTCCTTGCAAAAAAACTCCCCGTCGGGGAGTTTTTAAAATAATATATAATGCATCATACATAAAAATTAATTTGAAAAGCTTTTCACATCCATTCCACATGCTTACGTAGGTTGGATCGGAACGGATGTGAAGATTGTTTTCGTTTGCCAGAGCTCAAGCTGTGGCTGAAATAATAGTATAGATGTATTCATAAAAAAGACCGGCGGCAATCCAAAGCGGCGCATAATCCAAGCGGATCACGCCGTTTACATTATATTTTGATTCGCTGTAATCCCACGGACAAATATTCGCTGTTTTCATAACGCTTCCTATCAAAAATTCTACAGAAAAAATTATCAGGCAGTAAAAGCCTCCTCTCATTATAATAGGAAAATTATGAATGATTTTTATAAACGGCTCAAATAAAACAGCCAAACCATAAATAAAGAACATATAAATCGACGTGGTCGAGACAAGCGAATAATCTTTTCTAAAAAAAGAATTAAGCCCTGTCCAGATTATTTCCATACACCATCCCACAATACCATAAACTATAAATCTCATTATCATATTAATATTATTTCTGATTAACAAAAAAAAATACGGTTTTAAGCGTATTTTTTTCTTGAGCCGAACTCATACTATTTCCCATTTAATTTAATGCGTAAAATATCAAATTGTTTTACTTCTCTTTCAAATTTCATTTTTATAATTTGCTGAGCGTGCGGTGCTTCCGATATTTCTTCATCAAACTCATTCCACATTTCTCCGGCTTTAAAATAAAATCCATCGCCTTGCGGAGTAAACAATTCAATTTCGTCACCTTTAACAATTTTATTGCGCTGCTCGATTACTGCAATTTTTGTACCGCTGTCATATGACAAAACTATTCCTACAAAATCATGAGTCCGCACATAGGAATTTGTTTCATATATTTGTGAATCGGCATCCGTTTTTCCGAAATAAAATCCGGTAGTAAATTTTCTATGTGAATTTTTTTGCACTTCTTCAAAATAAAAATCCCGTTTGGCTGTATATAATTCAGGGTCATTGAAAAAATCATCAATCGCCGAGCGGTAAGCCTTGATTGTTGTTGCTACATAATAAAGAGATTTCATTCGTCCTTCGATTTTAAATGAATCTATGCCGCATTTTAATAGCTCCGGAATATGCCTAATCATGCACAAATCCCTTGAATTAAAAATATACGTTCCTCTTTCATCTTCTTCAACCGGCATATATTCGCCAGGTCTCGAATCTTCCACCAAATGATAAGACCAACGGCACGACTGGGAGCATCCGCCTTTATTTGAATCTCTGCCGCTTAAATAAGAACTCAGCAAACAGCGTCCCGAATATGAAATGCACATTGCACCATGAATGAAAGCCTCCAGAGTAATATCGGATTTTGCTTTTATTTGCGATATTTCGTCTAGCGAAAGTTCCCGCGCCAATACAATTCTTTCAGCGCCTAATTCTTTCCAAAAATTTGCAGTTTCATAATTTGTATTATTCGCTTGCGTACTAATATGAATTTCTGTATTTTTCAAAATTCGTTTAGCCAAAGAAAAAACTCCGACATCAGAAATAATTACTCCATCAACAGAAAGTTCTTCCATTTGTCTAAAAAAATCTTCCATTCCTGTAAAATCTTCGTTATGCGCATAAATATTCGCCGTAACAAAAACTTTCTTGTTGCGGTCATGCGCAAATTTTATCCCCTCTTGCATTTCGTTATGATCAAAGTTTTTTGATTTTGCCCGTAGACCGTAATTCTGACCGCCTATATAAACAGCGTCAGCACCGTACATAATAGCGAATTTAAGTTTTTCCAAATCACCGGCAGGCGCTAAAAGTTCGGGCTTTTTTAACAAATCCATTAATAATCTCCTAGTCTATAATTCGAATTTATATGAAACCGAAACTCCATCGCCGACCGGAATTACAGCTGTTTTCAAGTCTGCTCTCGAATTAATCTCCTCCAAAAAAGATTTCATTCTTCGGCGGATTGTACGGTTTTTTCTGTCAGTTTGAGAAATATCCATTGCTATCGTTCCGCCTTGCAGAACATCATCAGCAATCAAGATTCCTCCGTTATTCAACAAATTCAAACATTTATCCAAAATATTTATATATTGCCCTTTTGCGGCATCCATAAAAATAACATCAAATTTTTGTTCAACACCATCCAAAACTTCCGCGGCATCGCCTTCCAAAATTTCGATTTTTTGATTCAGTCCGAGCTTATCAAAATTCTCTTTAGCCTTTAGAACCATTTCAGGATTTTTCTCAATTGTAATAATTTTGCCGCCCGTATCCAAATAATTCGAGAAAAGAGAAGATGAAAATCCGACCGCCGAGCCGATTTCTAAAATACTTTTCGGTTTTTTTATCGCCAAAATAAGCGTAATAAAATTAGCGGTATCGTTCGGAATGATTGGAACTCTTTGTTCAATTGCTTTTTTTTGAATTTCTCCAAGCTCACCATTTTCAAAATTATAAAATGAATTTAAGTAGACAGCTAAATCACGATTTAAAATTTCCATATTAAAACCTCTGATTGTATTCTTGAAGTGCGTTTTGATATTCGTCATAATCTTTTGTAAAAAAATGTTCCCCTGTTTCTTCGTTTTTTATACAAAAATATAAAAATTCGGTTGCGCCGGGATTGAGTGCGGCTTTTATGCAGGCTTCGCCGGGATTCGAAATCGGTCCGGCAGGAAGTCCGTCGTAAACGTAAGTATTATACGGCGAATCGATATATAATTCGGAATCGTCCAAGCGGTCTTTCCGTTTTTCGGTAATATACACGACTGTCGAAATCATTTCCAATTTCATTCCGGCATTTATTCTGTTATGAATTACGGACGAAACAAACGGGCGTTCCGCTTCCTGATTTGTTTCACGTTCGATTATAGAGGCAATTTTCACGGTGTCATCTATGGTTAAATTCAATTCTTTGGCGCGGGCAATATATTCATCATTAAAAATTTCTTCAAATCTATTAAGCATTTTATCAATTATTTGCCGTGACGGCATTCCTTTTGTAAAAAAATATGTGTCCGGAAAAAGATATCCCTCTAAATAATTTTCCCTGCCTTCAATTTCTTTCAAAAAAGAATAATCAAATTTTTCGTTGGCGCAGGCGGCGATAAATTCTTCCTGCAAGATAATGCCTTTAGTCTCCAAAACTTCGCCGATTTCTTTTAAAGAGAGTCCTTCTCTTATCGTAACTTTTACTTCATCGCTTTCCACATTAGACGGCAAATTTAAAGTTTTACGCATTTCATCGGTATCCATATTTGTTTTCAACGTATATTCTCCGGCAACGAATTTCATATCCTTTGCGCCTGACAATATCGAATCTATCTGAAATACCATCTCATTTTCTATCAAGCCTTTACGTTTCAGTTCTTTAGCAACATCTTCCACTGTATAATCATCTTTTATTGTTATTGTAACTTCTTTTTCGGGGATATTTTCTCTATTATAATATGATTTAGTGCTGTTAAAAGAAAGAATTGTGTATTTATAAATAAACGCAATGGTCACAACAAATATCAGTATACTAAGTATAGAACCTGATAGAAATCCTAAAAATTTAATTATTTTCATAAAAACCACCTTGTATAAAATTATTAAAGTAAAACTCCTATTTGATAATTATACTGTTTTTTTATCATAAGTTCAATTTTTTCCGCAAAATTTATTTTTTCTCTGTATTTAAATTTTTACCGGCTGTTTTTAATGAAATTCTTATAAATAAAAACGGAAATTTTTTCGATATATAATAAATATTGTAATATACCCACGAACGATTAAATTTTTGTTTTATAATGTACAAAAAAAGTTCACAAATATTGCCTTGATTTTTTTGAATAAGGTCTATAATATAAAATTATAAAGTTATAGGGGGTAGAAGAATCCTATGCAAAATTTTAGGACAAGAAACCGAAAGCATATCGAAGATAATTTTGACCTAGATAATTTTAAAGAAGAAACTCATAAAAAAAATGTCCGTAAAAGATACCAAAAAAATAAAAAAACAATAACTTATGTTAATATGTTGATTGCTATTTTTTCTTTGGCAATAGCGCTGCTTTTATTCGAACTTTTCAATTATTATATAGCTTTGTGGCGCAACCAAAATTACACTCGCGCAAATGCAGAGATTATAACCGATATCGAGCCTGACCCGGCAAACAAACTGCCTGTATTCAGCTCGAAGCCCGGCGATACAAAGTTTACACCAAAACAAGAGACCGATACCGAAACTTCTTCCACAACTGCTCCGCAAACCGAACGAAAAGTTTCCGGCAGATTTGACGCTGTTTTCGCTAACAATAACAATAATGAAGATATTGTCGGATATTTGAAAATCGATGATACAAATATTTCCGAGGTTGTTGTTCAGGGCGAAGATAACGATTATTATTTAACTCATAATTCCTTAAAAGAAGAAAATATTGCGGGCGCAATTTATATGGATTATGAAAATAATATCGAAAATTTTTCAGATAACACTATAATTTACGGTCATAATATGCGCGACGGCTCTAAATTTCACGATGTCAGAAAATATCAAGATTTATCTTATTATGAATCGCATAAATACATTGCGTTGATGACTTTATATGATAATACCGTTTGGGAAATTTTCTCTTTTTATTCAACGCCTACTTCTTTTAATTATATTAAGGCCAATTTTGAATCAAAAGAAAAAAAAGCTGAATTTATAGAGGAGATACAATCTAAATCATTTTATTCGTCTGATTTAGAAGTCACCGCCGATGATAAAATACTAACACTTTCTACATGTACAAACGAAGAGGATAATACAAGGTTTGTTGTTCACGCAAAACTCAAAGATCTAAAACCTTTGGCGGACTAATACTATTTTCATTTTGAGACTTTTCTATTTTAGAGAAGTCTTTTTTTATTTCCATATTGACTGGAGAGTCAACACGATATATAATTATATTGACTGACAAGTCAATATTTGCGAATTATAAACTACAGTAAAGGAGCAGAAATGAAAAATTTTTTATCAATGGATATAAACAAGCACAAAATAATGTCATTGGATGAAGAAAAGCGAAACCGGATTATCGAATCGGCTATGCTGGAATTTAAAAAAGGGTACCGAAAAGCAAATACGGATATTATGACTCAAAACGCATCGATCTCGAAAGGCCTGCTTTTTCACTATTTTTCAAATAAAAAAGGCCTGTTCTTTTTTTTAATACATTATTCATTAAATAAAATCATACCGGAATACGAAAAAGCAGCTCTTCAAAGCGGAGATATTTTTTCTAATCTTCTGGAGCTTGCCTCAATAGCACAAAGACTTATTACAAAGTATCCGCTTGTTTACAGTTTTATGATTGCGGCTTTTTTTTCCGGACGTGATGAATTTCCCGATGATTTTGCCGATTTCAACAGCCCTTTGGAGGTAGTTTTTCAAAAAATCGGAACATCGGCGGATTACTCTCTTTTTCGAGATGATATAGATATTCAAAAATCAATCGATATTATTATTTGGGCAACGAAAGGATTTTCGGATAATTTATCCGCTCAAAACCACGGTTATAAAATAGAAGATTATGAACCATATTATCACAAAATTCAAGAAGATTACGAAGGATATTTGAATTTAATGCGTAAAATTTTTTATAAATAATGCTGTTTTCATTTTTTTCTATCCTTAATAATGGAAATAGTATAAATTCTTTGGAGGCGAAAATATGAACGTTATTGAAATTAGTAATCTGAAGAAATCATATGGCAAAAGCCGAGGTATTGTTGATATTAGTTTTAATGTTGAGCAAGGGGAAATTTATGGCTTTATCGGACCGAACGGCGCCGGAAAATCCACAACTATCCGGACTTTGCTCGCACTTTTAAAACCCGACAGCGGAAATGCAAAAATATTTGGCAAAGACTGCATAAAAGACGCACCCATAATTTCAAAAGATGTCGGATATCTTCCGTCAGAAGCGAATTTTTTTGAATATATGAAAGTCAAGGAACTTTTTGAATATACCGCTTCGCTGTATTCAAAAGATTGCAAGGAACGCACAAAAATTTTATGCGATAGGCTAAATCTTGAAACAAACAGAAAAATTGCAGATTTATCTTTGGGAAACAAACGAAAAGTCGGAATAATCTGTGCCTTATTACATTCTCCAAAACTTTTGATTTTGGATGAGCCGACTTCCTCGCTCGACCCCCTTGTTCAGCAGGTATTTTTTGATATTTTAACCGAAGAAAATAAATCCGGCGTTACGATTTTCTTTTCATCTCATGTTTTGAGCGAAGTTCAGAAAATCTGCACCAAAGTCGCTGTTGTAAAAGAAGGTAAAATAATTGATATTCAAAATATTTCCGATCTTAGAAAAAAAGGTTACAAGCGCATAAATTTAGTTTTGGATAATGGATTCGATAAAAGTATTTTGGAAAATCTTCAAATCAAAAATTTTGAACAGAAAAATAATACACTGTCTTTCATGTTCATGGGCGATGTTATGGAGTTAATTCAAACATTAAGCCGGTTTAAACTTTCTGATGTCTATATTGAAGAGCCGACACTCGAAGAAATATTTATGCATTATTACAGTTAGGAGGCGCGATTATGCTAAAACATGAACTTTATTACAGAAGATATTTTATCATAATCTGGACAATTGCCCTTTTTGTTTGTATATATTCCATGTTGCCGGTTTATATTGGTTTTATCGTCAATGGCAGCCAATTTTTATCACCCGATATGCTGAGCAATAATTCATTTTACGAAACAATCGGCGCAAATATGAAATATATTCAATCTCCGATGGGTGTTTACGGATTTTTAAATTCGTTTTTTATGATTGCGGGCGCAATTTGCGGAATCTTCAGCGGTTTTTATGTTTTTAATAAAGAATATCTGAATAAAACCGCCGACCTGATTATGACAAAGCCTTTTAAAAGGGAAAAAATATTTTTCTCGAAATTAGGTTTTGCAATTATATCCAATTTGATTATCGGTTTCGGTTATATTTGCGGTTCTTTTATTTCGGCAAAAATGAATATGCACAATGATTTTATTTTGAATCAATTTTTATTGATTGCGTTTTCATTCTTATTATTACAAATTTTCTTTGTTTGCTTTGGCGTTTTCGCCGCAACAATTTATCCCAGAATCCGAACACCGCTTGGATTTGCTTCCGGTGCAGCATTTTTATTCTATGTTTTGGGCGCGTTTTCCAGAAAAACACAAATCTTTGCGATAAAATTACTTACCCCGTTTGTATATTTTGATATGGCACAAATTTTTGAAAACGGCTCGTACAGAATTGAATTTATGATTTCCTATATCGTTTTAATCGCAATATTTTTATGCACCGCTTTTTATCTTTACCGCAAAAAAGATGTTATTCTGGTAGCTTAGGGAGGTCTGAAAATGTTTAAGACAGAATTTATCCGCACTATAAAATCCATATTGATTTGGAGTTTTTTGATTGTAATATTAGCGGTTTTCGGACTGTTGGAATACCCTTTTATATCTCAATATATGGATGATTTTTCAAAGGTTTTCGAAAAAATTCCGAAAATTGTTCAAATTATGTTTGGAATTTATCAAATTGATTTTTCCGAAAGTATGGGATATTATGCCTGCATGTATTATTGGACCTGCCTTATGACTTATCCGCACGCCGTTTATACCGGAGCGAGCATTATTTCAAAAGACCAAAGAGACAAATACAGCGATTATATATATACAAAACCGTTTGCACGCGGTGAAATCGTTTTAACGAAGGTTTATGTGGGCGTAATCAATATTTTTATAATAAATATTGTTTCTTTGCTAAGCTCATTTTTATGTATTATGCCGATAAAACCGGGGTTTGATATAGTTTTAAGGATAATTTTATGCAGCGGCGGAATGTTTGTTACTCAATTATTATTCATGGCAATCGGGCTTATTTGTTCGGCGATTTTCTCTACTTATAAAAATTCGGTAAGGGCGGCAATGGTATTCTTACTATTTTCGTATTCGTTCGGCTTTTTTATCGAAGCCGCCGGAAATATCAATTTCCTGAATTTCCTGACGCCTACCAGGTATTTTCCGATTCAGTCCGGTATCAAAAATGAATATAACTTTATCTATCTTGTAATCGCAGGTTTAATAATATTCTTCTCTGTTAAATTTACGCAAACAAAATACGGCAATCGGGATTTTATTTGATGACAAAAAAAGATTTTGAAGGTTTATCCAAGCCTCCAAAATCTTTTTTTACATCGATTTCAATTTTTCAATTATATCAAAGGAATTAGGTTTTTTATCAAATTCCAGAAAATTCTCCGCGTCAGGAATATGTTCCAAATAATGCGAATCTGAAGAAATTATATACGAAAAATTTTTACAGCTAGTTTTTTTAATCGTAGGCAAATAGTCTTCGGGCTTTGCTTTGCGCGAAAATTCTATAAGCGTGATGTCTAAATCAGGCGGAATAAAGCCGAGGTTTGATATAATAGAATTTGAATTACGGTCAATATGCGCCGGAATTGCAATTCCGTTATGTTCTTTCGCAAGCTTTATCAGCGCATAAATATCGATATTCGTACTAGTAATCAATAATTCATCAACAACGCCAATTTCATTGTCTTCCGAATCCAAAATCTGCTGACGGCCGAAAATTCTATCATTATTTTTAATTTTATTCAATTTATCGAAAACTACTTTCCCAAAAGCCTTTATGGATTCCAAATCCGGAAAAAGACAAACAACATGAATTTCTTCCGAGGTTTCGACTTCCATGCCCGGAACAATCAAAATATCCAAATTATTTTTTTCGGCCACTTCCATGCAAGCTTCGATATTCAAAAACGAATTATGGTCGGTTATAGCTATACAATTTAGTCCGCAGAGCGCCGACATATTTACAAGATTATTCGGGGTCATATCAGCGTCTCCGCATGGCGAAAGTGCCGTATGCAGATGGAGGTCATAATAAATTTTCATAAATTTTCAGCCGCAAATAATTTGGCTAATTCATAAGAATTTAATTTTGATTTCAAAAGCGGGATTTCTTCCGATTCGGCTTTTTCTATTGTATCGGCGGAAATTTCAGCATTTTCGCAAACAATAATGCACGCTGCGTTTACTAGAGTTGCCACGGCGATTATATTTACATGCCCTTGAATAGTTATCCAAGCGCAATTTTCTTTTGCTCGCCCCATAACCCAAGATAATAAATCACCGATATAAACATTTTTTATTTCATTATCAAGCGCGCCCAAAGCTGACAAAGGCTCAAGTTGAAATTTTTCAATAATATCCTTTACTATCAATTTAAACACCGCCTATTCATCCAAATTATTTTTAATCGTTTGTGGTAATTTCGACGTAAGCTCCATCATAGACTGCGCCAAGCTCCGAACTTCTTCACGCAGCATAAAAACACAATCCTCAATATTTGCATAACCCCTGACAATATCCTCTGCAAGTGCCTGACAAGTAGGCGCACCGCAAGAGCCGCAGTCTATCAGCGGCAATTTATCGTGAATTTCATGCACCTTTTGCAGTTTTGAGATTGCAACGGATAGATTTTCATCAAGCTCCAATGAATTTATCTGTTCGATTTCTTTGTCAAATATGAAATCTATTTCGGAATAGTCAAAATCGATATTCCGAAGCTTGTCGCTTCCATACATCGCCATGTATTGCTGAGTTTTTTTCAGCGTATTTCTCGCAATGAAACTGTTTTCGATTGTAAGCGGGCCGCCGACACAGCCGCCAATACAAGCAAGAGCCTCAATAAAATCAACATCTTTTATTTGACCGTTTTCGAGATTTTCCAAAATATCAATGACATTTTCCATTCCATCGACGGCAATCGCGTTATCAATCTGGATTCCCTTGCTTTCGCCTCCGATTAACGCCCATTCCACGCCGCGGTATGTGCTGTGCGCCAGATCTTCGATTTCTTCGGGCTTGAGTTTAGCCACTTTATCCAGAATTTTCATATATATATCCGAAATCCCGATAACGCCGTCAACCTGCGATTTTTCAACACCTAAAGGGTTCAAAGTATTTGTACGTTTTGCCGCACAAGGCGAAATAAAAAAAACACCTATTTTTGATTTGTCTATTCCGGTCTTTTTAGAAACATAATTTTTAGCAGAAATTGCCGCTATTTCCATAGGAGAAATCATTGGTAAAATATTTTCGATTAATGAGGGAAACCTCATCGTTATTAATCTTATAATTGCAGGACATGCCGAAGTTATAATCGGCTTTTTTAATATGTTTTGGTTTAGAAATTTCTTTGTCTCCGCCGTAACAGCCTCTGCGGCTTTCGAAACCTCAAAAACCTCATCAAATCCAAGTTTTTTAATGGCGGACAATATAATATTAACATCACGTATTTTTTTGAATTGAGCATATAATGACGGTGCCGGAATCGCAATTGTATATTCAAAAAAATTAAGTCTGTCAAGGCTATCGGTAACCGCTTTTTTTGCTCTGTTTCGGCAAACTCGAATGCACATGCCGCAATCTATACAAACCTCTTCATTAATTTTAGCTTTTCCGTTTCTCACCCTGATTGCCTCTGTCGGGCAGCGTTTTATACAATCCGTACATCCGATACAGCTTTCTTTTACAAGTTCTACAGAGTGTAAAATTTTTTTCAAAAAAATCACCTGCTTACTTTTTGAGCTATTTGATTTTTAGTTTGAATAACAAAAGCCAAACAGCCTTTTTATCAATATTTCTTGAATATATTCAATCTATAAATTTACTGATATTTCTACCGTAGTTCCTTCGCCGACAACAGAATCTATTTTCAAAAAGTCACTGTTTCTTTTCATATTCGGCAAACCCATACCGGCACCGAAACCGAGATTTCGTATTTCATCGGTAGCCGTAGAAAATCCTTCCTGCATAGCAAGATTTACATCAGGGATTCCGGGGCCTTTATCCATTAATTTAATCAAAACTTTTTCCGGCAGAACTTCAGCTTCAATCAAACCTCCATCTGCATGTATGACCATATTTATTTCCGCTTCATACATTGCAATGGCAATTTTACGTATAATCGAGGAAGGAATCCCGATTTTTTTCAACACACGTTTAAAATCGCTGGAGGCTTCTCCTGCATTCGAAAAGTCTTCCTTCGCGACTTGATATTTAAGTTTCATATTTATAAATATCTCCTTCTAAACCGTTTGAATACAGCAAACCGCAAGCGGCGAACAAAGAAAATTGCGTATTTAACACAACAATACTGCGCTCGTTTGCCATTTGCAAAATTTCATCTCCCGGAGTTTTTCCTCTGACAAAAACAACGGCTTTAAAATCCATCATTTCCGCTGTTCTGATAACCTGCTGATTTAAAAGTCCTGTCAGCAAAATCGCCTTTTCTTTTGAAAATGCTAAAACATCGCTCATCAAATCAGAACCGCAACCAATTAATACTTCTCTGTACATCTTTTCTTCACAAGCCAAAACTTTAGCATTTAAAACTTCAGCAACCTCTGTTAATAACAATGAAATCCACCTCTATTATAATTGATTAATACTATTATGTAATCTTTTTTTAACTATCTTGTTCAATTTCGGCAGCCCTAAAAAAATCTTTCGGGCTGCCGTGAATGTTAATTTTTTATGTGATTTTAATTATGCTTGCGGAACTATATTTATTTTACCATCATTCATACCTATTTGAACAGAGTCTCCTTCTTTAAATTTTCCGTCCAAAACCTGTTCGGCAAAATAATCTTCAATTTTATTTTGGATCGCGCGCCTTAGCGGTCTTGCGCCGTAATCTTGGTCATATCCTTCATCCGCAATATAAGAAATTGCATCATCAGAAATCTGCACGTCTATCGAAAGATTTTCTTTTATTCTGTCTGTCACTTCTTTGATCATATTTGCGGCTATTGATTTGATATTATCTTTTGTCAGAACGTGGAATACAACAATATCATCGATTCTATTTAAAAATTCGGGCTTAAATATTTTTTTGACTTCTTCCATTACAGAGTGTTTCATTTCTTCGTAATTCGCTTTTTCGTCGTCTTTCGAGATAAATCCCATACGTTTTGGATTTATGATATTTCTTGCGCCCGCATTGCTGGTCATGATAATAACGCTGTTTTTGAAATCTATTTTTCTTCCCTGTGCGTCCGTAATATGTCCGTCGTCTAAAACTTGCAAGAGAATATTAAACACATCCGGATGAGCTTTTTCGATTTCATCAAACAAAATTACGGAATACGGTTTGCGGCGGATTTTTTCACTGAGCTGACCGCCGTCGTCGTATCCTACATATCCCGGAGGAGAGCCTATCAATTTGCTGACGCTGTGTTTTTCCATATATTCGGACATATCCACCCTTATCATTGCGTCATCATTGCCGAATAAAATTTCGGATAAAGCACGGGATAATTCTGTTTTACCAACACCGGTCGGTCCTAAAAACAAGAACGAACCGATTGGACGTTTTGGATTTTTCAGCCCTACTCTGCCACGGCGGATGGCTCTGGAAACGCTTGTTACCGCTTCATCTTGACCGATTACACGCTTATGCAGGATTTTTTCGAGATTAACAAGATTTTCACTTTCCTCCTGTTTCAATCTCGTTACCGGAATTTTCGTCCATTCCGAAAGAATTATTGCAATTTGTTCTTCGTCCACAACCTGTGTGGCTTTCGTATTTTTCGCCGCCCATGAAGTCATTGCTTTGTCCAAATCCGATTTTATTTTATCCTGTTTTTGCTTTATTTTGCTGGCTTTCTCAAAAGCTTCCGTTTTGATTGCCGCTTCTTTTTCTTTTTCCAATTCTTGAAGTTTTTCTTCCAATTCTTTAACTTTCGGCGGCGCAGTATAAGTTTTTAATCTTACTTTCGAAGCCGCTTCGTCAACTAAATCTATAGCTTTATCAGGCAAAAACCTGTCATTAATATATCTTGCAGATAATTTCACTGCCGCGGCAATCGCATCATCTGTGATTTTCACATTGTGATGAGCTTCGTATTTATCCCGCAAACCTTTAAGCATTGCTACGGCTTCTTCTTCGCTCGGCTCATCGATTGTTACCGGCTGAAAACGTCTTTCCAAAGCCGCATCTTTTTCGATATATTTTCGATATTCCTCTAAAGTCGTTGCGCCGATTACCTGAATTTCACCGCGTGCCAAAGATGGTTTTAAAATATTGCTTGCGTCGATTGCACCTTCTGCCGCACCCGCACCGATGATTGTGTGAAGCTCGTCGATAAACAAAATTACATTATTCGAATTTCTTACTTCGTTCAAAACTTTTTTAATACGTTCTTCAAATTCGCCGCGGTATTTACTGCCGGCAACCATGGCCGATAAATCAAGACCGATTACGCGTTTGTTTTTTAATAATTCAGGCACATTTCCCGAAACGATTTTTTGTGCTAAACCTTCTGCGATAGCGGTTTTTCCGACACCGGGGTCGCCGACAAGACAAGGATTATTTTTTGTGCGACGGCTCAAAATCTGAATAACTCGGTTTATTTCTATGTCTCTTCCGATTATCGGGTCAAATTTTCCCTCGAGCGCAAATTGCGTGAAATCACGGCTAAAGCTATCCAAAGTCGGAGTCGACGATTTTACATTCCCTGACATTTTTTTAGAAATCGGCGTTGCGCCTTGATTTTTATCGCCCTCGCCAAGCATACTCAAAATATCATCATAAAGTTTTTGAACATTAATATTAAGCGTCGACAAAATCCTGACAGCAATGCTGTCTTTTTCTTTAATCAAAGCCAAAAGCAAATGCTCTGTACCAATATATCCCGTTCCCATTCGCACAGCTTCGTGAGATGAGTTTTCCAAAATTCTTTTTGTTCTTGGGGTGAAATCCTGCGGCGCAGAAAGCTGAGTTCCTGTTCCGACTAATTCGATTATTCTATATTCAACGTCCTCTACGTTTATGCCTTGGTTCTCCAAAGCTTTGCACGCAACGCCTTCTTTTATTTTTAATAAACCCAATACCAAATGTTCTGTTCCCACATGGCTATGGCCCATATCGGCCGCAGAGGCTCGGGCTTTATCAATCGCTTCTTTTGCGCTGTTTGTAAATCTAAATTGCATACTTAGTCCTCCTCTAATAACTTCTTGTATATATATATATTACAATACTTTTCTTAAATATTCTGCCCTTGCGATATCTTTTTCTTCCTCATTCAGGCTTTTGCCGACAGAAAGCTGAAGATTTGCAGAGCGGCAATTCATCATAATATTGTAAATCGAACCGAATTTTTCATCCTCAATAAATTCCATGATAACACCAAGCCGAACATAAGACAAAAGTTCCATGGCCTCAATAATCGAAATTTTACGTGAATATTTTAATGTACCCAAAGCACGGTAAACTTTGTCCTCCCAAACGATACGGTCTTTCAAATTTTTATCGCGCAAATTATTTTCGTAATCAATCAATTGATTAGTAATATTTTTTAGTGCATTCATAATTTCCGTTTCATTTTTTCCGATTGTAACCTGATTGGAAATTTGAAATATATGCCCGAAAGGCTGTGTGCCCTCGCCAAAAATCCCCCGTACAGTCATTCCGAATTTTCCGATAGAGTTTAGCAAAGTTCCAAGCTGGTTGGAATTATAGAGCATCGGCAAATGCACCATAAACGACGCTCTTAGGCCTGTTCCGACATTTGTCGGGCATGTGGTCAAATAACCATAGTCTTTATCAAAAGCATAATCCAGTTTTTGTTCTATATAATCATCTATTTTATCGGCTGTTTCAAAGGCTTCGTCAAGTTTTTGGCCGGATAAAACAGATTGAATCCTTATGTGGTCTTCCTCATTTATCATTATACTTATTTTTTCGTCCTTTGAAATAACAAGCCCTTTATCCGTATTATTATTCAAAAAATCCTGAGAGACCGCGTGCCGCTCAAAAAACGATAATTTTTCGATATCTCCTTTTTCCTGCATTTGAATAAGCTCTAAATTTTCATAATCTTTCAGTGTTTCAAAAATCTCAGAGCGCAAAGCATATGCCTGTTCTTCGGAAATCTTTACCGAGAAGGGATATTTTTTTAAATTTCTCGCAAGCCGAACACGGCTGGAAATTATTATTGATTTATTGGAAATTTCTTCATTAAACCATTTATCCATTGTTTTTGCCTCCTTCGATTTTTCTTATTTCATCTCGAATTTTAGCCGCCTCTTCATATTCTTCGCTTTGAATTCTTTGTTTTAATTTAATTTTAAGCAAATCCAATTTTTTTTCCAAAACAATATTATCAAACTGTCTCTTAGGCGTTTTTCCCGTATGATTCCCTGCCCCTTGAAAAGAGCGGATTATTTCGTCCAATTCAGTCTTAAATGTTGTATAACAATTTTTACATCCTAATTTCCCGATATTTTTTATATCATTATAAGAATAACCGCAGCTGCATTTCTTTGTAGGAGCATTTGGTTTATCCAACTCAATTCCATTTTTATTTACAAAATTATTTAAAAAACCTTGAAACAAGTTTTGAAATGACATATCGCTATAGCTAAGTGACGCACAAACAGGACATAAAAAATGCTCTTTTGTCTCACCGTTAATTGTTTGCTGAAAAAAAACCGTTGCTTCATTTAATTTACATTTTTCACAAAGCATAATAAAACCTCCTATTCATTTTGTTAGCCATAAAACCTTTTGAGTGCTAAAACTATCTTTCAAAAAACCCAAATAACATTTGGGTTTTAGCGAACTATTTAATTGTAAATCTAAAAAAATAATATTGCAATATATTTTTATATTTTATATTTAAACTTTGCGCCGCCGGTATACACAAAAATTAAAAACTATGTATTTACAGCATTATTTTTAACCGTATTATCAATGAATTTTTTCGCCACAGTTTTCGCAGAATGATTTATCCGAATCATTCGCGTGGTCGCATTTCGGACAAAATCTAACAAGCTTTATTCCGTCGTTTGTTCTTGTTAAAATCAAATCGTGTTCATCATAAACCGGTTTGGCATAATCGGCTTTCTCAATTTTTTCAGTCTGCCGCTTTTCTGGAATTTCCGTTCTGCCGTCTGATTTTTTTAATTCCAAAAGAGATTTTTCTATTTGAGTAATAATATTTTTGTAATGTTCGATCGAAGCGAATAATTTCAATGCATCTTTATCGTCAGATAATTTTTTTTCATATACTAAAATTCCGATTGATTTATAAATTAAATTCAGTTCATTAATATTAGATTTCAATTTATGTTCAAGCATAGCGGTGTTATATTTTGTCTTTGCCATATCTCCAAAGTCACCTAAAAAACTTTGGAATTTATTTTTAGCAATATCAATCACTCCCAACATTGCATTCAGAATCCGCTTGAAATATTCGGTTTTCGTATCGACTGCGATTATTTCAAAAAAATACTTCTTTTATTACAAATTTCTGCCGCAAGCCAGACAAAATCTATCTGACGATGAATTGAGATGACCGCAGGCAGAGCAGGTTTTTATATCAGAATTTGCTAAATTTTCAGGCTTTTCTTCAATATCAACAGGAGTAGGCTCGATTTTAATTTCTTGTTTGTTTTCAGGCTTTATCTCCGGTTTGATTTCCGCCGCCGGCGTTTCTGTTTTGCTTTCCTCGAAAGTCAATTTATGCCCGCATTTCGGACAAAAAACCGCCGAATCGGAGATTGAGCGGCTGCAATTCGGACAAAGTTTTGTCCCTTTAGAATTTTCAATCTGCTCTTTAAGTTCTTTTATACGTTTTTCGGATTCAGTGATTTCCAGATATTTTTCATCAAAGAAAGTACCCAAAGTGCCGCCGTAAGCATATATTTCATGTACTTTTCTGCCAATTTCATAATAAATCGATTTTAATTTATCTTCTTCATTGGCTAAATTAACAGAGAGCTTTACTGATTTTAAAACACCTGTGGATGTTTTTGTAATATTCTGTGTAATCTTCCCAAACATATTTCTAAAATCGTCCATTTTTTTCACCTCTACAAGTAATTAATACTATTTTCAATATAAAGGGTAGAAAAAAATATTTCATTTCGCGCTAGAAACATTGCGCGAAACGCTCCGCTGTGAAAAATTTTTTTCTACTTATCAAAATGAAAATAGTATAACCTATAATAAAAATACGATTACAATAATGAATTTGTCTGAAAAATTTTATTTCTTTAAAACAATAATACATAAACAAAAGACTCCAAAAATCATTGAAGCCTTTGTAATAATTTTATTAGCGTCTTCTGGAAGCCATGCTTAAATATCTCAATAATGTAAAAACTGCTGACAGCGCTGCTGCCACATATGTCAAAGCGGCGGCTGATAAAACTTTTTTTGCAGAAGAAACTTCGGAATTCGATATAATGTAATTCTCTTCCAGGATATTTAGCGCGCGGCTCGAGGCATTAAACTCTACCGGCAATGTAATTAAACTGAATGCTACATAAAATGCAAAAAGCAAAATACCAATGCTTACAAAAACATTTCCCAAGCTTCCGATTACTAAGCCAATCATAACTAAATAAATACCCAATTTTGAACCGAATGATGCTACCGGAAAAATGCCGCTTCTGATGTTCAGCGGAATATATCCCGTATCGTGCTGGATTGCGTGTCCCGTTTCGTGCGCCGCCACAGCGATAGCCGCAATTGATGTACTGTCATAAACCGGCTCTGATAATCTTATAATATTGCTCCTCGGGTCAAAATGGTCTGTCAGAGAGCCTGCAACTTTTGTAACCGTAACGTTGCTGATTCCGTTTTTTTCTAATAATATTCTTGCAACTTCTGCGCCGGTATAACCTTTTTCGGATTTCACTTTACTAAATTTGTTGAAATTTGAGCTAACCTTATATTGAGCATACAAAGAAATAAGTAGTGCTAAAATAATTCCTAACTCAGCCATAATTTTTCACCTGCTTAAAATTTATAAATAGTATTACTATATTTTTTAAATATACGTAATTTTATCATTAAGTATTATAACACAGCGAATTTTTATTTTCAAAAAAATTCAAAAAAAGACGGCAGAAATATACCGTCTTTAAATTTATTAATTACATCATTCCCATTCCGCCGCCGCCCGGTGGCATCATAGGAGCTTCCGGCTCTTTAATATCAGCAACGATTGCTTCGGTAGTAAGCATTGTGGAAGCAACAGAAGTAGCGTTTTGAAGAGCGGATCTTGCAACTTTTGTAGGGTCGATAATTCCTTCTTCAATCATGTTTACATATTCGCCTGTAAGTGCGTTAAAGCCCATATCTTTTTGAAGTTCTTTAACTTTATTTACAACAACTGCGCCTTCAACACCGGCATTCTCTACGATTTGGTATAAAGGAGATTCGAGTGCTTTTAAAACAATATTTCCACCGGTTTTTTCGTCTCCGACAAGAGTTTCAACCAAAGCTCTGCCGTCAGACAAAGCGTGAATATACGCCGAACCACCGCCGCAAACAATACCTTCTTCAACAGCCGCACGAGTAGCCGCAAGCGCATCTTCCATACGCAATTTCTTTTCTTTTAATTCGGATTCTGTAGCCGCGCCCACTTTGATAACAGCTACGCCGCCTGCCAATTTTGCAAGTCTTTCCTGCAATTTTTCTTTATCAAAATCAGAAGTTGTTTCTTCGATTTGCGCTCTGATTTGAGCAACTCTTGCAGAAATTTTATTTTTATCGCCGTTTCCGTCAACGATGATTGTATTTTCTTTTTCAACTTTAATAGTTTTTGCGCGTCCAAGCATTTCCAAAGTCGCGTCTTTAAGGTCGAGACCAAGTTCTTCGCTAATCACTTGACCGCCTGTTAAAATAGAAATATCTTCTAACATAGCTTTTCTTCTGTCGCCGAATCCCGGAGCTTTAACAGCCACACAATTAAATGTACCTCTTAATTTATTTACAATCAAAGTTGTAAGAGCTTCGCCTTCGATATCTTCAGCGATAATAAGAAGTCTTGCGCCTGATTGAACGATTTGCTCTAAAAGCGGAAGAATATCTTGAATATTAGAGATTTTTTTATCTGTAATCAAAATATAAGGGTCGTCTAACTGAGCAGTCATTTTTTCCATATCTGTACACATATACGCGGATAAATAACCTCTGTCAAACTGCATACCTTCAACTAATTCCAATTCGGTATTCATTGTTTTTGATTCTTCAACGGTAATAACGCCATCTGCCGAAACTTTTTCCATAGCGTCGGAAATCATAAGTCCAACTTCTTCGTCGCCCGCCGAAATAGCGGCAACTTTAGCGATATGATTTTTTCCATCTACTTTTTGGCTCATTGCATAAATAGAATCAACAATAACTTTTGTAACTTTATTCATACCATTTCTGATAATAATCGGATTCGCTCCGGCTGCGATATTTTTCAAACCTTCTCTAATCATCGCTTGCGCCAAAACAGTTGCGGTTGTTGTTCCGTCACCGGCAACATCATTGGTTTTTGTAGCAACTTCTTTTACCAATTGAGCGCCCATGTTTTCGAAAGCGTCTTCCAATTCGATTTCTTTAGCGATTGTTACACCGTCATTTGTTATAAGCGGAGTACCATATTTTTTGTCCAACAAAACATTTCTGCCTTTTGGGCCTAAAGTAACTTTTACTGTATCAGTAAGTTTATTAACACCGGACTCGAGAGCCGTTCTAGCTTCTATACCAAATTTAATATCTTTAGCCATTCTAATTTTACCTCCTATTAATTTTGAACTATAGCAAGAATATCATTTTGCTTAACAATTATATATTCAACACCATCTAATTTGATTTCTGTTCCAGCGTATTTAGAATAAATAACTCTGTCGCCTACAGAAACTTCCATATTGATTGTTTTTCCGTCAACAACGCCGCCCGGACCCACAGCAACAACTTCTGCTTCTTGTGGTTTTTCTTTTGCCGAACCCGGCAAAACGATCCCAGATTTAGTTTTTTCTTCTGCTTCGAGCTGTTTAATAACTACTCTGTCTCCTAATGGTTTTAAATTCATTAAAAAAACCTCCTTAAAATATTTATTGGCATTTGAAAATTTTAATTTTCAAGCACAGAAAAGAATATTATTTCCTATCGGATTATTAGCACTCACCAAAACAGAGTGCTAAATACATCAAATATATTAATTTATAAAAATTCTAAATGCAAGCCCAAATAATTGTCATATTAATGTAATTAATTTGAATAATTCGATTACATTGCTCTTTGCTCTAAAATACATTGATTATCTTTATTTTTTACGAGTTTTCAAAAGATATTCATTTAATTGTATTTTCATTTTTTTCAAATTTTAATTAATAAGAGCAAGAACTAAAAAATATATCGGCGGAATAAAAATCGCCGGAAGCATATTGCTGACTTTTATTTTTAAAATTTCGAGCATATTTAGCGAGATTCCAACAATCAGAATTCCGCCAACAATACTTATTTCGTTTAATAATCCTTCCGATAAAAGTGGCGAAATAAAAGAAGCCAAAATTGTCAAAAATCCTTGATAAATAAGCACGGGAAAAGCCGAAAACAACACGCCGATTCCAAATGTCGATCCGAAAATTATCGAGGTAATTCCGTCCAAAATAGATTTTGTGAATAAAATTGTATGTATATTTTCTGTACCGCTTTGAATAGAGCCTAAAATCGACATCGTGCCAACGCAAAAAACGATAGAGGCATTTACAAAACCTTTCGTGAAAGTACTTTCGTTGCCCTTCGAGAATTTTCGCTCCAATATTTTTCCGAGGCTTTCTATTTTAGCGTCGAGATCCAGAAATTCACCAATCAGAGAGCCTATAACAAGCGAAATAATAAACAAAATCGGATTTGCGTTTGACATTCGTTTTAAAATCTCATTTGCTCCCAAAAAAAATACCGAAAGCCCGATTACCTGCATCACAATAGTTTTATATCTTTCCTTGATATTGCCTTTGATTATTACTCCGACAATGCTTCCGATTATTATCGCTATGCAGTTTGCAAAAGTACCTAACATTTCTCACGCTCCAATTTTTTTGATTCTAGCCATATGAAATAAGTATTGTTGTGCAAATCCTGCTAGATCCCCAAATTTTTCGTATGCGAACTCCTCAATATTTTTGATCGAGGTTTCTTTATTCTCGAAATAAAAATATTGCATTACCCGTTTTACCCAAACATCTACCGGAAAAACATCATATTTATTAAAAGAAAAGAGCATCACACAATCGGAAACTTTCGGTCCGACTCCGTTTATTTCCATCAAATATTTACGCAATTCTGCTGTCGGAAGATTTTTTATATCTGCAAAATCAATATCACGGTTTACTGCGTCCAAAATATATTTTGCACGAAACCCAGTTTTACATTCCATAAGCGATTCAACGTCAGCTTTTTTTAGTTGCGCTACACTAGGAAAAGCGTATTCATTTTCGATTTTATCGCCGTATTTTTCGGAAATATTTCTGATTACTTTCTTAATCATCGGGATTCGGTTGTTTTGCGAAATTATGAAAGAAATCAAAGTTTCAAAAGGGTCTTGCGAAATCAAGCGGATTCCGCCCGCAAATTCAATCGCTTCTTTTAAAATTTTATCTTTTTTGCCCAAAATCTTTTTTATTTCGCCGTAATCCCTTTTTAAATCAAAATAATTTTCCCAAATTCGAAAATACTCCGCTTCGTCCAAATCATGAAAAATCAATTTTTTTTCATTTTGTTCAACAATAAGCTCTTTTTTGTGAGCAATTACTAAATATTTTTTATTGCTGATTTTTTCAAATCTAAAGCATTGTCCGCATTCCAGAGTTTCTTCAATATCAAAATCTTTTACTTCAATTTGCATATTTTCCCCCACTTGTAAGTCGTTAATTGATGCGCTATAATCAAGATAATTATATTATAGTTATTTTCTGTTGTATAGCATTTCTTAAAATGCATCGATTTTTCTTAATTCCATTAAATTACTCGGAGGATAAAATGCTAAAAAATTTAGAAGGCATGAGCTTTAAACAAAAAGTTGATTATATATGGGAATATTATAAAATACATATTATCATAATTTTGATTTGCATTTATTCATTATTCAGCATGATAAATCATTTTTTTATAAACCCACCGGCGAAAACTTATATTTCCATAACTTTTATAGGCGAAGCCGTTGACGACGAAAAACTTAATTTTCTGAAAAATGATTTAGATGAAAATTTCGTTCCGAAAGATATTAATTTTGAATCCGTAATCAATAATTTTTATAATTCCGAAAGTCCTGATGTTAATACAGCAAACGCTGTAAAATTTAACGCTTTATTGCTCGCAGGCGATTTAGATTTAATATTGTCCGAAAATTCTGATTTTGAGGTTTTTAAAACGCAAGGAGATGTTTTTTGGGATTTGAAAGAGCTTTTTCCCGAAATCGAAAAATACGGCTCGGTAATAAAAGAAAACGGGAAAATTATCGCAATAAAGCTCGAAAAATCTCCCGTTTTGGATAGAATAAATTTTGATTACACAGATAAAATCTTATTTGTTCCGCTTTCGTGCAAACGCATTGAAGAAACAAAAGATTTATTTGAATATTTGTTGAAACAATGATTTTCTAATCATACACAAAAAAACTCGGCATAGCCGAGTTTTAAAATTTATTATTCTTTATAAGGCCTTTCGTATTCTACATCAACATTGTCAATTTTGGAATAAAGACTGATGACATATAATCCGGCCAAGCCAACAAGCGCATAAATAGTTCTGCTAAGCATAGTAGCTTCACCAAATAGAGTCGCAACCAAATCGAATCTAAAAAATCCTATAAGTCCCCAATTGATAGCACCGATAATAACAAGGGTAAGTGCAGTATAATCAAAACCTCTGGATTTCATAAAATACCTCCTAAATTATGTTATGCAATTCCGTGTTTGACTTGCTATTCGCAACTCAAACATGGAATTGCTGTAGTAACGAATCTGAATTTTTGTGTTCTCAAATTCGTAATTAATTAATGCTATATATATTATTTCTAATAGAAGATATAATATGTACAAAAATGAAGTACAATAAAGGAAATCATAATTTTTCCTGAACAATATATTTCAATGCGCTGGCTCTGGCAGAAAGTTTTAAAAGCGCCTCGAGTTTCGAACTTTTAGTATTCTCTAGCGGCTTCAATACATTCATTTCATTATTAACGGCATCATTAAAGGACTCATTAAAACAATCAACAAAATATAAATAATCAAAATCGTCATCACTGTAAAATATTTCAAACATAGATTTCAATTCGTCGAGTGAAAATATATTTTTCAAGTCGTAGACAAGCAAAAGAATCACTAAATGTTTTTTTTGATAATAACGTTTATCCGCCGGCATTGGAATCAGACCAACACGAACATAATTTTGAATCATCGTTTTGGTGAAAAAAATCTCATGCCGCTCAAAAAATTTGATTACTTTAGAGATGGAGAGTTTTGAGGAGTAATTGTCAATATTAGTCAAAATATTTTTCCTAATTAAATCCTGTATGTCCAAAACCTCCCTCGCCTCGTGCTGAGTCTAGCAATTCATCCACATGCACGAACTGAACATCGCAAAACCGGCTGATGACCATTTGCGCAATCCGGTCTCCGCGTTTTATAATAAAATCCTCTTTGCCGTGGTTAATCATGATAACTTTTATTTCTCCGCGGTAATCTGAATCCACAGTACCGGGCGAATTTAGAAGCGTGACTCCATATTTTAATGCAAGTCCGCTTCTCGGTCTAATTTGGGCTTCAAAACCCATTGGAATTTGTATTCTGATTCCGGTCGGAACAAGCGCGATATCACCGTGTTTCAGTACAAGCGAATCGACATTTGCATATAAATCATAGCCCGAAGATCCGCTTGTCTGCCGGCAAGGAACCGGCAAATCCTTCGCATCATCAGTTTTACAAATAAAAAACTCATTTTGCATTATTATACATTCCTTCAAAATCTATATCGGTTATTTTACCAACAGCCGCAAGGCTCATATTATTTAAATCAAAAATCCGCTCAGCCACTTCATAAATTCTATCCAAAGAGATTCTATCAATTTTTTTAAGAATTTCTTCCTGCGATTGCACTTTATTTAAAACAGTTTTCGTTTTTCCGATACTCAGCATACGCGTCATTGAGGATTCCATGCCCAAAAAGTAATTCGACTTCAATTGCTCCTTAGTCCGGTCTAATTGCTCGATAGTAATTTTATCGGTAAATAAACGCTTAACTTCTTTGATCATCAATTCATAGCAAAGATTAGTTTGGTTTGGGTTAAGTCCGGCATACAAACAAAAAGCGCCTGTATCGATATAAGAGGACATATAAGAATAAACTGCGTAAGACAGGCCATTTTCCTCTCTGATTGTTTGAAAAAGTCTGGAACTCATCGAGCCGCCGAAAATCGAGTTTAGTGCAGCTATATCATAATTAAATTCCGAATCCAGCGGAAAACCCGGAAAAGCAAGCATAAAATGAACTTGCTCGATATCCTTCACTTTTGTAACAAAGGATTTATGATATTTTGAAGAAAATTGAAATTCTTTATATGCGTCATTTCGATTCAATGAACCAAAATATTTTTCTAATACATCCAATAAAACCGATTCTTCAAATTTTCCAACTATCGAAATATATATATTGTCTTGGTGATAATTTTTTTCGAAAAAATCGACAAATGTATCGTGATTAAATGTGCTTATTGAATCTTTGCGCCCAATGACCGAATATCCAAGCGAATCATCAAAAATTTTATTCTGCAAAAGGTCGTGAATCAAATCCTCCGGGCTGTCCTCATACATATCTATTTCTTCTAAAATCACACCACATTCTTTTTTTATTTCTTCATTATCGAAATTCGAATTTAAAAACATATCAGACAATATTTCTAAAGACTTATCCATATGATTAAACAAAGTTCGAATATAATATCCTGTATATTCTTTAGAAGTAAATGCGTTCATCTGCCCGCCGATAGCGTCCACTTCGTCGGCAATCTGCCTTGCTGTCCGGTTTTTTGTTCCTTTAAAAAGCATATGCTCAATAAAATGCGAAATCCCATTATTCTGAGCGTTTTCCATTCTGGAGCCATTTTTCACAAAAACTCCGCAGGCAATTGACATTATTGACGGCATTTCTTCATACACAATGGTAATATTATTTGATAAAGAAACTGTTTTTACCATTAACTCACCCCATTCAAAATATTTTCATATATACTTCGTTATATTATACCCTAAATCTCGTCAAAAAAATTAATATCTATTGATTTAATTTTTATTTATACTATTTTCATTTTGATAAGTAGAAAAAAATCTTTCACAGCGAAGCGTTTCGCGCAGGCTTCAAGCGCGAAATGAAATATTTTTTTCTATCCTTTATAATGAAAATAGTATTATTATATTTTAATAAAATAAAAAAGAGCATATCCTTAAAGCTGCAAGATATAGCTCTGAATTAATATTTTACAATGCTGCTTTTCTGGAAAGATTAATTCGTCCTTGGTCGTCGATTTCAATAACCTTGACAGAAACAATATCTCCTACTTTAACAACATCTTCTACTTTTCCGACTCTTTCTTTCGCCAATTGTGAAATATGGCAAAGACCTTCTTTTTCCGGTGCGATTTCAACGAAAGCTCCGAAATTTAATATACGCGAAACTTTTCCGGTATATATTTTTCCGATTTCCGGTGGTTTTACAATCGCTTCGATTATCTCGACAGCGCGTTTTACTTTGCTCATATCAGAATCACAAACAAAAATCTTGCCGTCATCGCCAGTATCGATTTTGTCAACTCCGGATTCTTCCATTATGCGCTTAATTGTTTTGCCTCTGGCTCCGATAACTTCGGACATTTTATCCGGGTCAATCTCGATAAACATAATCTTAGGAGCGTAAGGGGAAATATTATCACGCGGTTTATCAATCGCTTTGAGCATTACTTCTTCCAAAATATAAGCTCTCGACTTTTTCGTATCCGCAAGAGCGCCTTTAATTATTTCAGGAGTAAGGCCGTGAATTTTTATATCCATTTGAATAGCTGTAATGCCTTTATTTGTTCCTGCGACTTTAAAATCCATATCGCCGAAAAAGTCTTCAAGTCCTTGGATATCAGTCAGCAATACAAAATCGTCATCCGAATCGCCTGTTACAAGTCCAACAGAAATACCCGCTACAGGAGTTTTTATCGGAACGCCAGCCGCCATCAGCGAAAGCGTACTTGCGCAAACACTGCCTTGGGAGGTAGAGCCGTTTGAGCTCAAAACTTCGGAAACAAGCCTAATAGCGTAAGGGAACTCTTCTTCACTCGGAATAACAGGAAGCAAAGCTCTTTCAGCCAAAGCGCCGTGACCGATTTCACGTCTGCCCGGTCCTCTGCTTGGTCTTGTCTCACCTACCGAGTAGCTAGGGAAATTATAATGATGCATATAACGTTTTGTTTCTTCCAATTCGTCCAAACCGTCCAAACGCTGCGCTTCGGCTATCGAGCCAAGTGTTGTGATAGTAAGAACCTGAGTTTGCCCGCGGTGAAAAAGTGCCGAGCCATGAGTTCGAGGCAGAATATCAACTTCTGCGCCCAAATTTCTGATTTGGTCAAGTTTACGGCCGTCCGGACGTTTCTTTTCTTTTAAAATCATTCTTCGAACGGTTTTCTTTTCAAAATTATAAATCGAATCATTTATATATTTTTCGCGTGCTGCCCTGTCGTCTCCGGCATAATCTTCAGGCAGGAATTTCGCAAAAACATCATCTGTCAGCGCACTTATCCGCTCATCACGAATTTGTTTCATATCCGTAAAAACAGCCTCTTCCATACGTGCATCAGTAATAAATTCCGTGATTTCTTTGTAAAAATCTTCGGGAACAGCAACCGTTTCATATTTGTGTTTTTCTTTACCGACTTCCCCAACAATGCCTTCTATAAATTCAACAATTTTTTTGTTTTCTTCGTGAGCAAGCATAATCGCTTCATACATTTTTTCGTCACTAATTTCATTTGCGCCGGCTTCAATCATCATAACCTTATCTTTTGTCGAAGCTACTGTCAAATTTAAATCCGATTTTTCACGCTCTGCTGCTGTCGGATTAATGATAAATTTTCCGTCAACCATTCCAACATTCACAGCCGCTGTTGTTTTTAAAAACGGAATATCCGAAATCGATAGCGCAATCGATGAACCAATCATTGCAGCAATCTCTTGGCTTGCATCTTGATCTACAGATAAAACCGTAGAAATAACCGAAACATCATTGCGGTAATCGCTTGGAAAAAGCGGGCGCATAGGTCGGTCAATTAAACGTGATGTTAAAACAGCTTTTTCGGTTGGTCTGCCTTCGCGCTTTATAAAGCCGCCCGGGATTTTGCCCACCGAATAAAGCCTTTCTTCATAATCAATACTAAGCGGAAAAAAGTCGATTCCTGCTCTCGGTTTTTCCGAGGCTGTCGCTGTACATAAAACGGCTGTTTCGCCATAATATACAATACAAGCGCCATTGGCTAATTCCGCGACTCTTCCTATTTCTATGGTCAACTTTCTGGAAGCAAGCTCCATAGTAAACGATTTGTACATATATAACTCCTTTCGTAAAACGAAATTTTGTCCTGTTCGCAAGTCAAAACTATAAAATTTTTCTCGGATTAATTAAACAGAGCGGAAAAAATCCGCTCTGAAAATTATTTTCTAATACCAAGTTGACCAATTAAATCACGATATTTTACAATATCTTTTTGTTTAATATAGTTAAGCAAACCTTTTCTTTGACCAACCATCATAAGAAGGCCTCTTCTTGAGTGGAAATCTTTTGGATGCTGGCGAAGATGATCATTCAAATGATTGATTCTTTCAGTCAGAAGAGCAACTTGAACCTCAGGCGAACCTGTGTCATTTTCCTTACGTGCAAATTTTGCAATAACTTCTTTTTTGTTTAACATAAAATCCTCCATAATAAAATATCCCCATAAGCAAAGAAAAAGGGCGGAGATTCCAATATCTTTGCAATGGATTTTTAGCAAATAAAGTTTAACATAAATATTTAAAATATTCAAGTTTGAAAATATAATTTATACTATTTCCACTATAAAGAATAGAAATAAGTATTATCTAATCTCTTGGCTCAATATTTTAAAGACATCATCCGAATTCAATTCCATATTCGGCGTGATTTCCAAAATATTGTATTTTATCTCATAATCATAGTTGAGTTCTTGCGTATTTATGAAAGAAAGCTTATTTTCGATGGATTTCATTATATTTTGCACAACTTCTTTTACGCAATTCGGAAATAAAATCAAAAACTCCGCATGATATAATCTGGAAAATATATCAGTTTGGCGAATCGCCGACCGAATAATACTCACCATATTTAAAATATAATTATCTCCTTCAGAAAGACCATGTGTATCCATAATATCCTTGATACCTTTAAATTCTATATAAACGGCCGTAAAAATATTTTTATTTATATTATGACCCAAAAGGTAATCGTTTAAAAAATCTATTCCGGCTTGTTTATTGTAAGTTTTTGTTAAATCGTCAATCGTTGCTTTGAAAATAATCGTGTCCTCGTTTTTCTTTTGGATACTTATATCTTTACCCAAAATGAGTACGGATTTGCGGTCTTCGAAAGTAATGTAAGAAGCAGATAAGCTAAACCATTTTGAGCCGATAACCGAATTAAATTCTTTATTAGACAAAGTATTGTTATCCAATTCGTCGAGTTCTCCTATTTCAATAAAAAAATCCGAAGCAGGTCTTTTGTAATAATTATTCCCAAAAATTCTGCGGCAAGACGCATTCGCAAAAATAATTTCCTTTTTGTTAAGGCTCAAAATGCAAGCGAACATCGGAATATTTTCGAGAATGTTTTTTATATCCATCGAATAAGGAAAGTCCTCTATAACAAGGTTTTTATCAAGTGATTTAATAATTTCTTTATGAAAAAAAAGCAAATACACCTTATTATCGATATTGTATTTCGAAATTGTTGTAACTAACGGAATTATTGCCGAATCAGAAGTTTTAAAAAAAATAAAAATTTCTTTAGCGCCGATTTCCAAAATATCATCAAGCGCAATATCCGAAGACTTTATAATTTCGCTGGCCTTGAAATTCTGATTTTCTTCTATTTTCAAAATATTGTTAAACAAGCGGTTAGTTTTCACAAAAGTTTTTGTTTCGAAATCCAAAATCGAAATCGGAACCGGAACGAGTTCTAAAAAATCAAATCTTTGATTTATACTGTCCAAATTTACCCCTCTTTTCAATTAATTCTTTTGTATTTTTTGTCCCAATACAAGACTGGGATAAGCGTTCAGTGAAAGTTTTCTTTCATTATATTCAAAAAAAGCACAAGAAGCAATCATTGCTGCGTTATCCGTACAAAAAACCGGACTTGGAATTTTTATCTCAAAATTATTTTGATTGCAAGCTTCGGTCATCACTTGCCGCAATGTTGAATTTGCCGCAACTCCGCCCGCTATTGCTATTTTTGAAAAATTTTTTTCTTTGCATAAATTTATAGTTTTATTAACAAGAACTTCGACAACCGAATTTTGAAAACCTGCGGCTACATCTGCCGAATTTATTTCGTTGCCTAACATTCTCGCTTTGTTTAAATAATTCAAAACCGAAGATTTTAAACCGCTGAAACTAAAATCATAATTATCTAAATACGCACGCGGAAAATCTATTGGGTTTTTCGATTCTTTTGCAAGTTTATCAATACTCGGCCCGCCCGGATACGACAGTCCTAAGGCTCTTGCAACTTTGTCATAAGCCTCACCTGCGGCGTCGTCGCGTGTTTTTCCGATTATTTCAAATTCATTATAAGATTTTACTAAAATTAAATGCGTATGTCCGCCTGAAACCACTAAACAAACAAAAGGCGGTTCAAAATTTTCATCTTCCAAATAATTGGCACAAATATGTCCTTCGATATGATGCACACCGATTAATGGTTTTGAAAGGCTGAAAGCCAAGCCTTTTGCATACGAGAGCCCAACAAGCAGCGCCCCGACCAATCCGGGACCATAAGTCACGGCAATCGAATCTATATCCGAAAAATCCGCCCCTGCGTCTTTCATTGCAATATCAACAACTTCTGAAATTCTCTCTATATGTTTTCGTGATGCGATTTCCGGTACAACACCGCCAAATTTTTTATGTATTTCTATTTGAGAAGAAATTACATTTGATAGAATTTTTCTGCCGTTAAGAACAAGCGAAGCCGCCGTTTCGTCACAAGACGATTCGATACCCAATATAATTTTATCAGATTGCATTTTCTCCTCCTAAAAATTTCAACTTCCGGAACCGTTAGTTCCTGTATATTCCCAAGCCAAAATAGAATAAACTCCATTTTCCTCAGCAATATAATATTTTACATTATTAATGTAGTTTTCGTCAAATATCTGCTGAACTTCGGCAATATATATTTTATCACTAAACTTATCTTTTACAATAGCATTTGTTTTAATATCATGTAATTTTATTTTAGCATTTTTAAATTTATCGACATCTTCTCTCATATATGAAACATATTTTTCCAAAGTATTAGCCCGCAAAAGCTGATTCGAGAAAAGAACGCGCTGTTTTTCCAAAGCCAATGCGAAATCGTCATCCGAAAGCTGTCCGCTGTATAATAATTCCATCAAATAATTATTTTCTTCCATCAGCGCCTCGGGCGTTGCCGGATATTCGACGGTATAATCTACAAAAGCAACTTCTTTAAATTGCGGCTCTTGCTCATTTCTATAATAAAAATAATAAAGCCCTAATGACCCGATTAAAAATAATGTCACTATTAAAATAATCAATATTTTATTTTTCACAAAAGCACCCCTATACTTTGTCAATTTCTTTCATAATTATTTCTTTTATTTTATTACTGTCAAAATGCTTTATAGCGTTTTCCGAAACATACGGGATATTATAAAATATTTTTTTTATGTAAACATTTATCACAGATGTCATAAATATTCCGGTAAACAGAATTGGATAAACAAAGAATTTTATAAAATAATAAATAAATGGAAAGAAGCTCAAAGTTTCCAGCAAAATTACGCCCAAAATCAATTTTGTATTAATCGTAAAGCGTTTATTGGTATTGGATAAAACTTCGTTGCCGATAAACAAGGAAAACGAAACCTGTCCGCAGATTATACAAATATAAAATACAGCAAAAACCATCAGTGATATCGGCACACCCAATACACTTAATAAAAACACTATAATCATTGCTATAAAGATTATATATGACAAAATGCCGTTTTTAAAAATATAACTTTTATCATGAATAACCGTCATCGAACCTTGTAAGAAAAAGCCTTTCCTCAATGCGAAAAAAATCATACAAACAAACGTTTTCACAAAAATCATTAAGAGAATTAAAATAAAGCTTGGAATTTTATCTTTATATATAACATATCCGTTTTGCTCATTTATATTTATCAAAAAATCCATGACTTTTACTACAGGCTTTATTTGAAATTCCGGAGAATCTTTTAAATATGTTATGGTAGATGATAATGAAGATATCGAATTTACTTTACCGTCGGAATTTAAAATTATATTCGAAAAAAAGCTATATACATTTCCCCTTATTTCACTTCCTATTTCAATATTGCTGAAAAAAAGAAATATATCATCCTGCCCTCTTGCTTCCAGAGTAGCGTTTGAAAACAAAAAAATATTAACGCCCGAGCGATGCTCTTTCAAAACATAGTTTTGAAAAAAATAGAGTTTTGGCCCGTTTTTATCGGTTTCATCGAAGCTTCCGAATACTTTTGTACTAAAAGATAATAAAATTATTATTAATAGAAGCCCCTTTTTTATCATCAATAATCCCTTCCAAAATTTGTAACGCTGAAATTCAGCATAAATGTTGCAATACAATTATACCAAAAATAAATCTTTTTAGGAAGTATTATAGAATTTTCTTGCATTTTTTTTGGTTTTTTTGTGATTTCATAAATTTGAATCCCCCTAATTTTGCAAATCGCACAAAAATAAATTTCTGCATAAAAATACAGATTAAAATATACGGCGCTGCATATTTTAATCTGCATTGATAAAAATCCTATTCCCTTTGATTTGCAAATCTTGAATACAGAACTTTTAATACGGCAAAAACCAGAATTATACCAATAATAAAAAATCTGTTTTGAGAAACCAAATCTACAGTTCCCGCTAATAATAGCGTAAAGCTTGATGAAACATTGTTTAATAAATCATGCGCAAATTCTGAAATCGGAGTAAAAATATCTACGAATACGGACAAAATTTCATAAGAACTAAAAAATTGAATAATTTGATCTTTATAAAATCCAATCATAAAACCGATTCCCATTAATGCCGAAACCAAGCCCAAAACAAAGCAAAAAGCGTTTTCCATTCTGTTTTCCGGCTTATAATGAATTTCCGGCATTGCACTGAGTTTTTCCATTACATTAAATTCAAAACCCTCTGGCGCAAGAAGAAGCTCTTCTTTTTCAAATTCTTCCATCATCATATTATAAGTAAGAAATTCTTCTCTGCATTTGCCGCAAGTTTTAATATGGTCATTCAAAATTTGTGCGGAATCCTCGTCGAGAGTATTGTCCATAAACTTCATAAAATAATCTTCAGAATTAAAACAATCCATTTTCATCACCTCATCCCATTAAAATTTCTTTTAACATTTTTCGTCCCCTAAAAATCCTGTTCTTTACTTTAGAAAGCGGTTCATCAATAATATCGGCAATTTCCTGATAGCTCAGGCCCTGCTCATGATAAAGCACTATCGGAATTTTATACATATCAGGGAGCTTGTTTACAACATTCTTCAGCTTTTGTTTTTCTTCTTTTCTTATATACTCGCTCTCCGGAGAATCCGAAGTGGAAAGTTCATATTCTACATCCTCGAGCGGTACGGTTTCTTTAAACTTTTTACGCCTGTAATCGATAACATGATTCGTGGTTATTCTGATAATCCAAGTGCTGAACTTATATTCGGGATAATATTTATCTAGATTTTTATAAATTTTAATAAAAACTTCTTGAGCCAAATCATCAGCTTCATCCGAATTATTTATCATTCTAAGGATTATGGAGTAGACTAAATTTTTATATCTATTGACAAGCTCGTTGAAACAATCCAATTCACCATTCAATACTTTTTGTATCAATTCATAATCCGTAAACTCCATTTTATCACCCACTTTTTTTCATAAAGTTATGCATTAATAATGATTAAATTATAATTTTTATACTAAATATACGCAGACTATAAATTTTAGTTTGCGAATTTTCTAAATCTTCTGTTTATTCCTCAAAAAATATTGTTTTCGAAATCCGGTCATATCCTAAAACTGTGTTCGCAAAAATATTTTGAGCAACATGCAGAAATTCCTGCGGCTCTGTGAGCGCCGGCGAATAATGTGTGAGCCAAAGCTCTTTCACTTTCGCTTCTTTTGCAATTTTAGCGGCTTCGCTGAAAAGCATATGCGTGTGTTCTATCGCCTTTTCCAATTTTTCGTCGTCTCCGTAAATTCCTTCTGTTATAAAAAGGTCCGATTCTTCGGCAAGTTTTAAAAGATTTTCATTCGGCCTTGTGTCTGTGGCGTAACAAATTTTAATTCCCTTGCGTTCTGCTCCCATCACCATTTCGGGTTTGAATATTTTATCATCAACAACAATCTCTTGAGATTTTTGCAAAACCGACCATTTAGTTTTCGGTATACCCAAGCTGATTGCTTTTTCGGGGTCAAATTTTCCGCTTCGCAAAACTCTGAAAGAGTAACCGAAACATTTTACACGGTGTTCCATCAAAGCATAGTTTATTAAAAAATCCCCTATTTTTATTTCGCCAAACTCATCGTTTAACTCAATAAAATTAATTTTAAACGGCAGTTCGGGTGCGATTATGCAAAGTGAATCGACCACTTTTTTTAGATTCTTCGGGCCGATTATCGTCAAATCGTCTGTTCTTCCCGAATTTCCAACCGATAATAAAAGTCCCGGCAATCCCGCAATATGGTCGGCATGAAAATGCGTTATGCAAATTATTTCAAGATTTTTGAATCCCCAACCCAAGATTTTCATTGTAATCTGGGTACCCTCTCCGCAGTCCGTCAGCAAAAATTTGCCGTTCAGCCTGCATAAAAACGAAGTTAAAAATCTTTCGGGAAGCGGCATCATTCCGCCTGTTCCCAAAAGCGCTACATCTATCATAAAATTTCCTCAGTTCTATAATTTTTTATAATATTGAAAAAACAATAATTCCGGCAATTGCGGAAGCGATTATCAAATATATCGGATTGACTTTAAATTTGTAAGATAAAATAAATGCAATAATAGCAATAAAAATTGAGATAAATTCAAAATCCCCTTGTATATAAAATTCTTCCATTCCTATATTTACTGCCGCTACGAGAATTAATCCAATAACCGCAGGCTTTAAACCGTAAAAAGCATTCTTTATAATATCCGAATCATTAAATTTTTTTATAATCGAATAAAGACTCAACGCTAGTATTATTGAAGGCAGAATAACAGCCAAAGTTGCAACGCAAGAACCAAGTACTCCCATTTGTTTGAAGCCGACAAAAGTCGCCAAATTAACCGCTATCGGTCCGGGTGTAACTTGACTCAGTGCTACAATATCAGAAAATTCTTTCGCCGTAATAAAATTATTATTCAAACATTCTATACGCAAAAGCGAAATCATCGCATATCCGCCGCCAAAACTGAATAAGCCGATCTTAAAAAAAACAATAAAAAGCAAAGCTAAAATATGCATAATTTCTCCTTAAATTTTTATACTATTTTCACTCTAAAAGCTAGAAAAAATGTAAATAGCATTAGATACCCTTGATTTTCGGTCTTAGTAAAATGCTGAGTATAGCAGAAAAAAGTATAATATACGGCGGTGAAATTTTCAAAAAGAAAACTAATATAAATGCAGAAATTGCGATAAATAATTGAAATTTTGACTGCACAGAAGATTTCGCCAGTCTCAGAACGGCGTAGAAAATTAATGCAACAACCGTTGCACGAACGCCCTTGAACGCATTTTGCAAAATCGTATTTTTTATTAATTCATTATAAATCGCGGCAATAGCCATAATAATCATCAAAGACGGCAATGTTACTCCAAGCACCGAAACTATTGCACCTTTAAATCCTCGTATTTTTTTGCCGACACAGGTCGATAAATTTATCGCAATTACACCGGGAAGTGACTGTGACAATGTTGCGAAATCGGCAAATTCCTCTTCGTTCAGCCATTTTTTTTGGTCTACCGTTTCATTTTGAATAATCGGAATCATTGCGTATCCGCCGCCAACGGTAAAAATTCCGATTTTAAAAAAAGTTAAAAATAAATCAATATAGATTTTCATAAAATCACCTAAAAGCTATTATATACAAAAGATTTCCGGATTTCAACATTTTGAGATTTTTTCAAAATAATTGTGCAATAAAAAAGGTTTGGTTTTGCCGATTTTATCAGAATAAAATCAGCGAAAACCCAAACCCATAGCTTTGATATAACTTTGTTTAATGTCTGAAATGTCTCATTTTTGTAAAAATCATAGAAATACCATATTTATTGCAAAGCTCAATCGAATCATTATCGCGCACAGAGCCGCCCGGCTGGATAATCGCTGTAACGCCTGCCTTATATGCTTCTTCAACGCAATCTGAAAACGGAAAAAATGCATCCGATGCCAAAACGGAATTTTTTATATTTTCTTCGCCGAAAAATTCGATTCCATGCTCAACAGCCTGCTTTGTTGCCCAAATTCTGTTTACCTGCCCCGGTCCTATTCCGATTGTCTGCAAATCTTTCGCCAAACATATACCGTTTGATTTTACATATTTCACAACTTTCCATGCAAATAATAAATCCTGCATTTCTTTTTCGCTCGGCTTTTTATCTGTAACGCAAGTCATTTCATCTTCGTTCAAAAGCTGAGAATCTATTTGCTGAACAACAATTCCGCCGGATACTTTTTTAATATCAATCGAATTCGCAGATTGTTTATTGTTTATATTTTCCAGAATTAACAAGCGGATATTTTTTTTCTGCTTCAAGATTTCCAGAGCTTCGGGAGAAAAAGACGGCGCTAAAATTATTTCAATGAAAATCTTGGACATCTCTTCGGCAGTTTTTTTATCGATTTCTCGATTACAGCAAACAATCCCTCCGAAAATCGATACCGGGTCGGCGCTGAAGCTTTTCATATAAGCATCATAAATATTTTCGCCAGATGCCACACCGCAAGGATTTGAATGTTTGCAAGCCACAACTGTCGGAGCGTCAAATTCTTTCAATAATTCCAAAGCTCCGTGAGTATCGTTGATATTATTAAAAGATAATTCCTTTCCGTGCAATTGAATTATATCGGTCAACATCCCGCCGGAGCTTGTAATTTCTTTATAAAATGCGGATTTTTGATGAGGATTTTCGCCGTATCGCATATCATAAACTTTTTCATAGGTCAAAGTTAGGGTTTCGCCAAAATCATGCTTATTTAATTTTTTGGCTAGATAATCCGAAATCAATGTGTCATATGCAGAAGTATGTGCAAAAACTTTTTGTGCAAGATAAAGATTCGTTTCTTCGGAAACATTTCCATTTGATTTCAATTCCTCAATTATTTTTTGATAATCCGAAGAATCACAGATAACAGAGACAAATTTATAATTTTTTGCGGCTGAACGAAGGATAGTCGGCCCGCCAATATCAATATTTTCAATTGCTTCCTCGAAAGGACTGTTTTTCAAAATAGTCTCTTTAAACGGATATAAATTCACAACAACCATGTCGATAGGTTCAATTTCCAAATCGTTCAATTGTTTCATATGTTCAGGGTTGTCACGCATTGCCAAAATCCCGCCGTGAACCTTCGGATGAAGCGTTTTTACCCTTCCATCCAAACATTCCGGAAAATTCGTAACGTCTGAAATTGAAATAACCTTTACGCCGGCTTCTTGCAAAGCTTTCAAAGTACCGCCCGTCGAAATAATTTCATATCCAAGATTTTTTAATTCTTTAGTAAAATCAATCAAATTTGTTTTGTCCGAAACGCTGATTAATGCTCTTTTCATAATTATCCTCCGCTCATTTATATTATCTAATTTGTTTCATTCCGTATAAAATTCCGCAAAATCAAAAAGGACAATATTATTTTAAGCCATAAAGGTTTAAATAATATTGCCCAGACGGTCGGCATAACACATTTTGCACTTCATCACAGTAAACACTGTTCAGGCCAAAGCCTTATCCGTCAGTAATGCAAAACACTAAATATATATTATCAAAGCGGAATTCAAATGTCAAACCGAATTATAAAAAAATAAAAATATGCTTTTTTCATGTGATATGGTTAAAATGCTATACTATTTTCATTCCAAAAGATAAAAAGCGGCGTGTGAAAACACACGCCACAGTTTACTAATAATTTAAAATCTTGGCTGAATTGTATACTATTTCCCTTTTAAAGAATAGAAAAAATATTTTCGCTTTGCACAGACAGTATAAAAAAATTACTTTGTATTATTTATTATTTTTCCATCTCCTTCTTTTTATAGTTATGAATGTAATTCCTTATCGTCCTTTCGCTTAAATAATATTTCCTTGCCAACATTTTAATATTAGACCCGTCAAATTCATTTTTGACATTTTCTTTTATGCAGCGTGAGAAAATTTTTTTATTTCTCGGGATATAAATAACCGTTCCTCCAAAAGAATTAATAAAGTAAAAAAAGTTATCTACTCCAATTTTCTCCATAAATTCTCTATAATCTTTTTCAATCAACTCCGGCGTCTCAAGCGCCATTTTTCTAAAAATATCTTCCATCTATTTCTCCTCATTAGTGTTTTTGTCTTCTATATGTTTATAAAGTAGAATTAGTTTTAAAACAGCCTCCTCCATCTGTGCCAGATTTTTTTCCTTAAATCCAATAATTATAGATTTACTAATATCACCTAAAGCGAAAAGTATTTTTTCTTTTTCATTAGCAATTAATTCCTTACCTAATATTACAAAAATACTGTTTTTATTGACAATTGTCAGATATAATTTAAAAAGCTCGATATATTTCTCATTTTCAGACGCGCACTTTTTGTATAAATTTGTAAAGAAATCCTGCACAGCTTCACCCCGCATGTATCCTATAGTTTACAAAAGTTCAACAAATTACAAGAGTGTAATTGTTTCTGACATCAAAATATGAACTTATTTCAACATTTTTACTTACTGACAAAGTATATTTTTGTATAAATTTGATTTGTATTGAAAAAATTATAACAAAAAGAAGTTATTTTGTCAATTTTAATTTACAAAGCTATATTGTCGTTTACTTGTATTCTCTTACATTTTAATGTATTATTAACTATAACTGTTAATTATAATATACATTTTGCCAAGAGAATTTGTAATTTTTAGTTTACATTTATTATTGGAGGTAAGTATGACTAAACTAAGCTATTATTTAAAAGCCATAAGAAAAGAAAAAAATATGAGCCTTAGAGAGTTTTCTGACTACCTTGGTATTAGCCACGCATATTTGAATAAACTTGAAAAAGGAATCGACGATAAAACCGGTAAGGAAATTTCGCCTACAATTGACACGCTAATTAAAATTGCTAACAGCCTTGAGGTTGATACAAAAAGCTTTTTTGAAATTTGCGGCTTTTTTGATAAAAAAAAATCCGATTGTTTTGACAATGAAATCGATATAACAGATTATGTAGAAGGAATAATAGATAAGCTTATTATTGCAGATAATATTACAATTAACGACAAACCTCTAGAAAAATCCGACTCGGATATTATTTCAACAGCTCTTGAAGTAGCATTGCAAATTATTATTAGGAACAATCACAAAACAAAAGCTAAAGCATAGATATGATTGATGAACTGATACTATTTTCATTATTAAGGATAGAAAAAAATATTTCATTTCACGCTTGAAGCATGCGTGAAACGCTCCGCTGTGAAAAATTTTTTTCTACTTATCAAAATGTAAATAGTATGATATAGAAAATGAGCGTTCTTCAAAGAAATTAATTTTTTAAGAACGCTCATATAGCGGTTTGATTTTTTACCGATACTAATTCTCCTTTAATTTGTATAAAATATTTCACAGCGCAGCGCTTCAAGCGCAGAATGAAATATTTTTTTCTTTAAAAAGGAAATAGTATAAGAAATTAGCTACTCGTAGGAATTCTTGAAATAATCGCATTGGCAAGATTCGAAATCGGCATCGTTTGAAGCCAAATTTTTCCGGGACCTCTGACAATTCCCACAAAAAGCCCTTCTCCGCCAAACATAATATTTTTCAAACCCTTGACTTTTTCAATATCAAAATCAACAGTTGCATCCATTGCCGCCAAATATCCTTGGTCAATAATCATTTCTTCGCCGGAGCTTAAATTATATTCTATAATTTCGCCATCAATCTCTAAAAAAGCCATACCGTTTCCGGAAAATCTTTGCAGAATAAAACCCTCACCGCCAAAAAAGCCGGCGCCCAATCTTTTTCTAAAATGCATATTTATATCTACGCCTTTTTCCATAGCAAGCATTGCAGATTTTTGAGCGATAATCTCTTTACCCGGTTCAATTTTGATATCCATAATTCTGCCTGCATAGCTGGATCCAAAAGCTATTTTTTGATTGTCTGATTTAGAAGTATAGTAATTTAGAAACATAGATTCGCCGGAAAATGAGCGTGTTAAACCTTTTAGCAAACCCCCACCCGTGGAAGTTTCCATTTCAATGTCTTTACTCATCCAAGACATTCCGCCTTTTTCGCTGACTATCGTTTCTCCTTTTGACAAAGTGCAGATAGCTACAGGAAAATTTCCGCCTTTTATTTCATATTGCATACGAACACCCCTTCATTTAATAAGTACAGTATTAATCATACAAAACAGATATCTATTTCATAAAATATGGATACACCCATTAAACCATTTGTCAATTGCAAAATCTTTATAAAACAATTATACAAAAGGATTAAATATTTGACCAGTTATTAATTTTCCAACGGCCGTCTTCTTTGACGAGATGATATTGCTTTTTGATATTTTCCAGTTTATTAAAATAAAAATCGACGGTAACAGAGCACGAATAATCATTCTGAGAGGTATATTTAATCGAGCCTTGTGTTATATCTATAACATAAACTCCTTTTTCTAAAAATATGCCAAAAGTTTCATTGGTATTCTCGATCTGATTTTCCAGCGTATTCAATTCATTTAATTCCGTTGAAAATAAATTTCGCTGAAATTCCAGCACCTCCGAAATTTTCCGAGTATCCGCCAAAATATTCCCATATAAAAAAAGCATTATTTTATTATTTAATTCTACAATTTCTTCCGGAGACTGAGGATAATCGTTCACAAAGTCAATCTCAGAAAGCTCGGAATATATTTTTTCACCTTTATTTGCTTTTTCCGGAGTATAGTAATTTGGTTTTTGATTATATATACTTATCGAATACAATACTAATGCGATAATCGAAAAAAGTCCAATTATTATTACTACTATTGAAACAGATATTTTTGTTTTTTTTATTGGCATTTTCCCACTCCACAATTTATTCATACTATTTCCATTTATCAAAATTTAAATGGTGTTATATATATTATCGAAAAATTGTAGAATTCTGTTGATATATTTTTATGCTAAGAATTTTTTTATAAAAAAACGCCGGATTTTCCGACGTATTTTAAAAAATTATTTATTTTACCGGTATCAAAATTTCGGTCAAAAGTTCATCTTCTGGAACATTAGCGGGATTATTAAGATAAATTTCCCACATCGCGCCATCAGCGTAAGTTTTACCTTGAGCCCTTATGAAATCGTCCATTTGTTTATAAAACTCGCCTAATCCGCTATAAGAGCCTTTAAGAATTCCGCAAGCCATAATTTCATTGGTTTCTTCAATTGTTTTCGATTTGATTTCGTCATTTTCAGGCAAGAAAGATTTAACGGCTATACAAATTTCTAAATTCATTAATTGCATTGTGCTATTGTCTACATATCTTAAAAATGAACCCGTTATCTCTCCGCCGTTCGAAATAATATATTGCATTACTTTATCAAAATAAATTCCGACTTCATGCAATTTTTCGTGAGGCAAAGATTTCGAAATATACATTACATTTTGGCTCTCAATTAATTTTTGTTTTATCTCAAAATTCATATGATCTCTCCTTATCCAATAGTAAAAAAGCTTTGTTTCGATTACAAAACAAAGCCAAATAGTATTATTCTACGATGAAGTTTTTCAATTTCGCTACGGCTTCTTCGTAGCTTGCATTTTCGTGAATATTCAATCTTAATACTTTGCTGATATCCAGACTCAAAATACCCATAATCGATTTTGCGTCAACAACATATCTATCAGAAACTATATCAAAATCACCGGATTGAGTTGATACAAAATTAACAAAAGTCTTTACACTTTCAATGTCTTTTAAATAAATATTTATTGATTTCATTTCATTGCCTCCTATTCGAATTTTAATTTAACTATACTCGTATATAAAATTAATGTCAATTATCAAAAACTAATAAATATAATAGAGCAAGATTGAAATTGTGCTAAATTTTGGATAGATTTATCCCTTAAAATATATCTTGTTCATGCATTATAGTGAATCCTAAAAATTACAAATCATCTACGCCGACAAAAAAATTTCCACTCTCTGCAAAAATCGTGTAAAATAAATCCGGGGGCAATATTAATACTATTTCAATGTTAATGGATGGAAAGGGTGATGCTCCGCAGCAAGATTAATAATACTATTTTCATTATTAAGGATAGAAAAAAATATTTCATTTCACGCTTGAATCATGCGTGAAACGCTCCGCTGTGAAAAATTTTTTTCTACTTATCAAAATGAAAATAGTATAAATTACAATTTCCTTTTATCTTTTCTTCGGCCAGTTAAAGAAAAGATAAATATAATCCGAAAAATTTTCAGAGGGAAATTTACAACCGATGAATTTTAAAAAACTATAGACGGGAGAGAATTATGGAAAAAACACTACTAATTATCTCAGCTGTTATAATACTCAGCGTTTTAACAAACAAATTGTTATACAAATTCGGAGTACCATCACTATTAATTTTTATGGCGCTTGGAATGATTTTCGGCTCAGACGGAATCGGCGGAATATATTTTGATGACTTTAGGGTAACCGGCGATATTGCTACCGTCGCATTAATCTTTATTATGTTCTACGGCGGTTTTTGTACAAAATGGGAAACTGCAAAGCCGGTGGCGTTTAAAGCTATTTTACTTTCGTTTCTCGGCACTCTGATAACTTTATTCGTCACAGCATTTTTCGCTGTTTTCGTTTTAAAAATAGATTTTCTTTATGCAATGCTCTTAGGCTCTGTAATTTCTTCTACCGATGCGGCTTCTCTTTTTTCGATATTGCGCTCTCAAAAGCTCAATTTAAAAAACGGTTTAGCGCCTTTACTTGAAATGGAAAGCGGAAGTAATGACCCTTTTTCTTATTTAATGACTTTTCTTTCGATTTCACTGATTAAATCCAATGGAGTCTTTTCGTTGGCAGGTTTTTCGTTTTTATTTGCAAAGCAAATGATTTTTGGAATCATAGTCGGTGCTTTGACTGCAATCATCACTGTATTGATGTCCAAATATTTGATAGATGAAATAGAAAGTATTTTGCCTTTATTGTTTATAGCGATGATATTTTTAGGCTATGCACTTTGCCATATAATCGGCGGAAACGGTTTATTATGCGTTTATATCACAGGAATTCTCGTCGGAAACAGCAGAATCCTACATAAAGTGAGTTTAGTGCATTTTTTTGATTCGTTTTCTTGGATTATGGAGATTTTACTCTTTTTTATGATTGGTTTGCTTTCTTTCCCAACAAAGCTACCACATATTTTGCTTCCCGGAATAATAATGTCTTTAATTATAATCTTCATCGCACGACCAATTGCAACTTTCAGTATTTTGAGCTGGTTTAAAATGCCTGTAAACCAGCAAACTTTTGTATCTTGGGTGGGGCTGCGCGGGGCCGCTTCTATTGCATTTACGATATTTGCCGTTTCGGAACTTGGAGACAGTTTACCTTTTGATATTTTTCACATTGTTTTCATTATCACTCTGTTTTCGGTTGTTTTTCAAGGTACGCTAACGCCTAATATTGCAAAAAAATTGGATTTGATTGATCAAAGTACTTCTGATTCTGTTATGAAAACTTTTAACGATTATCATGAAGAAACACATGCTAAATTAATGGACTATAAAATTTTACCAGGAAATAAAATGATTGGAAAAATGATTGTTGATTCTGAAATACCCGATGAAATCCTGATAGTTATGATAAAGCGCAAAGGAAAATTTATTGTACCAAAAGGCTCTACTCTGATTTCTGAAAATGATGTGCTGGTATTGAGCGGTGAAAATTTCGATTCGATGCCGTAACGATTGAATAATATTTAAAGGCTGAAGCATATTTTGTTTGCTTCAGCCTTTTAATTATTTTATTATACTATTTTTTTTGCTCTTTAATTCCGACATCTACTTGTAAGTTTCCAATAGACTCTCGCATTTTAGTATCGGCTTTTTTATTTTCTAAATTATAATAGTCCATAACGCCGATTTTTCCATCGTTAAGAGCTTTTGCTATTGCCAAAGGAATTTGCGCCTCTGCTTCCACAACTTTAGCGCGCATTTCTTGAACATGTGCTTTCATTTCCTGTTCATGTGCAAAAGCAGCTGCACGTCTTTCTTCTGCCTTTGCTTGAGCTATATTTTTATCGGCTTCGGCCTGTTCTGTCAAAAGTTGAGCACCGATATTTCTGCCGATATCAATATCAGCAATATCGATTGATAAAATTTCAAATGCTGTTCCGGAATCCAAGCCTTTGCTAAGAACTGTCTGAGAAATTCTGTCTGGATTTTCCAAAACATCTTTATGAGATTCTGAAGAACCAACAGTCGTTACAATACCTTCGCCGACACGGGCTATAATAGTTTCCTCTCCCGCACCGCCGACAAGTCTTTGAAGATTAGCGCGTACAGTAACTCTCGCGATAACTCTGACTTCGATACCGTTTATTGCAACTGCGGAAATCCACGGAGTTTCAATAATTTTAGGAGTAACGCTCATTCGAACAGCCTCGAAAACGTCTCTACCAGCCAAGTCTATCGCCGCGGCACGCTCGAAAGAAAGCTCCAAATTAGCTCTGTGAGCGGCTATCAAAGCATCAACAACATTATCTACTTTACCGCCGGACAAATAGTGGGATTCAAGTTGATTTATACTGATATTCAATCCTGCTTTGCGGCTTTTGATAAGCGGTCTTACAATTCTTTCCGGCTTAACACGGCGCAAGCGCATTCCGAATAATGTAAATATGCTTATATTAACTCCTGCTGCTATAGCGGAAACCCATAAGCCCAACGGGAAAAAACTCAAAAATACACATAAAATAATAACAACAAATACTATACCGGAAATTGCCAAGAACGGTACCATTAAATCACAACCCTTCATTTAATAAGAACCTATGTTAAAATCAAGCTAATTAGTTTAATTTGCATTAAATTAATTAGAATTACTGAGTTCTTTTACAACAATTTTATTGTTAGTGATTTTAATAACTTTGACTTTTTTATTTTCCAGAATAAAATTACCATCAGAGCATACTTCCGCCACAAAACCATTAAAATCAGCAGAACCATAAGGTCTTAAAGCGGTTTTAGTAGTGCCCTCTTTGCCTAAAAAATAATCAAGCCCGCCTATTTCATTTTTATCTTGATCCAGTGTTTCGTTTAGGATTAGTTTATTTATTAATTGTCTGCGTTTCAAAATCCGGTAAACCATATAAATAATCAAAGCTATAGCGGATATTTCACCAAAAACTATCATTAATGCCATAGCAATCGGAAAATAAAACATCGTAATTATAAAAGACACCAACAAAGCTACTATTCCGGATATACCGGGCAAGCCAAAACCGGGAATCATCGCCTCTGTCAGCAATAAAATCAAACCGATTAGCAAAAGTGAAATTGAAATAGTAAGCACAATATTTTCCCCCTTTACACTAAGAGAAATTCAACAATAACTCTATTATATTATACTATAAATATACTACTGATTGATGAATAAATCAATAAATTACAGCAAAATATATTGCCCGTAAAAATCAGACATTATTATAAAAATCACGTATACGTTTTTTATACTCCTCTAATACTATTTTCATTTTTTTCTATCCTTAATAATGAAAATAGTATAAGCTTTGAAGCGGCGTAAATACGCCGCTTCATGAGAAAGTTTTTTAATTTCTGCTATGCATTTTAATCGTCGGAGTTTTTTTAACTTTCAATTCCTCTGCAACAGCTTGTATTTTCAAAACACATCTATCGCAATACCTACCGCTGCTTATCGGCTTTCCGCATTGATCGCATTTAACCTCGCCGCTGATTCCTTTTGTAATAACTATTCGTCCGTCTTTTATATATTTCAAAATTTTACGAGCCGAAACTCCTGTTTCACACTCGATTGTTTTCAAATCATTGCTCGGGTTCTCATCGATATATTCTTTTACTTTCAAAAAAGTCTCTTCTTCTTCCGCTTTGCAGGAATTACAAATCGGTGAGCCAAAAGATGAGTACAGCCTGCCGCACTTGGCGCAATTTTTACTTTCCATGTAATTAACCTCCTAATTATGTGTTTTTATTTGTGCAATACTAATTAAGCGGTTTTACAAAGAAATTATTTTGCGGCAAAACCAATTTTTTTCTTAACCTTATTTAGAGTTTTAGAAGCAAGATAATTAGCTTTTTCAGTATTGTCCTTTATTATATTATCGATATAATCTTTGTTTTTACTTAACTCTAAATATTTTTCTTGAATTTTTGAAACCTCCTCAACAACGGCTTCTGCGATTATCTCCTTAAATGTTCCATATCCCATTCCCGAAAATTCCTTTTCCGCTTCCGCTACGCTTTTTCCCGTTATCGTCATATAAATATCAATCAAATTCTTAATGCCCGGTTTTTCTGCGGTATAACGAATTTCATTATCCGAATCAGTAACCGCTCTTTTTATTTTAGAAGCGATTCTTTTCGGGTCATCCAATAAAAATATTGTATTGTTTTCGTTGTCCGTGTCAGACTTTGACATTTTCTTAGTAGGGTCGGCAAGCCCCATGATTTTTGAACCGACTTGCGAAATATACGGCTCGGGAACTTTAAAAACATCGCCGTAAATATTATTAAATCTAATAGCGATATCGCGGCTCAATTCCAAATGCTGACGCTGGTCTTCACCGACAGGAACTAAATCTGTTTGGAACAAAAGTATATCAGCGGCCATTAGCACCGGATATTCAAAAAGTCCGACATTTATATTGTTTTCAAATTTTTGGGATTTATCTTTGAATTGTGTCATTCTATTAAGCTCACCCATATAAGTATAGCAATTTAAAATCCAAGCCAATTCTGCGTGCGCCGGAACATGCGATTGATAATAAATAATATTTTTTACAGGGTCTAAACCGCAAGCTATATAAAGCAAAACTAAATCTCTGCTGTTTTTTCGAAGAACTGCAGGTTCTTGACGCACTGTGAGCGAATGCATATCAACAACGCAAAATAAGCAATTATAATTTTCTTGCTCTTTAACCCAATTTTTTATTGCTCCTAAATAATTTCCCAAATGCGGCAATGAAGTCGGCTGCATTCCGCTAAAAATAATTTTTTTGTCCATATTTCCTCCCAATGTATCTTATACTATTAAATTATATTATACCTCGAACAAAAATTAATTTCAAAAATATTTTGATTACAAAAATTATAAATGCCGATATATTACAAAAGATTTCTATAGCAATTTTTAACTGGTTTCGATTGAAAAAAATATTTCTTTAACAAGAACATTTGTTTGAAAATAATTTAGTTATGTGGTACAATAAATTAGGCAAAGTTTTTCTAACGATTACTCTTTCATTTATATAGTAATATTTCAAAATTATAAGGGGTGTTTTTATGCATGAATTAACTGACAAACAACTTGAAATTTATGAACTTCTGAAAAAAGAGATTAGAAAAAACGGCTATCCGCCTTCTGTTAGAGAAATTTGCAAATCAATGAATTTAAAATCTACTTCGACAGTTCATTTACATTTAACCGCGTTAGAAAAAAAAGGGTTCATCAAACGTTCGCCGCTGAAAAACCGCTCTATTGAAATTTTAGAAGTGGGTTTTTATACAAGTCCAGACGATTATGTAAATGTTCCTATTATCGGTAAAGTTACTGCCGGAATACCAATACTTGCTTTGCAAAATACCGAAGATTATTTTCCGATTCCTTCTGAATATGTCAAAGATGATGAAGTATTTATGCTAAAAATTCAAGGCGATTCCATGATAAATGCAGGTATTATGGATAAGGATTTAGTTCTTGTCCGCAAACAATCGACTGCGAATAACGGAGATATAGTCGTTGCATTAATCGATGATGTAGCCACAGTTAAGACATTTTATAAACTCGAAGACTGCTTTAAGCTGCAACCGGAAAACCCGGCTTATGAGCCGATTTTTGTTGATGATTTAAATATTTCCGGCAAAGTTATCGGCCTGTTTAGGAGATTCTGACATTGTATAAAATCAGAGAAATGAAAAATTCGGACTGGAATCAGATAATGGAAATCTATAAAATGGGAATAGATAATTTGATTTCGACTTTTGACAATGAATTACCTGAATTTGAAAAATGGGATTCGGCGCATGTAAAAATTTGCCGGTTAGTTATTGAGGAAAACGAAAAAATTATTGGTTGGGCAGCTCTCACGCCGATTTCTGCAAAAAAAGCATACTGGGGCGCGGCAGAATTGAGTATTTATATATCCGACGGCTATAAATCCAAAGGTGTAGGCTCTATGCTTCTAAACGCACTTATCGAAGAATCTGAAAAAAATGGTTTTTGGTCATTGCAATCAATTATTTTTGAAGAAAATGTTCCCAGCATAAAATTACATGAAAAATTTAATTTTCGAAAAATCGGCTACCGCGAAAAAATAGCCCGCGACCGTTTTGGAAATTGGCATAACGTAATTTTGATGGAGCGTAGGAATAATTTCTGATAAAACTGTTGCTCTGCAAATTAAAGTAAAATAAGTATTATGTAGAAATCTAAAAGACCTAAAATGCTGTTCTGTTCAGCAATTTAGGTCTTTATATTCTTTCTCAGAAGGATACGGCTCATCTTGATTTTGATATTTGTGGTTGTGGAAAAGGCCCATTTGGGTCAAATGTCCAAATATCCAGCTCTCCGTCATAGGCGCACTCACCTATTCGAGGCGAATTTACTATCGGCATTATAGCATCTTCGTCTTCGACTTCTTTAGCGCATTCTTCGCAAAGCAGGTCACCTTCCCAAGAATCCACTATTGTGGCCGGTGCGCCGCATTGCATGCAAGTTTCCTGCGGCGGAGCGTTTCTTGCAAGTAATTGCACCTTTTCCTTGAGCTTCTCTCTTGAAATTTTATCAACAACTGTAATTATTATTTCTGTTGTTGAACCAAAGTCGTATTCGTACAAAAAATTATCGCCAATCTTTAATGATGAGAGTTTTTGTCTTTCACCCAATTCGCGGCCACCCATTCGAAACGCACTCAAATGCCCGCAGCATTCACACCAAATATCGCGCAAAAATCCATCCACAGCAGTCAAAGTCGCATTAATAGGTACAGTAAAAAATAGCCAGAAATCTTTGTCGTATGCTCCTTCAGCCTTGAGGAGATAGCAAGATTCGTTGCCGCTATTGTGTTCTTTCATGATATGGTTTTTAATCGCTATTTTACCGGTAGTCTTTCCGCAGATAAAGCAATTACCATTTGAAGCCGCCATAATTATCACTCCAATTTTTAATTCAGCTTCGTTGAAAATTCGTGCTAATAATAGAAATTTGTATCAAACGTCTTAAACAAGCTTTTATTGTTTTCTATTATACCAAAAAATTCCTAGAAATCAAGCAATTATATTTTTTTGGGAATAAATCGTTTAACCATTTTCCGGCATGTAATACTAATTCCCATTTGATTTGTAGAAAAAAATTTTCACAGCGAAGCGTTCCGCGCAACGCTTCAAGCGCGGAATGAAATATTTTTTTCTATTCTTTAAAAGGGAAATAGTATAATGGCAAGTCAACCATGAAATTGCTATAGCTTAATAAATTATGAAAGTGGTACATATCCCGTTTTTTCAACAAGGCTTTGACCTTGGGAGGAAAGTATCCATTCAATAAGTTTTTGTGTGTTATCAGCACGCGCCTTTTCGTCGTCCGTCGTGTACTGCCGCGTAGCAGTAATTGCATAAAAATCATGTGCAAAGGGATAATCTCCGCTTGCGATATTTGCTGCTACAGGTTCAACTCCGTCTATCGAAAGAAACTTAATTTTATTTTCTGCAATCATATCCCGTATATAAAATAGAAATGAATATCCTAAGGCATTTTTGTGGTTTTTGTAAGCTACAGCCTTGTACATATCCATCATTAAATAATAATTATCTTTTTCGGGTACTTCGACAATCGGCGTATCTCCCATAATTTCTCTGAGCATTATTTGACTTCCCGAAGCTTCCGGTCTTTGATATGCAAGTATCTCTCTATTTCCAGCGCCAAGCTCATGCCAGTTTTTTATTTTGCCGGAATAAATACCTTTAATATTTTCGACAGACAGATTTTTCATGGAATTTGCCTTATTAACAAAGAAAACAAATCCCTCTTTCCCTATTGGTGTCAGCGTCAATTCTAAGCCAAGCTCATCAGCCTGTTTACGCTGTTCATCTGAAATGCCCATAAGAAATATTACATCGGCAGTTCCCTTGAGCAAACTGTTAAATGCACCGGAAGTTCTCGAGCAATCAACAGCACTGTTTTCTCCATAGACGAAATATACCGCTTCTGGATATGTCGCGCGGGCGAATGCAGAATAAAGAGGATAAAGCGCAGTTGCGCCATCCATACGCGGCAGATGATTTTGAAGAATTAATGACGACTCTTCATCAAGGCTTTTCGCTAGAGTGTTTTCACAAAAAGGTTCATAATCCCTTAGATTGATTTCATCTCCCGATTCTCCCAATGCACGTATTTCGAGCATATCCTTTTGATACACGTAAAATATTCCGCAGCAGATAACAAAAATAAAGATAGAACCCGTTACTATAAGGCGCCATTTAAGCTTAAGCAATTTCCATATGAAAAACAAAGTAATTATATATATTCCGATACAGATTATTGCTATCGTATGGGAACCATTCCAAGAAGCACCTAAATAATCCAGAGGGCCATAATAGTTATCATAATACATATCCTCTGCAATTATAGCCCAGATAATATAAAAGACGTACGCGATAAAAAGACTTGCGGCAATTCGCAACATTATGAAAATTATACGCTTTAATTTTGAATCCATAATATTCACCTTCCTTATATTATTTTCATTATAAAGGATAGAAAAAAATATATACGTATTTAAAGAATCAAATCTTCTCAAAAAAATAGCTCTCTGAACAGCATTAATCTTCAGCTCTCGAGCCATAGAATAATAAACATAAGTTCAGGGAGCTGAAAGTATTATACACAAAGTTCAGATTCCCAAATAGAAAACAGCATTGTTTTTAAACAAGAGTCAATCTAATTAATAATATCCGTAACCTTTTCGACCGCCTTTTTTGATTTTGGAGATTATAAAAACTACTAACGCAATAAACAAAATTCCGCCGCCCCAATATGGAACGGCTTTTAATGTAAAAGCGTTTGTTTTTGCCAGATTAAAATAATATTTGATATCGGTGACAATTGTACGGCGTTCGGCATCTTGACCGGCCAATAAATTTGTTTTAAATACTTCTTGACCGTCCAATGTATAAACAACGGAGCCGACTAAATCGCCTTTTTTCAGCGGAGTCTTTAAAGTAGATTCTGAATTTTCCACAGTCACTAGATTTTCGGGATTAATCGTTATATTATTTGTTATTTTCTGCATTTCTTCCTTGCTAAAAAGCCCGACAAACTCATTTTCGGCCACAAGTTCCATATCCTCACTTTGGCCCAACAGCGGCTTATCCAAAACCATATTGCTGACCGGAGCTAATTTTCCGACTAAAGTTTCATAATTGAAATTATCGAAACCAAACTCGAATAAATTTTTCGAGTCAATCCATCTTCCCGGTTCCGGTGAGAAAAAAACCGTTGCGATAAAAAATTTACCGTCTTTTTCTGCCGATGCAACAACCGAAGATCCGGCTTCGTTAGTAAAACCGGTCTTTATTCCGTTTGCATAAGGATATGAATATTCATTGCTATTCAATAATAAATTATGCGAATTCCAAGAATAGTCATTCGTAATTAAGTCATCCGTTTTTTTGTCGCCTGCGCCGTTGCCGACGAAAGATTTTTCTTTCACAATATCGCGAATCACTTCATTGTTCATTGCTTCGCGCGCAATCAATGTCATATCATAAGCAGTTGTATAGTGGTTTTCATTATGGTAACCATGCGGATTTACAAAATTCGAATCCAGCGCGCCCAATTCCTTTGCCTTTTCGTTCATCATATCAGAAAAATACTGCTCGGCCTGTGCGTAATTTAAGTCCTGTCCCGAGGCTTTTTTTGCAACCTGCATCGCTACAACACACGCCGTCTCGTTACCGGATGGAATAATGAGACCGCGTATCAAATTCAATCCGATAATACTCTCACCGACAACATGTCCGGCTTTGCTGGAATCTAACGGGATATCATTTATTTCCCTACCGACAACATAAAGCTCGTCCATGTCCAAATATTCCATAGCCAAAATCGCTGTTAAAATTTTTGTTGTGCTGGCCGGAAAAACTCTTTCATGTTCGTTTTTTGCATGCAAAACCTTTCCGGTTTTTTGGTCAACCAGCATAGCGGATTTTGCAGAAATCTCCTCGATTTGGGCTGCAAAAATTAGATTAGGCATACAAAATAAAAAACACAAAACCAAAATAAATTTCTTAGTCATTTAAAATATCCACCTTATAAATATAAAATATGTTCAACAACATTTACATCAGTTTTAACAGTTTGATTTTTTATCATGAAAAACAAAATTCACAAACAGAGCAAAAAAAAAGAAATCCCAAAAAGATTTCGATTAAAAAACGATCCAGAAGGGGCTCGAACCCTCGACCTCCGGCGTGACAGGCCGGCACTCTAACCAACTGAGCTACTGGACCGGACAGATTAATTTGTTCCGACAATTAAAGATTATATCAGCTTTAAATTTATGTGTCAATAATTATTTTCGGCTTAATTTCATTATTTTAAAAGTATTAGAAATCAAGACGAAATCAGAGAAAGCAGAATATAAAAACATTAGTATCAAAAAAATATTCCGATAATCAAAACTTTTTTTACTATAATTGAATATTCGTACAAAATTGAGCAAAAAGCACTCAATTTTATACTCATAACGTAAGTTCGACTTTGTCGAACTTACGTTACATTATACAACAACAAAGGCATAAATACAAATATTTATGCCTTAAAATATAATTTAATTATTCGTTCGTTCCTAAAACAATTACTATATCAGAATTACTCGTTATATTAATCGTATCAAGCTCGACTTTAGCATCATTAAAATACGGCAGCAAATCATAGCCTGTAGTTAATGATTTTACAAAAATTCGAGTTTGCTTCTGCTGCACTCCGTCATAAGTTCCAATTCCGGTTACATTAAATCCTTCTCCAATAAGCTCAATTTGCTTGTCACCCGCTGCATTTTTTACTCCGGAGCCGTTTAAAACAACAATTTCCGCATTTTTCGAATTTGCGTTGATATTATTATTCGCCGTGCTCTTCACAGTACTTCCGTAAAAAATATTTGACACCAATTCATTTGTCTTTTGCCTGTCATAAAAGAAATACGAAACATCTTTTCCATCGTCGCCGACAACTGTTTCACCGGCACCCGGCATTGTATAAAAATGAAAATTTTCACCTTTGATTGCGTCTATATATTGCAAATACGGCGGCGCGTCCAAAACATTGAAATCTGTACGGACATATTTTAACATTTGATCCAAAAGTGCCGGAGCGTTTTTTATAATATTATCCTTATTAAGCGCCTGCGAGAAAAGTTCTTTCATAAAACGTTGCTGAACTTCGATACGGTCTTCGTCGCCGCGAATATAATCGTTTCTGTACCTAACCAAGCCTTCGGCGGCATCACCATCCAAAATCTGCTCTCCTGCTTTGAGGTTTATATACAAATCCTGCAATGGGTCTTCATAAAAATAATTTCTGTCCAGCGTCATTTTAACGCCGCCCAAAATATCAACAATTTCTCTAAAAGCTTTAGTGTTAATAAGGGCGTAATAATCGATCTTAATATTCAATAGGTTTTCGACTTCCAGCTTAACATATTCCATACCGTCTTTTTTACCAATGAAATTATTGACAGAATTAATTTTCATATACTCATAGTTTCCGTATCCGTTTTCTTTAATACGTTGAGTTGTTTTTGGGTCTAAATCGATTTTTGTATCCCTCGGTATGCTCATAAGATTTATCATTTGGGTTTTTGTGTCAAAGCATCCTACCAACATAACGTCCGTGAGACCTTCTGTAATTGCGTCAACACCAACCACCAAAAAATTTGTTCTATCCGGAGCATCCATAAAATGCTTATCCGTAGTATCGATTCCGTCTGTTTCTGTAATCTCGTTGCCATATTCATCTTTAAAACGTTGCAATGGAGCTTTAGGTTGTTTAAATTTATAAGCATACACCACAATTGATGAAAAAATCAAAAATATACCAACAGTCCCCAAAACAATCAAGGCAAATTTAGAAAACAGGTTATTTCTCTTGCCCAAAAAATACCCCTCCTATCGATTTGTGCATTCATACTATTTTCATTTTTCTATTTTCTATAATGAAAATAGTATCAGCACGAAACATTCTTTGTTCAATTTGTTATAAGTAATGCTATTTCCATTTTGATAAACAGAAAAATTTTTTCCACAGTATTGCGATTCCCACATGCTGTTAAGTAAATCATGTGTTTTCTCGGTATTCGTATTAATTCATATTTTCAAATACACTCATTCCGGCTCTCCATCAAAAGCGCAGCATCCATCGGTCAGAACGTTTCGCGCTCAGCTTCCTTCGAATTCTGCAATTTATTCAGAGATTAGCATCGGGTAATATTTTTGAATTATAAAACGCAGCGTCAAAATATGCAAATAATTATCAAAGATACGCCTAAAATAAAATATTTTAGAATTAAACGGAATTTTAGCAATTTATTTGATATCATTATAGCAAAATGCGCAATTTTAATCAATAAATGTAATAAATCTTAATCTAACAATATTCTGATTTTTTTCGACTCATTTATATATTTTACACCAAGTATATTTCAATTCAATATTTTTGATTTTTGTATAAATCCTAAACCCATTAAATTTCGCTTCTACCCGCCGAACAAAACTTGCGTAATTTTCTTGATTCGCTATAATGTTATTATATAGAAATTAAAAAAACACTCGACATATTTTTATCGAATTTTTTCCGAAAAAAATAATACATTTTAACATATTTCGTAATTAATGTTAGGAGGATTTTATGATTTTAGTTACCGGCGGCGCAAGAAGCGGAAAAAGCAGATTCGCCGAAAGCCATGTTAATGGCAAAGTACTTTATATTGCGACAGCAGTTGCAACTGACGCTGAAATGCGTGAGCGCATTGAAATACACAAAGCTTCCAGACCAAAAAATTGGGACACCTACGAAGGCTTTTTAGACCTCTCTGAAATTATTTCGTCGAACGGCAACAATTATGATTTTATTTTATTAGAATGTATTACAACTTTAATTACAAATTTATTATTCCATTTCGGAGGATTCGATGCCGAAAAGATAAATTACACCAAAGTCGAAGCACAGATTATCGCACAAATTGACGAGATACTCAAGCAATCAAAATCCACTAAAGCCGAAGTGCTTTTTATTACAAACGAAATCGGGCTTGGAATTGTTCCCGCAGACGCTTTATCTAGGAATTTTCGTGATATACAAGGCAGAGCAAACCAAAAAATTGCTTCTATTTGTGATGAAGTCTATATGATAATGTCAGGATTACCATTAAGGTTGAAATGAGGTGTTTCATGTTAAATGATTTTTTATTAATTCTATCTTTTTTGACAACAATACCCGTCGGAAGGGCTGCTAAATACAACGAAAATTCTTTTAGGGCAAGCATTGTGTATTTTCCGCTTATCGGAAATATTATCGGAATATTAAATTATTTGGTGTATATTATATTTGGCTTGGCGTTTGAAGGATATTTGCTGATAACTTTTATTGTGCTTTCTGAATTTTGCTTTTCTGGCGCACTGCATTTGGACGGACTCGCAGATACATTCGACGGCTTTTTTTCGGCACGTTCAACCGAAAAAAAATTGGAAATTATGAAGGACAGCCGTATTGGAACACATGGAGTTTTAGCAATAGTTTTTTGCGTGCTTTTTAAAATTTTTCTTCTTTATGAATTAAGAGACGAGCTTTTATTTTATATAATTGCAATGCCTATCGTCAGCCGCGGTCTTGCCTCTGTTTTTATGTACAAAACCTATTATCCGGCGGAACATAGCGGAATTGCTTCGCCTTTTATCGGTAAAATTTCTTTTACAGCTTTCCTTACATCTATTTTATTGAGCGTTTTATTTACTTTTGTGGTCTTAAAATCAGCCGGAATCATTTTAATTTTCTTAACTTTAATTTTTAATTTTAATTACAAAAACTACTGCATTTCGAAAATCGGCGGCATAACCGGCGACATTATCGGAGGCGGAATCGAACTTTCGGAAATTATTTTTTTATTAAGCGGCGTTATTTATAAAACTTTATTGGGATTGGATATCGTTAATTGGTTCAGAACATTGTTTTTGTAAGACATGGCGAAACTGATTATAAAAATTTGTATTACGGTTTTTTCGACGCGCCGCTTAACAAAACCGGAATTAATCAGGCTTATGTTTTGAAAGATAAATTAAAATGTTTCGAATTCGATATTATTTACTCAAGTGCTTTAACTCGTGCCAATAAAACTGCCGCAATTATAAACGAAAATTTTAATCTCGAAATAATAAAATCTAAAAATCTAAACGAAATCAATTTTGGAGACTGGGAGAAAAAATCCTATAAAGAACTATTGGAGACTGACAAAGATAATTTAAACAGTTTTTATACGAACCAATTCGATTTTAGATTTCCCTCGGGAGAATCTTTTAAAGAGTTTTACAATCGGGTTATAAATGAATATACAAATATCGTTTCGACACACAATAATATTTTAATTTGTGCTCATAACGGCACTTTGAAATGTATTTTTTCATATTTACTAACGGGAAATTATTCTCTGTTTAACAAACTCAATTTTCAACATTCTAAATACAGCGCTGTTAAATCCTATGATAACTTGATTATTGTAGATACAATAAATAGTTGAGATTTCGATTTGCACGAAATTATATTTATATAATACTATTTTCATTATAAAGGATAGAAAAAAATATTCACACCCACTTTCTGCTTAAAGGCGCTGAATGGGTGTGAATTTCTAATTTTCGAGTATAATTGACAAAATTAGCGTATTAATTTATTATTATATAGAACTTTCAACGATTTTTAAGATATTCTTATAATGTATGAATAAAAAATACATAAAATACCATATGAAACAAGGTGAAAAAGTGTCTGATAATTATCATAAAGGTCACCGCCAAAGAGTCAAAAAACGCTATATTTCCGGCGGACTTGATTCTTTTGAAGACCATCAGGTTTTAGAACTATTGCTGTTTTATTGTTATCCGCTGAAAGATACCAACGAAATCGCTCATAAAATGATTAAGGAGTTCGGTACACTTTCGAATCTATTCGAATCGAGTGCCGAAGAAATCTCCAATAGATGCAAAGTAAGTGAAAACACCGCTGTATTAGTCTCCCTTGTTCCGTCTCTATCAAAAAGATACTCGCTCTCAAAATGGGAAAAGAAAACTATTTTGAATTCCTCCTCAAAAGCCGGAAAATACGCGGTAAGTCTTTTTTTAGGCACAGAATACGAATGTTTTTATTTAATCTGCCTTGATACCCAGCGAAAATTAATTTATCCGCAGTTGATATCTGAGGGAACGATTGACGAAACGCCCGTTTATCCGCGCATAGTAATCGAACAAGCCTTAAAACATAAATCCTCCTGTGTTTTTTTAGCTCATAACCATCCTTCCGGAAACCTAACCCCTTCAAACTCTGATATTGAATGTACAAAAAAAATCCAAAAGGCTCTTTCCAGTATCGATATAGAATTACTTGACCATTTAATTGTTTCTGGCGAAAATTATTTTAGTTTTGCAGAGAAAAAAATTATAAACCGATAAACCGTGATTTATTTTTCCGCACAAAATATATATAATCGAAATTTTCCGATTATTAGTCGAAAAAAATTTTTTCTTTTTACAAATTTGTTACATATCAAAAAAATATTTTAAGATTACGCCCTTCCTCTCTTCGATAATTTTGTCGGAGAGCTTTTTTTACCTTATTTTTGCTAAAGATAATTCTGGTATTTACGATATATTATTCAACTACAGCAATTCAATGTTTGACTTGCTATGCGAATAATTTCGCATGAAATTGTTGTTCATACTATTTCCCATTTAATGTGTAGAAAAAAATTTTCACAGCGAAGCGTTCCGCGCAACGCTTCAAGCGCGGAATGAAATATTTTTTTCTATTCTTTAGAAGGGAAATCGTATCAGAATATCCTTAAGCAGGATTTGAGTTTTAAAAGTTTCTAGGGGGGGAATATATGTCTTTATTGCGTGGACTTAGCATTGTTGCGTTAATTACTTTATTTAGTGTAAAAACTTTGCATGCCGCCGATGCCGCAAACACATATTACAGTAAAAAAATAGATTTGGTTGTAAATAACGTAACATTAAAAAACTTACCAATGAATCCTTTATTTTATAACAATTACTTGCTTGTTCCTTCCAGAGAGGTTTTTGTGCCTCTTGGAGCATATGTTGAATACAGAGACAGTGAAAAAAAAGTTTACATCATGTATAATGATAAGCTGCTGACACTGCAAGTAAATAATAAGATTGCAACAATTGGTGAAAAGGAAATTGAAATGGCCATCCCGCCAAAAATTGTCGCAAATAAATTAATGATTCCGCTTCGTTCGGTATCCGAAAATTTAGGAATCGATGTAAAATGGGACTCGAAAAACAGCACCGCTTTTGTTTTGGAAAAACTAAATAATTCTGATGTAGAAGTGCTATCGGCAGAAATAGAAAATAACGAGCCGATTATTTCGAATGACGAAACGGACGAAACAAACGAAACAAATAATTCAACTGAAGAAAATCAAATCATAGATATTAAAATTCCTAATAAAAAAGAAAAAAATCAATTTATAATTGAATTTGAAAAACCGGTAGAACATCTTGAGAAAGATTTTATACAAGACAACCGTCTAATACTGGATATTTATAATTCGAGCTATTCAACGGATTCTGTTTTTTCGAATCTTGAAAATGATGCTGTGAAAGAAATAAGAATCGGAAAAGAAGAAATCGACGGAAAATTGCGCACCCGAATCGTTTTTGAGCTAAATAAATCAATCGATTATTCTTCCACGATATCTGAGGACAAAAAATATGTTTTTGTGGATTTTTCCGGAAGTGAGACGCAGGAAGTCGTTGAAAAACCTACACCGGCGAACACAAGCACATCCGAAGTTTCTTTCAGCAACAACCGCGTAGTTATCAGCAAAAACGGCGCAGATATAAAACTTGCCGATGTTATAGAATTTGATGATTATAATAAAAAGAAATACTCTTTTGTTTTTCCGTCAAATTTCAAAATAAATTATAAAAGCTCAAAATTAAACATAAATAATTCAAAAGTCGATTATTTAGAGTTTAGTACCGTGAATAATTTATCCGCAATTACTATTCACGAAAAACAAATTCTCGCTCCGATTCTTTCGGAAGACGAAAAAAGTATATACATAAATTTCGCTCTGCCAAAAGAGCGATATAAAAATATTGTAATAATCGACCCGGGTCACGGCGGTACAGACCCCGGCGCGGCAAGCAACGGAATCAAAGAAAAAGACATCAATTTCAGCATCGCTAATAAAGTGAATGAGTTATTCAAAAATAATCCGGATATAAAAATATATTTAACCAGAAATGAAGATATTTTTATAACAAGACCGGACAGAATCGCTTTTGCAAATAGTCTTGGGGATTTGTTTATTTCTGTTCATGCAAACGCAAATCCAAGCTCTGCTCCAAAAGGAATCGAAACATATTTTTATAATAACGAAACTGTGAACAAACTTGGATTAAGCAGCAAAAAATTTGCAGAAATCTGCCAGAAAAATATAATAAACGCTACAAAAGGTATCGACCGTAAAGTAAAAACCGAACCTTTTGACGTTATTAAATTTACAAATATACCCGCAATTTTAATGGAAGTCGGCTTTGTTTCGAATGTTGAAGAATCAAAACTTTTGTCAAACGACAGCTATCAGCAAAAAATAGCAAACTCCATTAAAGAAACTATTTATGATACTTTTGATATCTACACTCCAAAAAGATAATACTAAAAAAAGAAGCTTTATGAAGCAGAAGATACTTCCGCTTTATAAAGCTTCTTTTTCCATAAAATACGCCATAAGCGTTACGCTTAATAAATCGGCGCAGCCGCCGGGACTTAAATTTCTTTCAATAAAATATTTATCTAAATCAAAAATAAGCTTTTTATAGGGATTTTCCAGAATATCTTTTGCTTTCCACTTAGCTTCTTCATTAATTTCGAAGCCGCCTCTTTTTATCATATTAGTATCGGTAGTCTCTGCAATATAATTCAGAAGCACGAGCAATGAAGCATCATTGATAGAATAGCCTTTGCTTAATAAATCCTTTAAAATCGGAAGTCCGATTTCACGAATCGTTTTGAACCCCGAAGCGACTTCTCCTCTGATTCCGCTTATGCCGTGATTTATATATAAAAATTCCCCAAAAGTTTTTGCGTTTTCAAGAGTAATCGAGTTCAACTCATCATTCAGCATTAGCTCGCTCATAGAGCCGCAAATTTCAAAAACTTCATCAGTATTATATTTATTTTTTTCAGCATAAAAAAATCCGACAGCCGCACAAAAAACACCCAAAGAAAATATCGCGCCCTTATGAGTATTTACGCCGTCTGTAGCTTTTTTCATCGCGTCCTCTGCAGTCATTCCAATGTATCTGATTTTTTCGAATAATTCATGTTTATCCCTGTTTTTTACACCCGAATCAAATAATTTTGCAAAATACGGCGTTAATACGGTTGCGCTATCGATAAATCTAAAAAAATCCATATCTTTATGCGAACCGTTATTGTTCATATCCACAAGCCCGGGTTTTGGAGTCACCGCCACTTCATAAAGCAAAGCCCGAACGGCGTTTCTCGATACAATTTCACGGATATCATAGGAAAAACCATTTATTATATCCTCGATATCAAATAATCTTGCATCCCAAATTCCTTTTGCCAATGCGGTTTTCTGACCCGAAAAAATTTCAATGAGTTTCACAGAGTAATTATTCGCTATCTCAAGTTCTATATCTAATTTTACATTTTTCAAACGTTCGTTATTTTTTATATTTTCGTAGAATAATTCAATATCCCTTCTTTTTTTACACGAAATATAAATATCATAATCAGAATTTTCGTTCATATAATTCTTTTTTGAATAAATTTGCATCGCCGCCGACCCGAATACTCCAAGAGAAATATTTAAATCATCAGCTATTTTTACTAATTCATTTAAAATAAAATTGCCGTCTTCACGGTAATTCATTAATTCAAAAGGAGTAATGACTTTCTCAACCGCCGAAAGCGGTACAAATGACTCAGCTCTCAATCTTCGGCCATCAATATATTTCCAAGAAGAAAATCCGATTTCGATAAATCCTTCTCTAACGCTGTTCTGACGCTTAACTATGCCGGGGGTTTTCGAATCTACAATCAGCTCTCTCAATAACTCGGGAGAAATTTTTTGATTTAATTCCAAAGCTTGATTAAGCGCAAATTCTCTTCCTTCGTTATTTATCTCCAAAAGATTATGCCTTTTGAACATTTTTACCTCCTTTTAAGCCAAGTCGGATCAGTTTTGTTTTCCGATTGATACGCCATTTGTGCTTCTAATAAAGTGTCAAACATAAGGGTTTTATCTTTTCCGGAGATAATAAAGCCTTCGTTTTCGCCATAATTTGCAAGCGAAAGCACAGTTTTTTCGCTATTCAGAACAACATTTTTTGATATCCGGACAATTTTTCCTTTTATGCGCAAAATAGTTTTCGCCAAACGATACAAAGTATCAATCGATTTTGCTGTAGACTCCAAAACAGTCAATTCTAATTCTTCGTTTGTACGGATTCTTGAATAGGTGATAATTTTGCCGTCTATATTGCAAATATGCCCGTTATCGATTTTCGGAAAGCAATCGCCTGTAGGCAGTCCGCCGGCAACTAAATGAAAATTCTCACCTTTTTCCGGAACAAGAGAAATATCTTTTCGCAAAGGAATACCGTCAACCGCAAGCCAGCCAAATTCCTGACATCCATAAAGGTCGTGCACCACGCCGCCGACTAAATTTTCCGCCGCAGGAACAAAATCCAAATCAAGCGGAGTTCCTGCCGCCAAAAAAACAATCCCTTTTGGGATTAAATCGATGATATCTAGTTTTTTTGCATCCTCAATAGATGCGCGCAAAAAGCTAGATTCACCGATTACGATATTCGGCTTTTTTTCGGCCAATGCCAAAAGTAATGCATCACGGCACGAACGCTCCAGAAAAAAATGCTCAACGCCGTATATTTCCAAAGCTTCTTTTGAAAAGACATTAACAAGCGGAGGGTATGTGATTAAAATTTTATCTCCCCGTTTTACGCCGGAAAGCTCAAGAGCTTTAATCGAAGCTGAAATTCTGTCGGAAATCTCGTTGTGCGTGACACCGGCGATATTCTGGAAAGCCGTTGTTCCCGTTGTAATACTGATATACGCCAAATTAAACGGTGTATGGATTTCTTCTATAACATGAGCACCTGTAGGCCCGTCAACTCCCTTATCACTCAAGCTTCTTCTCGGCATTTCCGAAAAATTCGGTGCCGTTTCGCAATTTTCCAAAAAAAATTTTAAATCATCAATTGGATTCATATATATCACTCCAAAGAATCGAAAACGGCGTTTAATACTATTTCCATTTTTTTCTATTCTTTATATTGAAAATAGTATAAGCCGTTTTCTGATTTTCATACTATTTCCCGCCTAAAGGTAAATAGTATTACAAATATTTCGACTCAATTTCATCAAATTGAGCGTACATTTTTTTGAGTACCTCAGGTCTTGTTTTCCGTCCGCCTCTTTGATTGCCCAAATCGCCGCGGCTGCAAGGTCCTGTTTTTTCTAAGCTTCCCGATGCTGTCAAAGCATAAACCTCGTTTATATGCTTAATCACAATATTTCTAATATCTTCGATTTTTTCGATTATTTCTTCAACTCCGCCGAGTTTATAAAAGAAATCTGAACCGGCGGCAAAAACCGGATTGACTTTTGCAAGGTTTTCTAATGTTTCAATATCCATTTTTGTGATGCGCGCAATACCAACAAGCGGCATAACATGAATCATTGTTCCGAAATCCTTCGAAAGCGAAATAATATGGTCAGCCTGCAATCCGTGGCATAAAAATGCGCCGCTTATCGCTCTTCCGATTATAACCGCAATTACGGGATGTCCTTTTTGCCTAGCCTCCGTCAAAGCCAATTGATACGAGCCTGTAGATTTATTCATACCGAAAATTTCTTCGATTTTTCCCAAACCATTGCCGGGTGTATCTACAATCAATACCAGTGGTCGCTTTACAGGTGAATTTTCGTCTGCCTCGATTGTTTTGTAAACAGCTATAGCCATTTTATAGCCTTCTTCCAAGCCAATAACGCCCGAATAAACAAGAGGGAATTTTTTATTTTTAGCCATCGCATCATTCGAAATAATTGTTGCATTTTTTCCATTTATCAAAGCCGTACCGATAACCGCTCCCGGCCCAAGGTTTGGGTCTTGAGAATAATTTCCGATAATATTTTCGTTAAAACTATTTGGGTCAACAATCATTGCAATAGCATCTCTGCCTTTTCCAACTAAACCTGCCATTACACTGTCCCCCTTTGTCTTACTTTTGCGCTTGAAATAAATTCTTCGTAGGATTGGTCTTGAATAATATCCGGATTTGGATTTCCGAAATACGCCCAAACATCTTTAGAATCTTTTGGGGCAAGCCTTACGGCTAAATCTACAAGTCCAAGCTGTTCCTGAACCAAATCAAAAGTTCCGATTATTCTATGTGCAGCGATATCCGCATAAGACATTTTTAATAAATCAATTAATTGTTCTCTGAAAGAGCCGATTGTATCAGAAACAAGATAATTGCAATCTCCGAGTATATATTTATGCTTGCCGCCCGTAGTACGGTAAATCATAGCTCTATCCGACGAATCAAATACTTTTTTACCCATTACTTCTTCAATAACTTCCGGACCGGTCAAACCGATTCTTCCTAATTCGCTCATTATTACAACATCGGTTGCAACCGAAACAAATCCCATTCCGCCAAAACATCCAAGCTTACTGCCAATAAGCGAAACTACAGGGATTTTTCCACGGCAATATTGTATGAGTTCCATAACTTCGGCATGTGCCAAAAGTCCGGCGTTAGCTTCGTGCAGGCGCACACCGCCTGTTTCAAAAGATATAATTACAGCCGGAATGCGGCTTTCATAATCATTCGGATATTTTGCTTTTATTTTATCGTAAGCTTGAAGTGCAAGCTTGAAAATCCCAACCATCTTTGCGCCGCCAACTTCGCCGACAGCACCGCCGATAAATTTTCCTTCTTGCGAAATTATAAAAACAGGTCTTTTACCAATCATGCCAACACCGGTTACAACGCCGTCATCAAAAGATACAGCTTCGCCAAGTACTGGCAAATGCGGAGAAGTAACATAATTATCAGGGCCTAAAAGCTCTGTAAAAGTATTTTCGTCAGGAAGATTAAACGCTCTTGTTCTTGCCGACGATTCATAAAAGCTCAAATTCTGAGCATCTTTCCATTTAATCATTAAACAGCGCCTCCTTTTGCCTCAATAATCCCTTGCCTTATGCGCATTGCCACTATAAAAGGAGTAGCGTTATTATCATTAATTTCTATGTCAGCGTTTCCCAAATTAATTTCTGAAAGAGTTTTGCTGATTACTTTTTTCCAAACGTCATCGAATCCGCTCACAGGTGTATTAATTTTTACATTAACAAGTCCTTTTTGTTCTTTAAAACGAATCAGTACCTCTAAATCTCCCGACCCAACAACGCCGTTATGTGACCATTCTTTATCTATAGTAATAAATTTACTTTGCGGTGTAAAACTAAAAGTAATTTCATTTAACGCCATTTCTTGAACCCTCCTTACCAGTTTCTGAAACGCGCTGGCGGATTATAAAGACCGCCGGACCATTTGACCAATTCTCTTACGTTTTTGGCGGCCAAAAGGTTTCGGTTAGCACGTGTTATATCAATATCTAAATCTTCCGGAGTTTTAACAATTCCTTTTTTTCGTAATTCTTTTGTTTTCAAAGAATCCGCTTTTAATCCGACATCTGTAAATCCGGCAACTGCCCTGATTGCCGCAGTTCGTTCCTCAAGGCTTTCGCATTTAATAAGATACGCGATTCCCTCTTCGGTTACGATATGAGTAACATCATCACCGTAAATCATTACCGGCGGAATATCTAATCCGGAATTTTCAGCCAATTCCCATGCATCTAATTTTTCTACAAAACCCGGCGCTAATTTTTCTCTGAAGGTCTCCTGCAATTGAACAACAAGGCGTTTTCCGCGCGGCATTTCGCCAATCAATTGCTTTTGCATACCGTATTCACTTCCGCATTTTAACCACGCGGCTGTGGAATGCCGTCTTCCTTTCGAATCGCTTCCCATATTCGGCGCTCCGCCAAATCCTGCTATTCTGTCGGCGGTTGCCGTAGAGCTGTTTCCGAATTCATCAATTTGCAGAGTTCCGCCGATAAACATATCCAAAGCGTAATGCCCTGCCATTTGCGAATAAGCACGATTCGAACGCAGACTGTCATCCGGCCCGACAAAGAAAATATCTGTACGGTTGCGAATATATTCTTCCATTCCCAATTCACCGCCGAAGCAATGAATAGATTTTACCCAGCCGCTTTCGATAGCCGGAATTAATGAAGGATGCGGATTCAAAGCGAAATAAGAACAAATTTTGCCTTTCAAACCCAGTTCTTCACCATAAGTCGGAAGCAAAAGTTCGATAGCCGCCGTATCAAAACCAATACCGTGATTCAATCTTTGTACGCCGTATTCCGCATAAATTCCTTTAATCGCCATCATAGCACGCAAAATCTGCGCATCGCTGATTAAATACGGGTCTCTTGTAAAAAGCGGTTCAACATAAAACGGTTTTGGAGATTGTATTACAAAATCGACCCAATCCGCAGGAATATCAACCCTAGGAAGCCGGTCAACAATTTCATTTACTTGTGCAATAATTATTCCATTTTTAAATTTCGTAGCTTCAATAACAACCGGCGAATCTTCGGTATTAAAGCCTGTATATAAATTACCTTGCCTATCTGCCTGATATGCGGCTACTAAAGCAACACGCGGCGTTAAGTCCATAAAATATCTGGCGTAAAGCTCCATATATGTATGTATCGCGCCAAGCTCCAATTTTCCTTCTTTTAATAGTTTCGCGACTTTCTGCGACTGCGGTCCGGAAAAAGAAAAGTCAAGTTTTTTTGCAATTCCTTTTTCAAAAAGCTCCAAATGGCTGCTCAAGGAAACCGCCGACTGTACTATATGAAGATTATTTATTTTTTCTTTATTCACTTTGCAAAGACATTCTGCCAAAAAATCTGCCTGTTTTTGGTTATCGCCCTCTATATTTACTTTATCAAAAGGTTTTATCACAGTTTCCAAAAGCGCGACCGCATCTTTCGCGTCAACGTTTTTTCCAAACTTAACATACGGTATCGCCGATCTGATTCTATCTACATAATCTCTTTTCAAAGTGTTCCAACGTTTTTGGTTCTGCATCTGATACCTCCTCATCATATGCGGTTCATTTCTTATTCAAATGATATTTTTCAAAAAAAACAAACCGCTTTAAATATGCATTATCCCAAGCCCACAACGTTCATGATTTGTAACAGGGTGAATAAACGACTCGCCAAACATCGCCACGGCTATCCATGTTTCATCACGCACTATGGCTATTTTCAGCGCAACTTGAGTAATCGAAGTCATATTAATCAAAACTCCGCGTTTCGCTTCCTCTGCGGCATGCAAAACAGCGTGAATACTCGCCGCGTCTTTTTTTATAATACCGCCGTTCAGGCTTGCGCCCAAAACCGCTTTGCTTATTTTTTCCTGAAAATCTCCGTTAGATTTTCCACCCATTTCTGTCACAACAAATTTCAATTTTTTTTCTTTTTCTATAATTTTTTTTAAAATATCTTCGTCCATTAAAGTTCTGGTCATAGCCAAAAGCATTGCCGCATAGCCGACCGTTGAACCTATTCCTTCACAATTCGGGTTAAAAATCGAGTCCATACTTCCACCTTCTCTAAATATTCTCTCCGCAATAATTAGGAGAATTATATATTATTTAGAGAAAAGCAATAAGAAGAATCCTGCGGCAACCGCCGACCCAATAACACCGGCAACATTCGGTCCCATAGCGTGCATCAATAAAAAGTTTGTCGGATTTGCCCTCTTGCCTTCTACTTGAGAAACACGCGCTGCCATCGGAACTGCCGAAACACCGGCGGAGCCGATTAACGGATTTACTTTTCCCTTGGTAATAATATATAATAGTTTACCTAATAATACACCACCGGCTGTAGAAAAAGCAAATGCGATAAGTCCAAGCGCAACGATAGCAAGAGTTTGAACTTGAAGGAATACTTTTCCGTCTGCTGTCGCGCCGACAGTCACACCGAGAAGTATTGTAACGATATTACACAAAGCGTTTTGAGCCGTGTCGCTGAGCCTGTCAACAACTCCGGATTCTTTAAAAAGATTTCCCAACATAAGCATACCAATCAATGGTGCAACAGATGGAAGCATTAAAGAACAAATTACCGTAACAAAAATAGGAAACATAATTTTTTCAGTTTTACTTACTTTTCTCAATTGATCCATTCTTACTTCACGTTCTTTTTTAGTTGTGAGCAATCTCATAATCGGCGGCTGAATTAATGGTATCAGCGCCATATATGAATACGCCGCGACGGCAATCGGCCCCAGAAGCTCCGGCGCGATCTTTGAGGCCAGAAAAATAGCGGTCGGACCGTCTGCGCCTCCGATTATTCCAATAGCCGCCGCTTGTTCGGGCGTGAAAATTCCTATATTATTAGCAATAGTAAACGCCATATAAATTCCTAATTGAGCTGCCGCTCCCAATAATAAACTTATCGGATTTGCAATAAGCGGACCGAAATCCGACATCGCACCAACAGCCATAAATATTAAACATGGAAAAATTCCGGATTTTACACCATAATAAATATTTCTCAGAACACCGGAGTCATACCAATGTTCAGTCGATTCATACATTAGCCCTGCCAAAGGCAAATTTGCTAAAAGCATTCCGAAAGAAATCGGAAGAAGTAATAATGGCTCGAATTTTTTTACAATCGCGAGGTACAGAAGCGCGAAAGAAACCAACAGCATTATACCCTGCTGAGAAGTCATAGCCGCAAAACCCGACGCTTTGGCAGTTTCAACAATTACATCAATAAAGTTCACTTATTTCACCTCTTTATAATTTTGTAATTCTATTGGATAACTATCAAAACATCATCTGCGTCAACAACACTGCCTTTTGATACTAAAATTTGTTTAATAACTCCCTCACATGGAGAAACAACTTCATTTTCCATTTTCATTGCTTCAATAACAATTAAATTTTGACCGAAAGCAACTCTGTCTCCGACATTTACTAAAATATTGAATATATTTCCGGCAAGCGGACTTCTTACTTCTGCTCCGGCGGATGCAGCAGGCGCAGGTGTATGTACAGGTGTCGGTGCAGCATATGCAGGTGCAGCCATTTGTGGTGCTGCGTATGCCGGTGCTGCCATTTGTGGTGCTGCATATCCTCCTGCTGTGCTTCTTTCTATCTCAACTTCATATGCTTTTCCATTAACTTTTACGATATATTTCATTTCAATTCTCCTCTTTTATTTTATAATTTTTGAATATTCTTAAATACGATTTCGTTCAGCGGAATTTTTGATTCTTCACAAACAGCTACCATTACTGCCGCCAATTCATCATCATTTTCATCATGAATCGCTGTTACTACTTGCGCCGGTGCCGGTGCAACTGCTTTTTGCGGTGTATCTTTTTTTTCAAATTTAGCTATTATTCTGGATAATGCAATAATTACTAAAGCCAATAATACCAATTCCAGCATTACGATTGCCATGCCGGATAAAGAAATTACAATTGATTGTGCAAACGATATGTCCTGTCCTGCCAGCATATATTCACCTCCTTTAGCGAAAATAAAAAAAGGACACAAAAACCATGACCAAACATGGCTTACTGTATCCTCATACACTCTAAATTATTAAATTTGTCTCAAATTTCTAAATATATCTCTCAAATCTCTCACAATTATTCTACTAAATAATTTCGTAATTGTCAATCTATAATAAAATAAGATAGGTAGATTATATATGTTTTTTTATTTTTGATAAAAGTGTCTCCAAATCTACCGGCTTACTGATAAAATCAACAGCGGACATTTCAACTGCTTTTAATAAATGGTCTTTGGTCGCATTTCCGGTTAGAAAAATCACCGGTATTTTTTCATATTTAGTATATTTTTTGATTAATGTCAAAAGCTCATAGCCATCCATTTCAGGCATTTCTATATCAAGCAGAATCATGTCTAAGCTTTCTCTATTTTCCAAAAATTTAAAAACTGCATTGGGATTCGGAATACAAAATAATTCATAATAATCTTTCAGCATGGCCTTTAACGTATTTAAAACCCCGACATTGTCATCTATCGCAAGTATGCTTTTCTTTTCTGTGGCCACTGCATTTTTATCGGCTGAAGCAAACGCAATTTTTGTCAGAGTTTTTTGTGCGGCGGCAGCCTCGAAATTATCAAAATTGTGTTTCAGCTCAATTAATAAATAATCAATTTTTTCGCCGTATTTTTTTTGCATTACAGTGCTCAGAACATGCCCTGCTTCCAAAAGCTGAAAATCATTTACCAGTTTAAGCATTTCCTCTACTTTTCCTTTATCCAATGTTTCCAGAGGCAAAGTTTTATATTTCTGAACTTTTTTATAAAAAACTGAATTTTTTCTGATAGTTTCGTTATATTTAATAACTTCTCCATCAATACCCTTACTTATATTTGCGTTATTTATTTTAGAATACAATTCTTCGTTATCAATGGCCAATTTTTTGTATTCCTCTTTCGATTTTTCAAACTCCTTATTTTCTATGAGTTTTATCAGATTTTCTGTTTGTTCCATCAATTTTTCCAGATTCAATTTTTTCAAAGCATAAATCTGTTTATTTAGCCCCTCTATAAATAAATCAGTCTTATTTGCAATACTATCTAAATCAAACGAGACAAAAAATTCTTCCGCAATAGTAAGATACGTATCAAGATAGAAAAAATACTGTGTCAATTCATTTTTATAAATTGGTCCATTATCCAATTCTTTGATACTAAGTAAGTCAGCCGTCCTAAAAAAAAGTTCCTTCTTCATCAATTTCCACCTCAATCAAGTAATAATATTTCGTCAACGGTTTCAATAGCTCCAAAATAATCCATTTGCGAAATTTTATCCATTAGCTCAGAAAGCTTGGTATCTATTTTTTCTCCAAATGTCATTTTTATATATCTCGATACAATTTCTTCGGGAGCATCCAAAAGATAATTTTCAAGGTCATCTTTTACTTTTTCAAGCGCATTAACCAGCTCATCAATCTCCACGGTTTCTAAAGAAACACAATCTGTACTCAGAAAAACATCCGACAAATCATCATTCATTTTTTGATAGCCTCTAAGGAAACTGTCAAAATGCTCTAAACAAAATCCAATATCGCCTTGTTTAGCCGCCATTTCCATATTCTTGGCTTCGTCTGATAATTTTATAGCCCCCAATGTTCTTAAATAACCTTTCGCACCGTGAATTTCTACTGCAAAAGCCTTTGAATCTAAGCTTTCGAGATGCTGAACTAATTTCTTCCTAGTATTTTCATATTGCTTTAAAAAGAAAGCTAAAGCATTTTCATAAATTTTTTGATTATTTCCCATAAGCGAAAGCGCATATTCAAGGTCGATTCCCTTAATTAACTTAACTTTTTTAAGAATATCCGAAAGCTCACCAATGAAATTTTCTTCGATTTCCTGTATCTCATCTATTTTAGAGTTTGGCAAATGTTTAATAAGTATTCCATTTAATAACATTTTATCAATGGGTTTTGACAAAAAGTCATCCATTCCGGCTTCGAGCATTGTTTCGCGCGCGCCGGAAACAGCATTCGCCGTGAGTGCAATAATTTTTATATTTTCGAATTTTCCGCCCAAAGAACGTATTTTCCTGCATGTTTCTATTCCGTCCATTTCGGGCATCATATGATCCATAAATACAATATCATAATCTTTATTTTTAATCTTTTCGATTCCGTCCGAACCGCTGCTTGCAGTATCGCAAATAATTCCCGACATTTCTAAAAGCGCCGAAATCACCCGCAGATTCGCTTCGACATCGTCTACCACTAAAATTTCTGCATTCTTGGCTTTTACAAATCTGAAATCTTTTATATCACTGTTCATTTTAGAAACGTCACCGATAATAAGCGGAAGTCTGACGATAAACTCTGTGCCTTTTCCGTATTCGGAAATCATCTCAATGCCGCCGTTCATCATTTCAATTATCCGCTTAGTTATTACAAGGCCAAGCCCCGTGCCTTCAACATTTTTATTTTCAACTTTGTCCAATTGCTCAAAAGGATTAAACAATCTGTTAAAATTCTCTGCTTTTATGCCAATTCCGCTGTCTTTTATACTAAAAACCAATTCTTCGCCATCGTTATTAGAAATATCCGCATGGAAAGAAACAAAACCATATTTTGTAAATTTCACTGCATTGCTTAATAAATTCGTTAAAATCTGTCTTAATTTCACATCGTCGCCGTAAAGACATATTGGCAGTTCATCCGAAATTGACGAAATAAATTCTAGATTTTTCTTTTCTGCAACAACTCTCATACTCGAAGCAATATTATCCAAAAGACTGCGAATCGAATAATTGTTTTTAACAAGCTCCAATTTGCCGGCCTCTATTTTAGAAAAATCCAAAATATCATTGATAATCGATAAAAGGCTTGTTGATGAAACGTTAATATCTTGAACGAAACGATGTTGTTTTTCGCTAAGCTCCTCATGCAAAAGCAATTCGGACATTCCGATTATGGCATTCATCGGTGTGCGGATTTCATGGCTCATATTTGCCAAAAAGCTGGATTTAGCTTTTTCGCCTTGCTCTGCGGCCTCTTTCGCCTTTTTCATTACAGAAATAATTTCACGTTCGGCGCTGATATCCCTTGTATATGCAACAATACATTCTTCATCCATTAATTTCACACGAAACATAATAACTTCCGTTAAAAATAAATTTCCTTTTGAGTCTTTATGAACACTTTCCAATGTTCTTTTACCTTCAAGATTAGCAAAATTCATGTTCTCTTTAAAAGCAACTTCGCTTAGCCTGCCGTCCGGCTGATATTCCGGAAAGAATTTCATAAAATTGTCCTGCAGCTCTTCTATGCTTTCGACTCTAAACATTTTTAGAGCAGACGCATTACAATCTATAAGTTCACATTTACTATTCCAGATAGTAGTCGTAATCGGATTTATTTCTGTCATCAATTTACTTCTTTGGTCAGCCTCAAACGCTTGCTTATTCGCTTGCATCTCCGCCCTTAAATCATATATATAACCGATTATTCTGAAAGAATCTCCGTAATTAACTTTTTTTAACGTAACTCTTGCCGGAATAATTTCGCCGGTGATTTTTCTGTGCAGCCAATTAAAAGTATGCTCGCTGTTTTTTATCGCAATCGATACCATCTCGGGCGCATATTCCGAAGAAAGACGGCCGTTTTCCTGATATTCAGCCGATAAAAGTCTGTGATTTTCACAATATTCTTCGATACTCGATAATCCGAAAAGTTCATACGCCGATTTATTGCAAAAAATCATATTCATTTCATCGTCCCACATATCACAAGCCAGAGGCGACGAATCGAGCATCAAGCCCTTGGAATTTTCCATTTCGGTTTTTAGCTCTTTTATCGCTCTGATCATTTGGTGCGTCATGCGCATATCTTCAATATATGCCAAAACATAGGAGCTATTATTGGCCTTAACCGGTACCAAAGTGACTTTTGTTTCAATCGGTCTATTAAGCAGATCTTGATGCAGCCAGTCAACAACTATTTTTTTGCCTTTGACCGATTCAGAAATTAAATATCTCATTTTTTCAATAGAATTCTTTCCATCCGGCTGAAGCTCAGGAAAAAGCTCGAGAAATTTTTCAATAAAACTTTGTTTATTTGGCAGATTGAACAAAATACAAGCCGCTTTATTAATATCAAGTATTTTTCCTTCTGAATCGAAAATAATACAAATTGTCGGATTATAATCCAAAATCATTTTTAGTTTTAAATCCGTTTTGTATTTCATGCTGTATATTTCATCTTCGGATAACACCCGGATTATCCCTAAAACATGCAGACCGAGACTAGATGAATCCCTATTTGAGGAAATCATTACTTCAGTCCATTCTTTCAATTCAAAATGCCTTATCCGGCATTGCGTATGTCTTACTTCTCTTCCCAAGGAAATATTCTTAATTGCATTGTCTATCTTTCCAAAATCATCCGGATGAATTACTTTATTAAAAAAAGACATGCAATTATTTATAGTGGTTTTATTTTCAAACCCTAAAAGAAATTTTGTAAAATCACTCTTATGCAGAATTAATTGTTCTTTTTCCGGATAAAGTTCAAATAGCAAAATATTGTCCAGCGCCATTAATTCTGTAAAATTCGTAAATAATTTATTTTCGTCGTCAGTCATCGTATCACCGTTTTTTTATTTTTTTATCTTCCATAATGAAAATAGTATTATACTATTTTCATTATAAAGGACAGAAAAAAATATTTCATTTCGCGCTAGAAACATTGCGCGAAACGCTCCGCTGTGAAAAATTTTTTTCTACTTATCAAAATGAAAATAGTATTATTTAAAAAAAGACCTATGATTTCTTTTTTTCCGAAAATCCTAATATAATTTTTATCGACATTTAAAATTTTATCTTAATAGTAATTTTTTATTTTGTTTAAGCGTGATAAAATGTAGAAAACACTTTATTTTTATAGGAATTTGACTTAATTATTGAGATGAATCTCGAAGGAGGATTTTATTTTGAATGATTTACAAATAAAAAATTATGATGATTTTATCAAAGGACTGATTAATGCCGGATTTTCTATGGGCGGCGGGAATAACGAAGGGATTTACTCAATAGTGCCATGGAGCTGGAACGAAGATCCTCCGTACGAAACGCCGGTGCGCTGGCATACCGGCGACCCGGAAACCGACCCTTGGGAATGGCGGATGAGAGTATTAGACGAACGCAATGACATCGCTTATGCAAAGTTTTTCTTCAAAAAAAGCGGCTTTATCACGAAAGATTGGATTTCATATTTTTTGGCAGTACGCAGAGAAAATAAATCATTTGATGAGGAATATTCCGACGGTCTTATCAGCAATCATGCAAAAAGAATTTATGATACAATCAATGAAAACGGTACGCTTCCACTTCACGGAATAAAACAAATCGGCGGATTCGCCAAGGAAGAAAAGCCGCAGTTTGAGCGCGCCTTAGTTGAACTACAAACAAAAATGTATATAACAATGTGCGGTAGACAGCAAAAAATTTCTCAAAAAGGTGAAGAATACGGTTGGTCATCAACAGTTTTTTGTATGACCGAAGATTTTTGGGGTAGTGAAATTATTTCAAAAGCTTCTGAAATAGAAAAAGATACAGCTGTAGAAATCATAACCGAACAAATTTATAAACTAAATCCAAACGCCAATCCCAAAAAAATATTGAAATTTATTAATTCTTAAGTACCGGCGAACGATTAGATTTTGACACCCCTTCCGCGCAGGTAGGTTGGGCGGAAGGGGTGTACTTTTTTTTCGGTTGTCAATATAGTAATCAATTCGGAATTTCCAAAGAAATTCTGCCTAATTTACAATCTCTGAATTCATCCAATAGCACTATCGCCGATTTATTTAAATCGATAACGCCGCCTTTCATCTTGAATCCGCGACGCTCTCCGATTTTTTCCAAAATCTCTAATGCAGTATCATTTTCAGTTATTTCAATTTTGTAGCGTTCGGAAACCGCCATTGGATAAAAATCCATTAGTTTTTCTATTAGCCTTAGCGCAAGAGTCTCGATATCAATAATCTCGTCTTTTATAGCGCCGGTAGCCGCTAATTTTATTCCGATTTCAATATCTTCAAATTTCGGCCACAGAATCCCCGGCGTATCCAAAAGTTCGAAGTCTTTTCTGAGCTTAACCCATTGTTTATTCCTTGTAACGCCCGGGCGGTCGGCGGTTTGTGTGATATTTCTCCCGGAAATTTTATTGATAAGAGTAGATTTTCCGACATTCGGGATTCCGACAATCATAGCACGTATCGGCACAAAAATCCTGCCTCGAGCTTTTTGTCTGGCGATTTTTTCTTCCATTAGCTGATTGGAAACCGAAAGTATTTCGTTCAAGCCAATGCCTTTTACCGAATTTGCCAAAATAACTTTTTTATCCAGCTTCTCAAAATAATCAACCCATTTTTTCGTGATATTTTCGTCGGCTAAATCGGATTTATTTAAAATAACTATTCTCTTTTTATTTTTTGCTAAATCGTCAATATCAGGATTTTTACTGCTGATTGGAATCCGAGCATCTAAAAGCTCAATCACTATATCAACAAGCGAAATATTTTCTACAATCATTCTTTTCGTTTTGGCCATATGGCCGGGGTACCAATGTATATCCATTTTATCAATCCTTGTTTTCTGTAATAGTTCCGAATTTTCCCAAAGGCCAAATGCGGGTTTTCACTCTTCCGATCAAATCTTTCCGCTCAACAAATCCAACGTCATAGAATCGGCTGTCGTGGCTGTCCGCACGGTTATCGCCCAGTGCAAAATAATATCCTTCGGGAACTTCTACAGGATAATCTAATTCACGCGGTTCGGTTGCAAAATTCGAAAAAGTATTTTCCACTAAATTCCCGTTTACATATACGTTTCCGTCTTTTATATCAATAATATCTTTCGGTTTTCCGATAATCCTTTTTATAAATTTTTTAGATCTATTTTGCTGATACGGAAAAGCAACTATATCGTTATATTCCGGCTCATTCAAATAATATTGGAGTCTGTTTATTATAACAAAATCTCCGTCCTGCAAAGTCGGCTCCATAGAAATTCCATCGACTTTCGCATTCTGAAATAAAAATGTCTGAACAATAAGAAACATTATATATGCAAAGGCAAAGGCAATGACCCAGTCCAAAATTTCTTTCAAAACTTTATTTTTTATATATTTATCCAGCATGATTTACCCCCAAAGTATAGCTTTTCCTTCTTTATTACAAAAAGGTGCTTCAAAAAATTTTGAAACACCTTTTATATTATTTAGATTGTCTGGCTTTAATGTCTTCTTTGATTTTTGCAGATTTTCCGAATTTACCTCGAAGATAGAATAATTTAGCGCGTCTTACGATACCGCGGCGAATTACTTCGATTTTATCAATTCTTGGCGAATGTATCGGCCATGTTCTTTCTACTCCGATACCGCTGGCGATTCTTCTAACCGTTACAGTTTCTTTGATACCGCCGTTTTGCCTTTTAATAACTACGCCTTCAAAAACCTGTATACGCTCTCTTGCGCCCTCGACAACCTTTGCGAAAACACGCACAGTGTCGCCGACTTTAAAATTAGTAATATTTTGCTTTAATTGAGCGTCTTCAAGTTCTTTGATAATTTTGTTCATCTGACTTTCTCCTTTTTATAGGATGTTCGGTAATGCCATTTGCAAAAGAGGAACATCCGTATTTACAGTAAAGAATTATATCACAATAAAAATCTTAATGCAATCTAATTTTCTTTTTTACAAACAGAAATCCCTAATTCAAGAAGCTGCTTTTCATCGACAGAACTTGGTGTGTCTGTCATCGGGCAGGAAGCATCTTTTACTTTCGGGAAAGCAACTACGTCACGGATATTATTGCAGCCCGTGATAATCATTGTCAGACGGTCAAAACCGAAAGCAATTCCGCCGTGCGGCGGCGCGCCGTATTTAAATGCTTCAATTATAAATCCAAATTTTTCATTTATTTCCTCAGGCGTGAACCCTAAAATCTTGAATATTTTTTCTTGAACTTCACGCTGATGTATTCTGATTGAGCCGCTTCCCAATTCATAACCGTTTATAACAAGGTCATAAGCCTTCGCACGTACATTAATCGGGTCACTGTCCATCAAATCTATATCTTCATCCATTGGAGAAGTAAACGGATGATGTTTCGCATAAAATCTGTTATCTTCTTCTGACCACTCAAAAAGCGGAAATTCAGTAACCCAAAGCAATTTATATTCATTCGGATTGTATAGATTCAATCTTTTTGCGATTTCGTTCCTCAAATTGCCAAGCGAATCCCAAACCGTTTCTGTTTTATCCGCACAAATTAAAACTAAATCGCCCGCTTCTGCGCCGAACGCTTTTAGGATTTCATTCAATCTATTTTCATCAAAGAATTTTGATAAAGTCGTTTTGATTTCGTTTTCGAGAACATTTATCCAAGCCAAACCTTTTGCGCCGTAATCTTTCACAAATTCAACCAAAGAATCGATTTGTTTTCTTGGCATAGAAGCTGCGCCTTTAACGCAAATTCCCTGTACAGAACCGCCTGCATTTATCACATTTTCGAAAACTCCGAACTCGGAATTTTTAACGATACCGGTAATATTTACAAGCTCCATACCAAAACGAATATCCGGTTTATCAATACCGTATCGTGTCATTGCTTCAATATACGGCATTCTTTGAATCGGAAGTTCAATTTCCACATCAAGCATTTTTTTGAAAATTTCCTTATACAGTCTTTCGTTTATTTCCAGGATATCATCTTGGTCAACAAAAGACAATTCGGTATCTATTTGAGTGAATTCCGGCTGACGGTCGGCTCGAAGGTCTTCGTCTCTAAAGCATTTTGTTATTTGGAAATACCTGTCAAAACCCGAAATCATTAACAATTGTTTAAAAAGCTGTGGCGATTGCGGCAAAGCATAAAAATTTCCGGGATAAATACGGCTGGGCACAAGATAATCGCGTGCGCCTTCCGGAGTTGATTTTGTCAAAACCGGTGTTTCAACTTCGATATATCCTTCTTTATCCAGAAAACTCCGCACAACTTGCGCCATTTTATGCCTTACAAAGAAATTCTTTTGCAATTCGGCACGGCGTAAATCTATATATCTGTATTTTAATCTCAAATCATCCTTAACGCCCACATCAGACGGTGTAAACGGCGGAATTTCAGCCTCAGAAAGAATTTTCAGACTATTCACCTGAATTTCGATTTTTCCGGTTTTCAAAGCCGGATTTATATTTTTTTCCGTACGTGCAATAACTTTGCCGCTTATCCCAACAACGAATTCGCCGCGCAAAGCCGAAGCCTTATCAAAAAGTTCTTTGTTCTCTTCCTGATTAAAATATGCTTGCACAATTCCCGTGCGGTCTCTTAGCGTGATGAATAAAAACGGACCGAAATTTCGATTATGGTTTACCCAACCCATAACGGTAACTTCCTGACCAATAAATTCTTCATTTACGTCCGCACAATAATGCGTTCTTTTCATACCCAGCATTGATTCACTCATGGCTTTCTCCTTTTATATACTCATAAATTTCATTTATATTAATTTCCACTGATTCGCCGATATCCATATTTTTAATATTGGCTCTGCCCGATTCAATTTCACTGTCTCCGAGAATTATTGTATATTTCGCATTTATTTTGTCAGCGTATTTCATCTGCGCTTTAACCGAGCGTTTAATAATATCCGATTCCGCAATGATTCCTTTTTCACGCAAATCCTTTACAAATTTCTGAGATTTCAAAAAACCGTTGTCGCCGATAAATCCAATAAATATTTCTGTTCTTGGTTTCGAAGCAATAGTGGCATTTTGACTTTTTAGCGCCAAAATAATCCGCTCCATGCCCATTGCGAATCCAACAGCCGGAGTTTTTGCGCCGCCCAATTGTTCAACCAAGCCGTCGTAGCGTCCGCCGCCGCCGACAGAGCCATGTACCTCGTCATTTACAAATTCAAAAACAGTTCTTGTATAATAATCCAAACCCCGAACGATTTTCGCATTAATTTTAAACTCAATGCCGGAGGCTGTCAATATTTTCTGAAGATCCTCAAAATGATTGCGGCATTCTGTATCCAAAACGTCCAAAGTAACAGGAGCGTTTTCGATTATCGGTGCGCAAGCTTCCACTTTGCAATCCAAAACCCGTAACGGATTTTTTTCAAGACGTTCTTTGCAAGTCGGACAAAGGCTGTCATAATGCTTTTTCAAATATTCTGTCAATACAAGATTATATTTTTTGCGGCATTCCGGTCCGCCAAGCGAATTTAAAAAGAGCGTATTATTTTTAACTCCAAGCTTTTTTAAAAGCATATCCGCTATTCCAATAACCTCAGCATCACAAGCAGGCGAATCCGAACCGAAATACTCCACACCAAATTGATGAAACTGCCTGTAGCGTCCCGACTGTGGCTGCTCATATCTGAAATTCGGCGCAACATAATATAATTTGCAAGGCATTTTATTTGCGAAAAGTCCATGCTGCAAATAAGAACGCACAATTCCTGCCGTGCCTTCCGGCTTAAGCGTCAAAGATTTTTCACCTTTTGTAGTGAAAGTATACATTTCTTTTTGAACAACGTCTGTTGTTTCGCCTACTCCGCGGCTGAATAATTCAGTATATTCAAAAATCGGCGTGCGGACTTCTTCTATATTAAACAATTTACAGATTTCCTGTATTTCATTTTCAATTTTCTGCCAAATATAGATATCATCACCTAAGATATCATTTGTTCCTTTCGGGGCAATTATTTTCACAAAACCACTCCTTTAAGATAGTTTCTTTGCGTTCGCACATTTCGTCAATGCGCTTTAAATACTCGTCTATATTTTTTACATTAAAAATTCTTTCGATTCTGTCGGTTTTTAAGTTAACGATTTTTGAAGTCGCACCGGCCCCCAATGCAATAACGGATTGCTTTTCCTCCATTATTTGAACATTATAAAAACATTCGTAACCGGATAAAGCATATCCGACATTTTCAAAATTCCCCATTATATTTTTTTGGCGATACATATAGTAGGGGTGCATTCCCGATTCCAAAATTTTGTCCCTTGCGATTTTCAGCATTTCTTCAATATTCGATATATTAAAATTATATTTATCTAAATCTTCTTTGAGTTTTGAAGCGCGTTTCACGGCAAGTGTATGAATCGTGACGCTTTCCGGTTTTAGATTCAAAACCGAATTAATCGTGTTTTCTACAACAGCTTGGTTTTCGCCCGGCAAACCGATTATTAAATCCACATTTATATTATTAAATCCGAATTCTCTCGCCATTTCAAAAGCTCTGTAAAAATCCGCTACCGAATGTTTTCTGCCGATTTTTTCGAGAGTTTCGTCGTTGGTTGTTTGAGTATTAATCGAAATTCGGCTGACATTGTAATTCTTGAGAACCTTTAATTTTTCCTGATTTATAGTGTCCGGCCGCCCTGCCTCGACAGTAAATTCTTTGAGATTTCTCAAATCAAAATTTTTAGTTAAAATCGATAATAGGAAATCCAATTGTTCCGCGCTGAATGAAGTCGGAGTGCCGCCGCCAATATATAAATTTTCAAGACGCTTCCTCCCGAAATATTTTTTTACAACAAAAATTTCTTTTTCCAGCGCATTTATGTAATTATATATTAGATGCTGATATTTTTCTATAGGATATGAAGAAAAAGAGCAGTAAAGACAGCGTTCTGGGCAAAAAGGTATTCCGATATAAAGCGAATAATCCTCGCCGTTATTATTTTTTATAATATTTTCTTCCTGCTTATAAACGTCGATACATAATCGAGCTTTTTCTGGGTCGACAAGATATTTTTCATTCATAAATACAATAATCTCGTTTTCGGATTTTCCTTCGCCTAATAATTTTCCGGCGATTTTAGACGGCCGAACCCCCGTTAAAATTCCCCATTTAGAATAATTATTCGTATAATGCGATAATAATTTATAAAGACAGATTTTTATATTATTGGCGGTGTCGCCGTCATCATAAAGTGAATAAGTATCCTCAGCAATCTTTTCCCAATAAATTTCCGCTGTAATTTGATTGTTCTCCAAAACGACCGAAATACAATTTTCTGAAATACAATCTTTCTGAATGAATTTTTCGTTTGGATAAAAAATTTGTATCATAGTCTGAACTTCATACAAAAAACTATGACCTTTTATAAAAAATTCCATAGTTCCTCCGTTTACAGCTCGTTATTATATTTTTTCTCAGATCCGATTGTTGTTTGTTCTCCGTGTCCGGGATAAACAACAAAATCGTCATTCAGAGTGAAAAGTTTATTTCGTATCGATTTTTTTATTTTGAAAGGTTCGGATGTAGGTAAATCAGAGCGTCCGATTGTCTTAAAGAAAAGCGTGTCACCCGAAAAAACTATTTTATCCGCAAAATTTATATAACACGACGAGCCGCCGGTATGCCCGGGCGTATGCACGATTTTAAATTCCAATTCCTCTATGGAAAAAACCTCATCATCTTTCAGAGTTATGTCCGGCTGAATTTCAATGCTGTTATAACAATATAAAGCAGATAAATTCAAACTTGCATTCATTAAAACCGTTGCTTCCTTTTCATGAATATAAATTTTGAAATCAAATAACTTTCGCAATTCAGGAATAGCCGCAAAATGGTCAAAATGAGCATGCGTTAAAAATACTGCCTTCAAATTAAGATAGTTTTTGTTTATAAATTCGGCGAGTTTTTCCGGCTCATCGCCGGGGTCAATTAAAACAGCATTTCTTGTTTCTTCATTATAGTAAAAATACGCATTCTCTGAAAGTGCGCCTACTTCTATACATTTTATTTTCATAATCCACCAAGAGTCTAAGTTTGATTTTTTAATACTATATAATCCTGTCGCTGTCTACTAATACCGTAACCGGTCCATCATTTATTAAATGGACTTTCATATCAGCTTGAAAAATTCCAAATTGAGCTTTATCAAAAATACTTTTTGTTATAGAAACAGTCTGTTCAAAAAGAGCCCTTGCTTTATCGGGATTTGCACTCATAATAAAGCTCGGCCGTCTTCCTTTTCGAACATCGCCGTAAACCGTAAAATTCGGCACAACAACCAATGAACCGCCTACATCGTTAATCGATAAATTCATTTTTTCGTTGGAATCTTCAAAAATACGCAAGTTAATAATTTTATCCATAGTATACTTAATTGTGTCTTCGTTGTCGTCGTCAGAAAACGCCGCAAGCGCCAAAAGTCCTTTATCTATTTGAGCCACAGTTTCGCCGTCTACAACGACTTTTGCCTCCAAAACCCTTTGAACAACAGCTCTCATTTTATCCTCCAAAAAGCATTAAGTTGTATTTCTAAGAACTTCAATTACAGATTCGATACCCAAAATCTTGTTCATAATTTTATTCAACTGTTCTTTGCTCAAAATTTCTATGCCCACATTAATGGTGCTTATGTCATTATTTGTATGACCCAAAATAGATTTCACCGGAATATCCGCAAGCGAAAGCTCGGATAAAATATCCTGCAAAAGTTTGTTTCGCTCAAAAGCCTGAATAATAAGCTCAGAGCGGTATTTTTCACTGCCGCTTGATTTTTCGGGCAGATTCCAGCGCGCTTCCATAAGCCTCGGCAATTCTTCTTCGCTCAAATGAATCATATTAATACAATCTTTGCGGTGAATAGAAGTTCCGCGCCCTCTGGTTACATAGCAAACAATCTCGTCGCCCGGCACCGGACCGCAGCATTTCGAAAGGCGGTATCCTTCCAGATCTCCCATTCCTGCAACAAGAATCGTTCCTTTTCTGAATTTATTGTCATCTTCTTGTTTTTCGTTCGGATTAGGGTGAGGCAAAACAATCTCACTCTTATCATCAGAAATATGATTTTCGCGCTCGTATTCATGAATAAGACGGTTAATCAACTGTATTGCTTTTACATATTCACGCCCGACAGCAGCGCATAATGTTTCGAAATCTTTATAAGAATATCTGTTTAAGATAAAATCGAGTCCTTGTTTGCTCAAAAGCTTAGATAAATGATAATCTCTCGATTTCGCTTCTTTCTCCAAAAGCTCTTTGCCGCGCTTCGCGAACTCGCCTTTGTCCTGTTGCCTGTAATATTGCCTAATTCCGTTGCGGGCCGAATTTGTTTTTACAAATTCAAGCCAGTCGAGACTTGGTTTCGAATTTTTTGTTGTAATAATTTCGACTTTATCGCCGCTTTGCAAAACAGTATTTATCGAAACCATTTTTCCGTTTACTTTAGCACCGGTTGCCGTATTTCCGATTTTTGTATGCACAGCGTATGCAAAATCAATCGGGGTTGAGCCGGCTTGAAGTCTGTATAAATTACCTTTCGGCGAAAAACAATAAACCTGCTCTTGAAAAACTTCTAAACCGGTTTTTAATTCACTTACGAAAAATTCAGAATTATCCAAAAATCCTTTTTGCCAATCCAAAATCTGTCTGAGCCAATCCAGCTTTTCTTCTTCTTTTTCAACGTATTCTTGACCTACCGACTGCCCTTTATATTTCCAATGCGCCGCAATACCGTATTCTGCAATTTTATGCATATCTCTTGTCCGAATCTGCACCTCAAAATAAATTCCGTCCGGTCCTACTAAAGTTGTATGCAAAGATTGGTAAATTCCGTTTTTCTTAATCGCGATATAATCCTTAAACCTATCAGGAACAGGAATATATTTATCATGCAAAATTCCCAAAACTTTATAACATTCCCCAACAGATTCCACAACTACTCTAAATGCAAATAAATCATAAATCTGGTCAAGGGTTTTATTTTGGTCATTCATTTTTCTGAAAATACTGTAATAATTCTTCGGGCGGCCGTAAACTTCACAGTCCACATTTTCCAAACGAAGCTTTTCCTTTATGTCTTTGCTGACTAGTTCTATAAACTCTTTTCTTTCAGAATGTATATCCAAAACGTCATTAACTAATTCTTTAAATTCGTCAGCATGCAAATATTTAAACGAAAGATCCTCAAGCTCATCTTTAATACTGTTGATACCAAGACGAGATGCCAAAGGTGCGTAAATATCAAGCGTTTCCTGCGCCGTAATCTTTTGCTTATCCAACGGCTTAAAATTCAAAGTGCGCATATTATGGAGGCGGTCGGCGATTTTTATAATAATCACACGAATATCTTTCGCCATTGCCAAAAGCAGTTTTCTATAAGTCGCTGCCTGATTTTCCTGTTTTGTATATGTCATTCTTTCCAATTTCGTAACGCCGTCCACAAGGTCGGCAATCTCTTGACCGAACATTTCGACAATCTGAGGATATTTGTATTTCGTATCCTCGATAACATCATGCAAAATACCGGCTATTATCGATTCCAGATCCATCTCCAGCTCGGCTAGTATTATCGCTACGGACAGCGGATGAATAATATATGGTTCTCCCGAATTTCGAATCTGTGTGCCATGTGCCTCGTTCGCAATCAAATAAGCCTTTTCCACATTCGAAAAATCATTCGACGGGTGGTAGGATTTTATTTTAGAAATCAGTATATCAAAATATTCATTTGGAGTATTATTCAACTTAACCACCCTTTCTTTAAATATATTTAAACAAACACAATAAAAATCAAATATTTTGCGGAATAATAAATATTATAGTTATAATGAAGCTTTATTTCAAGTAAGATTTTTATATAAAAAGATATTTTGTAAATAGACGAATTATTTTGGAAATATCATCCCAAGTTCCAGTTTGGATTTTATGATTTTTTCAAGCTTAAAGTCAAGCTCCGCGTCTGTAATTTCGCCGTTTTTGTAAGCTTCCAGCAAACGATTATACGCAAGCGGTAAATCTTCCGGCATCAATAAAATGTCGACTCCGGCTTTAAAAGCCGCAAACGCCGCTTCATCAGAGGAATAATAATTTTTAACAGCACCCATATCAAGCGCATCAGTAAATATCAGTTTATCAAATTTTAGCTTATTTTGCAAAATATCGGTAACAATAAATTTTGAAAAGCCTGCCGGTTCGTTGCCCTCATAAACATTTGGGAACGAAATATGCGCTATCAAAACACCGCCGCAGCCTGCCGTTATTCCGGCTTCAAACGGAAAAAATTCTTCAGTAAAAAGCCGTTCCAAATCCTGTTTAGAAATAGCAAACCCGTCATGAGTATCGTTCACGGTATCTCCATGCCCCGGGAAATGTTTTATAACGGAAATAATTCCTCTGTCCTGCATTCCCAAAACCTCAGCTTTAACCATTTCGGCAACTATTTCTTTATCATTGCCAAAAGAGCGCTCTCCTATGACTTTGTTATTGGGATTTGTATTTATATCCGCTACCGGCGCAAAATTTATATTAAAACCCAATTCTTTTAAATTATTTGCAATCTTTTCCCCGATTCCATATGCGTAATCAAAATCATTCTTTTCCCCGATTTCTGAAGCTTTTGGAATTTTTTCATCATAAAGCTTTCCCAGCCTCGAAACCAAGCCGCCCTCTTCATCCACTCCGATAAACAGCGGATTTTTTGAAACCGCCTTTAAATCTGAAATATATTTTTTTGTCTGCTCTTTCGAGACAATATTTTCTCCGAATAAAATTATTCCGCCTATTTTATATTTTTCTATGCTCTGCTGAACAAAAGGAGTCAATTCCGTAATCGGTTTCATATTTTCATCTTTTCTAAACGCTACCATAAATAATTGACCGATTTTTTCTTCAATTGTAAGATTTTTAATTGTTTCCGAAATATAATCCTCTTTCTTTTCGCCATCATTTACTTCCGGCGTGAGCGAATTTGAAGTTTCCGCATCTGCTGAATTTGACGGATTTTCTGTTTCAATAGCCTCTGTAGAATTTTCATTTGTAGAATTATTATTCGCAGAATGATCATTCATAGACTTATCGTTATTCAAATTCGAGCACGATGTTAAAATAATTAAAGCCAGAATAAATAGTATTTTCATGTAATCATTTTCCTTTATAGTCTGTTTAAAGTATCTTTTAGAAATTATATTCCTTATATTTTATGCGATTGCTTAAAATAAGTACAGATATATTGTATTTGTATTCAAAAAAATACATATTTCTTTAATTCTTTATACTTTTAAAAAATAAAACCATACTATTGTTTTAAATTGTTTTATGTTATAATTTTCAGATTAAAGAACAAACAAGGAGTTTTTTTGATGAATATAATAAATGAAATAAGCGAAATTATATCAGAAGCATTCGAAAAATGCGGGTATGATAAAAATCTTGGCAAAATAGCACTTTCGAACAGACCGGATTTATGTCAATTCACTTGCAATGGAGCAATGGCAGGCGCAAAATTATATAAAAAACCGCCGCTTGCAATCGCGAACGAAATCGTAGAAAAAATACATTCCAATGAAGTTTTTGATTGTTATAAAGAAGAATCTGCTTTAAGAAAAGATATTTTTTCCAAAATAGAAGCCGTGCCGCCGGGATTTATTAATATATCTCTTAAAAATGAATTTTTCGAAAATTACATTAATAAAATAAAATCCTTTGACGATTTGATCAGCCAAAAATTCAGCGATAAAATTATTCTCGATTACGGCGGTCCGAATGTCGCAAAACCTTTGCATATCGGCCATTTACGTTCGGCGATTATCGGCGAATCCATCAAACGTATTTCGAAAGCTTTGGGATATAATACAATCGGAGACATACACCTCGGCGATTGGGGCTTACCTATGGGTTTGATTATAACCGAAATCAAGGAACGCTATCCCAATCTTGTATATTTCCAAGATAATTATACGCCTTCCGAATCCGACAGCCTGCCGTTTGGCATTGATGAATTGAATGAAATTTATCCAACGGCTTCTTCAAAGTCTAAATTATCCGATGAATATAAGCTTAATGCCCAAGAAGCTACAAAAAAATTACAAAACAAAGACATCGGATATTATGAATTGTGGAAAAAATTTGTGGCGCTCTCTATAGAGGATTCGAAAAAGATATATGCGGATTTGAATGTGGATTTTGATTTATGGTACGGCGAAAGCACATGCAGAGATTATATACAAAAATTAGTAAATACTTTAATCGAGAAAGGCATAACTTATGAAAGCGAAGGCGCGCTTGTTGTTGATGTAAAAACAGAAGAAGATAAATTGGAGATACCTCCGATAATTATTCGAAAATCAGACGGAGCGCAATTATATTCCACAACGGATTTAGCAACAATCATGCAGCGTATCGAAATGTTTGACCCTAATCAAATTATATACCTTACCGATAACAGACAGTCACTACATTTTACACAAGTTTTCCGATGCGCGCGAAAAGGTGAAATTTTACCGAATAAAACGAAATTGGAGCATATAGGATTCGGGACAATGAACGGCAAAGACGGAAAGCCTTATAAAACGCGTGACGGCGGAGTGATGCAATTATCGGAGCTTATAAAAACTATCACCGAAAAAGCATACGAAGAAATAAGCGACCGTATTTCCAACGAGACTACCGAAAAAGAAAAACGTGAAATCGCTCAAAAAGTCGGAATTGCCGCCTTGAAATTCGGAGATTTATATAATCACCGCAGCCGAGATTATATTTTCGACATGGATAGATTTATTTCATTCGAAGGAAAAACCGGTCCTTATTTATTGTATAATACCGCACGAATTAACTCCATTATCAAAAAAACAGGCTCCGACGGCGGAAGAATCAGAATTTTCTCCGATACCGAATTCGATATTATATTCAAAATACTTTTTACCGAAGATATTATTTTGCGCTCGTTCAACGAAAAAGCGCCGAATTATTTATGCGAGCATGTTTATGAAATCGCGTCGCTTTTCAGTAAATTTTACTCCGAAAGCAATATTATAAACGAAGAAAGCGAAGAAATCCGAAAATCCAGAATTTCATTAATTAATCTTGTGAAAGAAGTTATTATTTCGATTCTTGATTTATTGGCAATCGAACATGTAGATAAAATGTAGAGTTTCATTATTTCATATTCAAAAAAATAGCAGTCTGATTTTTTTACCAATAATTAATACTATTTTCATCATTAAGGATAGAAAAAAATATTTCATTTCACGCTTGAAGCATGCGTGAAACGCTCCGCTGTGAAAAAATTTTTTCTACTTATCAAAATGAAAATAGTATAATTTAGCAAAAAAATCAAACTGCTTTTTTTCATTTCTATATATTAGCTTTATTGATAATAGAAAATTTTAAATGCAAACAAATTAATATTACAAATAAAATTGAGAGCAAGCAAAGCGCCTGCATTCCATTAATAATAAAATCTCCGGAATTTACAAAATAATAAACTTTACTTCCGAAATAAGCCGATAAAAATCCGCCGATACTGCTGACAGCTCCGCCCAAGCCAAAATAAATGGATGGGTTGTCGTCGTCTATATTTTCAACCTGAACGTTAAAAAGAGCGATTCCAAAAATACTCCACGCAATATTTCCTATAAAAGACTGAATAATATAGAGCCAGTTTACATTTCCCGGTGTTAAAAAAATAAAAAGAACCGTGGACGCACCATAAATCATTAAAGCATAGAGATAGACTTTCGCCCATGTTGATTTTATAACAAATTTACTCCAATGCCGTACGAAAATCGCCTTTTCAAAAGAAACCACAACCGCAACAATTCCTATTAAAGAATAATTCGCCTTAAGATTATTTATTAAATAAACTCCAGTAAACGGAATCCAGATTAAACAAGAGGCTTGCCATAAAATCTGTAAAACCAAAACATTCCGAAATTTCCTATCCTTTAGAGGCTTTGTAATATCCGATAATTTGAATTTCCCGTGATAATTGTCTTTATTCGGCATATACATCTTTAAAATTACAACTATGTTTATTACAGCAGATATCAACAAATAAAAACCGATTATCGAAAAAGCAACTAATTGCAGATTCAGAGCATTAAATTTATCCAGAACAAGACTTGTGGCGATTGAGGATACCGCGGCGCAAACCAAAGCGTTGCGCTCTCTTATACCAAAAAAATCTGCACGCATTTCATCAGATGTAACGTTTATAACCCAGCTATTATATTCCGGACTGATTAATGCGTTTGCAAAATGCCCGATAATATACAAAGCCACGATTATATTTAAAGACATATTGCTCGAACCAAAAAATACCGGCACAAAAAACATTATGGACATCGAAATCCTATGCAATATAATTCCCAACGAAATCGCAAATTTTTTATTTTTCATCGAGCCGATTGTTATAGCACCAATTAATTGAAAAAAGGAAGACGAAACAGGTATTGCAGAAATCAAACCGGTCATTTCATCGCTTATATTTGTGTATTTCAGCAGTCCGGCCAAAAAGCTCCCCGCGCAAATAGTATTAAATATAAACATTACGCACATATCCACAATGAAACCGACTTGCGCTTTTTTCATTTTATCATCTGTTTGCCGAAGCATTTTTATAGTATACCTCAGCTTTTTTAATTCTGTTAAAATATCAATCACTCCAAGCAGCACTCTACTAATACTCGATTAAAAACGCTTCTGCCTTCGGTCAAAACGCCTCACGGCTTCCCTTGCTTTCAACGATTTAATCCCTGATTAATTTAATAATAATATAAATAATAAATTAATAGAATGTTTTTTGCTATTTAATAATGACGAAATTATCAGTGTTTTCGATTGAGATTTCTACAGAATTTTATTCAGCAAAGCAGACTTTCAAATTTTTAATAAATTTTATCATTCGAATTTATTTTTTATATTAAATTTTTTCAACCTTCGCCAAAGTGTAGTTGTACTAATTCCTAGTTTTTCGGCGACTTTCGTGCGGTTACCGTTATTTTCGTCCAGTAACATTTTTATTTCGATAGCTTCCAAATCTTCAAACTCAATATTTTTATCGGTATTTTCCAAAATAGGATAAGTTTTTAAAAGCTCTTCTTTAATAAATTTTTCTTTCAAAGTTTTTCCCGTTGAAATAACTACGGCGCGCTCGATAAAATTCTGCAATTGCAAAAGACCGCCGTCCCAATTATATTTAGAAATAATATTTTTGCTGTCGATGGTAAAAGCTAAAGTTTTGGAATATTTTTCACAATATTCTTTTAGATAAAATTCTGCCCAATTCGCAATATCGTTTTCTCTATCCGCAAAAGACGGAATCTGAATCGAAAATGTATTGATTAAATAATACAATTCTTTATAAATTATATTTTCTTTTACCAATTTTACTATATTAGATTCAGTTATAAAAATCGCCTTAAAATCGCAAGACTTATTCAATATTTGAATCAAAAACTGCTGGCAGGCTTTGCTCAAATATTCGAAATTCTGCAAAACTAACGTACCATTTCGAGCCAATTCCAACAACGACTCATTATCTTCGTTTTTAAAAAGATATTTGAATTGCGCTTTTTCGGGAAATGCAGCGCAATTAAATTCTATATATGAACCTGTATTAAAATTTTCATTATGTATTGCTTGTGAAATAAATTCACGCTCACTGCCGATTTGCCCGCTTATTAAAATCGGAAGTTTGTTTTGCGAATATAATTTCGCGCTTTTTATTACGCCCGAAAGCCCAGGCGATTTTTTTTCGAGCAAATCAAATGTAAAATCATTCGAAACGCTAAAACTGCTTTTTCGCGTTTCAGAGGCTATGCCAGACAGAATTTCTTCCTCAAAAACTGAGACAAACGCCCCGCCGCCCTTTTCTTTTTTTACCCAAAACACATAAGGCTTTTTATTTATTTCCGATACAAAAAAATCTTTTTCCGAAATTTCGTTCATTATTTCCGGATTGTAATCGGAAATATTATTTCCTGCGGATATACCCAAAATCTCTCCGGCTTTGGCGTTCAAATTTTCTATATTTCCGTTTTTATTGATTTTGAAAATGCCGTTAAAAGTATTGTCCAGAAGTATTTGCAATTGCAGAGAATTTTTTTTCGTATAATTATTTGCTGAGACAAAAGCCTCCGCTCTGCTTATTGCATTTTCGATCGACTCTTTGCTTAAAAAATCAACAATCATTCCCGGACGTTTGTAATATTTAGCGTAATAATTCGCAGATTTTCCGCCGATTATTATTTCTGTGCCTTCGTCGACCGCCTGTTTTACAGCTTTTTGAAAATCGCTTTTTTGTTCCACAAAATATGTTTTTAAATCAACATCAAATAACTCGTTAAATTTGTCCGTGTCCGAAAACATATTTCTAATTCCAACAATCGAGACACGCGGTTTTTGCTTTCCGAGAATTTTTTTGGCCTTATTCATCAAAAGCCCCAGTTCTTGAAATGTTACAAAAATTTCAACAACGGTATAATCGGTTTTTGCTTTTAGTTCATTTGCTTCCGATCCGCGGGCAATTATTCCGTCGGCTCCGTCTTTAATGGCATTATGCGCTTCTTCCACAGTTTTTTCGGCATCAATAAGTTTGATGTTTTTATAGTCGTTTATTTCACTAAAATCAACTTCATCTTTTGGTAATAGAATCATAAAATTTGCCATAATAATCCTCCTTCCAAAAAAACTCATTAAAAAATTATTTACTCGCGAATAAATTTTCGCTTTAAATTCCATACTAGTTGATACTATTTTATTTCGTTTCGTGGTATTCTTTTTCGGAATTTACATTCCAAATATTAGACTTGTCTTGATTGCCCGAATTTATATTTCTAACGGCCTCGAATGCAGTCAAAACAGAGTGATCCATATTATTATAACGGTGCTGACCGTTTCTTCCGACAAGATACAAATTTTTAAATTTATCGAGATAATTTCGAACTTTGTCAAATTTTTCATATGTTCCGAAATAAGCAGGATAAGCTTTTTCAACTTTCACTTGATGCGTTTCCAGTACGTCCTCTTTATCCGCAATTCCGAGCTTGACCAATTCGGAAATCGCTAAATCGGTGAATTCTTTCTCTGACATTGACCAAAGTTTATCTCCGACCGTAGCAAAATACTCAAGACCGATAAAGACATTTTTTCTGTCATTTATCATAAACGGAGACCAGTTATTAAAAATTTGAATTCGCCCAAGATAAACATCCGGTTCTTGTATATAAATCCAATTGTCTCTGACTTTGCCTTTCGGATGTTTTTTATCTTTCAATTTTAATTTTTTCAATAAAACGCCAACAGTAATATAATCTCTGTAAGGCAGTCCATTCGAAATTGACTTTATTGCGCTTGGGACTTCCGCATCCAGATCCTCAACCAATTCCTTGATCGGCATACTGGAAATAAAAAAATCGCCCTTAATATTATTTATATTTCCGTTTCCATCACTGACATCAACCGAAATAATCTGCTGATTTTCGCTGTAGATTTTCACGACTTTGCAATTTTTATAAATCTCGCCGCCGCTTTTTTCTATTTTCGAGGCAAGCTCTTCCCAAAACTCGCCCGGTCCACGCTTAGGATACAAAAACTTTTCTATCAAAGTCGTATCTACATTTTTTTGCTTTACGGAAGATATTTTCATAAAAGGTTTTTTTATTGCGTGCAAAACCGCCTTTATAATAGAAAGCTCTTTAACTCTTTGCGCGCCCCAATCCGGATTTATATCGCGGCATTTCACGCCCCAGAGTTTTTCGGTATAGTCACGGAAAAATGTATTATATAATTCTTTGCCAAAACGGCTTATATAAAAATCCTCTAGGGAATTTATTTCTTTTGGTTTAAAAACAATTACTTTTAAATAAGAAAAGCCTATTTTTATTGTTTTAATAAAACCCAAATTTTTCAAGGTTTCTACAGATAAAGTAATCGGATAATCGAAAAATTTTCGCAAATACAAAATTCTGGACAATCTATTTCTTATCATGAATATTTTTTCGAGATTTTTATAATTTTCCTTGTCTTCGGAAAAAGGCATTATTTCTTCCCAAAAGTTCATTACTTCATCGGATTTCGAAAAAAATCTATGTCCGCCGAGATCCATTCGGTTTCCGCCGAAATTTTTAGTTTGCGAAATTCCGCCGATATCATCAGACATTTCATATATTACGGGTTTTATATCAGAAGTTTTTAATAATTTATAAGCGGCAGATAATCCCGACGGTCCCGCTCCGATAATAATAGCTTTTTTATCTCCCATACTATTTACTCCTTTTATTTTCTATAAAGAAATATCTTTCTTGCAATAAAGTTCCACATAAACGATACAGCAACAGCAACGAATTTCGCTATCGGTTCTATGATTCCAAATTTTGAAAACAATATCCAAACAACAAGCGTATTAATTATAAATCCTATAATCCCAATTATTGTAAAAATAATAAATTCTATTTCCCTAGACTTATCCGAATATCCTTTAAAAAAATAATTTCGGGATAACAAGAAATTTGTAATCAGTCCAAAAATAAAAGCAATTATATTGGAAATAACTATTCTTAAATCATCATTTGCAATTACCGGCTTAAAAATATAAAGCGCAAAAATATTAAATACCAAAACATCAACAACCGTCGCCAAGCCGCCGACAATTAAAAATTTTATAAAGTCCCTAAAGTCCTTCGGTAATTTGTTGTACATTTCAAATAACAATAAAATCATCCTTAAAATAATTAATTTAATTATACTGATGAATGTTAAAAAATAAGCATATAGAACCAAATTGAGCTTATTCCAAAGCCCAAAATCAATACATAAAAAAGCTTGTTAATCAGTAATTGCCGTTTAATATTTGCCGAGGTTTCAAAAAACAGATAAATAAAATAAGCTCCGCAAATAATAGCCGGCGTAATATATCTTGTATCCATTGTACAGCCGAAAGGATATTTAATGTTAAAATAAACAAATGAAATAATCTGCGTAGTCCAAATCCCAAGCATTATATTAAAAAAAGCTTTGTTTTTTATAAAACCATAATAAAATATTAAATAAAACACGCAGGCAACCGAGGATAGCATTAATAAAGCTGAGAAAATTAATAGTATCCATGATTGGAAAAGGACATTTTCAGCAAATGTATATTCTCCAAAAGTGAAACATTTCACAACATATCCCCAAAGATTATAATCCTCAAAAGGAAACGCATACGGCGAATTTATAAATTCACCTATCGGATAAAATATAAAACGGTCGAAAAACGAATAATTTCCCGTATAAATATCAGAAGCAGGGTCAAGCGGCAATACATAGCCTAACGGCTGTTTAAATCTATATAAATACAATAAAGAATGCCACATTCCTAAGGGAATAGAAATAATTCCAAAAATTAAAAATTGTTTATAAATATTAAAATTGTTATAATTTTTAATTAGCTTATACAAAAATACCGCCGCTATGACAGGCGCAATCATTACTACAGATAATTTTGCCATCATCCCCAGCCCGAGCGCCAAAGCCATAATTATAATATTTTTATATGTTGACTCGTTGTACCATTTTATCAAATACGACAGGCAAATCAAAAAAAACAAAATTGACAGCATATCATTGTTTATACTTCCGCTTAAAATAATGAAAGTCGGGTTTAAGGATACGAGCAATAAGCAAATAAGCCGTAATCCTTTATTTGAGCATAAATTTTCAAAAATATTGTATGAAATAAAAATAGCCAAGGATGAATAAAAGCAAGTCAGATATTGAAGTGATTCATATGTCCGTTCCGTGGTGTAACCCAATAGCGAAAATAATCTGATAAACATTCCCGAAATAAAATGATGCAAAGGCGGGTGGTAAAATTGTCCGCTGTTATACGCCGGCAATTCGAATGTTGTTGCAAAATGATATATATATGATAAATGTCCGTATCCGTCTATTTCTGTGCCGACATCGTGCTGCCTTACCCAATACGGCGTATAATATGTATAAAACAAGCGCAGTAAAACACCAAGAATTATTATCATATAAACCATCGTTTGATAAGACAATTTTAAATTACTTTTATAATTTGAATAAAAAGATGCGACAAAAAGCGTTATAATTGCTGAGATGAAAATGCTAAAATAAAATAAATATCTGCTAATATTATTCAGGGCTTCCGCGGGGTCAATAATCAAAATCAGCCAAAAGAAAATTATGCCCATAGTAATATAAACATATGGCGAAAAAAGCGCTGTTTCTTCATTTTCTAAATTATTCATTTCTAATTGCGGGTTTGTTTCTGACATCTGTATCCCTCTTACTATATCAATTTGTACTGAATTTATCTTTGACAAAAAGCTATTATGTCGAAAAAAATAATGTGTTCACTCGTTCATCAGCATATAAATTAATTTGATTAACGCAGAAAGATTTTTTTTATGAAAGTGCACATGAGAGATTTTGTTTTAGTATATTTATATTTTAAACATATCTAATAAAAAACAAATTACAATAAATTTACATAAAAATACTGCTTTTCAAAATAATTTAAAAATTTTAATATTATTAAATATGAAACGCAATTTTCTACAAAATATCAGAAAATTGTATTGTATACAAGCTTATTATACATCAAATAAAATTCAATTAAAACTGTTTTATACTATTTCCATTCAAAAGATAGAAATGCTATTAATAAAATTAAATCTTTGATATAATTACAGCGATTTATAGAAATGCGTTTATTCAAAAATTTCAAAAAGAGATGATTTTTATGTCTACAGTCTTAATAACCGGCTCCTCCAGAGGAATCGGAAAAGAAATAGCAAGAAAATTTTTAGAAAATAATTTTAATGTAGTTATCAATTGCAAAAATAATATTTCAGAATTGAACGACACTTTAGAGGAATTAAAAAAAATTTCTGCAAATGTAATCGCATTGCCATGTGATGTTGGTGATTTTCAGGCGGTTACAAATATGTTTGATTCGGCAGAAAAATATTTCGGCGAAATTGATATTTTAATAAATAACGCCGCCGTTTCATATTTTGGTTTATTCAATCAGATGGATTACCTCGATATCCAAAACCTTCTTTCTTCTAATTTAATGTCGGTTTTGAACTGCACTCGTTTGGCAATACCTTCCATGATTAAAAATAAACGAGGCTGTGTAATTAATATATCATCTATTTGGTCAATTTCCGGTGCTTCATGCGAAGCGGTATATTCCGCAACCAAAGGCGCTGTTGATTCTTTTACAAAAGCTTTGGCAAAAGAAGCCGGGCCATCAAATGTCCGTGTGAACTCAATAGCCTGCGGAGTAATCGACACCGATATGAACAGCCGGCTGACGAAAGAGGAAAAACAGGAAATGATTGACAATATCCCTCTCTCCCGTTTTGGTAAACCCGAAGAAATTGCCGAATTATGTTATTTTCTTTGCTCCAATAAAGCCGAATATATTAACGGCGAAATAATAAAAATTGACGGCGGATTTCTATGATCCGGCGTTTCTATTGCCGTTTGAAACAATGTAATTTTATACTATTTTCAATATAAAGGATAGAAAAAAATATTTCATTTCGCGATAGAAACATTGGGCGAAACGCTCCGCTGTGAAAAATTTTTTTCTACTTATCAAAATGAAAATAGTATTATTTTGAAAAATTGTTGCTCTTGCCTGTCGATTTACCTCACAAATAATTTTTTGCCGCCGATATAGTAATATAAAATTATTTATGTTTTTTGAAATTATTCTTTTCTATTTCCCGAATAGATGGATAAGGCTATACTATTTTTAAATATATTAATGAAAATAGTATAACTTTCAAAAAAAACGAATTTCTTGTGAGGTGTTTAAAATAGAACTCGACATTAATAAAAAACTGATTATTCAAAAGGGTTTAGAAGATTTTAGTTATGCGATAACAGAATTTGTACTTGTCCAATCATCAATGTTTGTTGCCGCAAATAATATAAATCTGCAAAATACACTCAGTATATCAGATGAACTTCAGCAGCAAGTTAAAGAAATCGATAAAATATCTACCGAAATATCTAAAATCTCTACCCAAACCCAAATTCTATCCATCAATGCGTCTATCGAAGCCGCCAGAGCCGGAAACGCCGGCCGAGGATTTTCTGTTGTTGCCACAGAAATCGGAACTCTTTCTAAGAGAACGAAAGAATGTACGAAAAAAGTCGACGATATCAATATGCGTACTTATGAAAAGGTTAAGCAAAGCCACGAAACAATCAATAAAATCTCTGTTGATTTATCTGATTTTTCGGACGGCTCAAAGCGAATGTCGGACATGCTTTCACAAAATTATAAAATTGAAGAAAACGGCTTTATAATAACTCAACTTGCAAAATATCTTTCAATGCATGCAAAATTTATTCATAATCTTTTAGATAACATAGGTAAGCTCGAACAAGTTGTTGACCATTACAATTGTTCTTTGGGTAAATGGTATGAGGCAAATCGCGATAAATACAACAATATTGAGGCTTTTGCGGAATTATTCGAAATTCATAAATCATTCCATGAAACCGCCGCGGAATTTAATAAAAGTTTAGATTCCTCAAAATTAATGCATCTGGTTAAAATTTCTCAAGAAATCCTTAATTCTTTCTTGAAATTAAGGAAAGTTTTTGAAAATAAAGTTTTGACAGATGATTCTTTTTTCGAGGGGATTCTAACAGAAGAACTGAGTACCGTTAGTTAAAATTTTTAGGGGCAGATTTTTTTCTGCCCCTTTAATACTATTTCCATTTTTCTATCTTTTAAGATGGAAATAGTATAATAACCGTTATTTTTCAGTAAACAATACCGTTTTTGTATTTTCTATCCATTCTACATTTATACCCAAAGCTTCGGCAACATATCTAATCGGCACAAAAGTCCTCGAAGATTTAACTTCGGCAACTGCATCCATTTCGATTGTTTTATCTCCGACTTGCAAATTCTTATCTCCGATTTTCATACTAATCAGCGTTCCGTCTTTTTTTGTGATAAGCACTTTCTGTTCAGCTTCATTCCATTCGACTTCCGCGCCAAGATATTCGCTGATAACCCTAACCGGAACCATGACACGGCTGTTTGATATGTATGGCTGCGCATCGTTTGTCTCTATATCTTTTCCGTTATATTTCAACGATATTTTTGTATTCTCGATTTTTTCGGGCGTTTTTACAGCAGCTTTTTCTATAGCAGGCAATTTTACATTCTTGGCTATTTCTTCGAGTTCAATTTTGTATTTCTCTCCGTCTTTAAGCTTGCTCTCCTCCTGCAATTCCTTTAAATATTCAGCCAAGCCTTCTTCATCGTCTCCAAATTCTGCTTTTGCTATTTCTATAAAATATTTGTAGAAAGAATCTGTATAAACATACCCGGCAGAAAGAGTTTTATCCGAACTCAACGCAATATTTCCTTCAAAATTAATATCCACAATATTATCAGCTATTTTTATAAGCCCGTCCGGAACTTTTTTCAATTCATATTCAAATATCGCGTGCTTAACTCGTTCATATTTATAATTAACAAAAGACCATTCACCTTTATCACTTAAAACGTAAACATCCTCATCTGTATAAATACCAAAATCTTTTATATTCGCAGCGTATTGCTGAGGTTCTACACCTTCATAACCATAAGCATAATCATCTAATACCCAAAAATCTCCATCCGCTTCAAGATAAGCGAATACGTTAAAATCATCATCATATTGAACTTTTTTAATATTATCCGAGAATTTTACAGGGTCTGTATATGAATTGAATGTCCAAAGCGAATTATCTGTTTTTGTAACAAAAAACTCATCTGCCGAAATATAAACCGATTGTACATCATCCATAATTTTGCTCGGGCTTGAAATGGAATAAGATTCAGAAAAATAATCAAAATTATTATATCCAGCGCCCCATAAAGAATTGTCTTCTTTAATATAAACCAGAGATGTATAATAAGAATCAGTCAGCTCCGCATATCGCACGTTTTCGTCAATTTTTGTCAATGCCGTAACAGGATTTTCATGCCCAACACCCAGGCAACCATAAGAATTTTCACCCATTCCCCAAAGAGTATTGTCATTTTTAACTACAATAACATCATAATCTGTAGAGGATACATATTTTACATTATCTGAAATTTTTTTCGCTACTCCGTTTTCCAAAGACCCAAAACGATAATCCATCAGCCAAAGACTGCCGTCGGTTTTCAGAATTTCGACCATACGGTTTGCATATTTTCCGCTGACGGATTGAACATTGTCCAAAATTTTTATTTCTTCATTTTCCTGTGTTTTTTCCCAAAGCGTATTGTCATCTTTTACATAAAGTAATGTCGACAATTCCGCAAAAGTCGGTTTTTTATCATAAATATCAGCTTTAAGAATATTTTGATTATGCACGAGATTTGTTAATGCTATCGCTACCACTAAAACTAATACTTTTATTTGCTTCATATTTATTCTCCTCGTCACTATGAGTTTGATTTATTTTTTTTGCAAGCTTATACTATTTTCATTATTAATCCGTAATACTGATTTTGTTCGACTTTGCAGAGATTTCATATTTCAGCGCATTATTAGGGCAATTTCGAATACATTCGCCGCATCGGATACATTCCGAAGAATTTGGCTCGACGTAAGTTTCTATATTCAAATTGCATGATTTTTGGCAAACACCGCATTTATCACAGGCTTTTTCGTCTATTGCGTACCTAAATATTGCTATTTTGTTAAAAACAGAATATATCGCTCCCAAAGGACATACAAAAGCACAAAAAGGCCGGTAAATTACTACAGAAACAAAAATTGTCAATCCTAATAAAAACATTTTCCAGCTAAAAACGAAACCCAGATTTTTCCGAAGGTCTTCGTTCAAAATTGTTAATGGTATTCCTGCCTCTAAAGTCCCTGCCGGACAAATAAATTTACAAAAAGCAGGAACAATATATCCCTTTGTAAAAAAATAAAATATTGGCAATATAAAAACAAATAAGACTAAAATAAAATATTTCGAATACTTCAATTTTTTAGGAAATAATGAATGAGATATTTTCGGAGACTTGATTTTGTACAGCAATTCTTGAAAAAACCCGAACGGACATAAATATCCGCATATAAACCGGCCAAGCAAAGCTCCAAACATCAAAAGCATACCGACAATATAAAAAGGCAAATAATAATCATAATACAATAGTGCAGATTGCAAAGAACCTATGGGACAGGAGCCGATTGCCCCCGGGCATGAATAGCAATTAAGACCGGGAACGCAAATTCTTTTAAATTCCCCTTGATAGATTTTTCCGCTTAAAAAGCCGCCAATATTTAGATTATATAAGATGCTCGTTAGTGCTTGAAAAATTTTTCGATTTAATATTTTAACCAATCCCTATACACTCCAAACAAATTCGGATTGCTTTCATCATAATGTCGTCAGTTTCTTTTAAAAAAATCCCCAAGATCATCATTGCAATTCCGGTCGCAAAAATAATAGGCCCAGAATATTTCTTCATAAAACCTCCCAATTTATAAATGTACTTCTTGTTGCATATTGACGCAAAATTTTTGTATTCACGTTATTGTATAAGCCTATTCTAACAAATAAATATCTTCATTGATATTATAATTAATTTACAAATAAGATTCTAAATCAAAATAATTTACGAAAAATATCGCTAATATATTACAAAAGCCCTTAATTATCCGAAAAATGCGAAATTACAAATTTTTGTTCCTAAATTTATTTGTAATTATTTAATACTAATTCCCATTTAATTTGTAGAAAAAAATTTTCACAGCGAAGCGTTCCGCGCAATGCTTCAAGCGCGGAATGAAATATTTTTTTCTATTCTTTAAAAGGGAAATAGTATAAAGAGAATTTTATTTCAAAAAATATTGCATTTAAAAATAATTTATAATATAATAATAAGTGAACAATTATTCAATCGTTTGTTATAGGAGGTCGATTATGATAAAAAAATACTATTTACAAGACTTGAACTGTGCTCATTGCGCTTCTGTAATAGAGTCTCAGGTAAAAGAAATAAAATATTTGAAAAACGTTTCTCTCGATTTCATGCAAAAAACACTATGCTTTGATATAACCGGCGAAAATGATTCGGATGACGTTTTCGATTTAATAAAAAGCATTGTCGGCAAAATCGAGCCTGATGTAAAAGTTTCTGAAGAAATTTCTGAATCGGATGAAAATTTTGATAAAATGAAATTTATAAGAATCGCAATCGGTGTTTTAATTTTCGCCGCCGCCCTATTTCTAAAAACTTCTTCACTTTTATTATATTTGACAGCTTATATTTTAATAGGCTACGACGTTTTGTATCGTGCTATAAAAAACATTATGAACGGACAAGTTTTTGACGAAAACTTTTTGATGTGCCTTGCCACTGTCGGCGCTTTTATAATCGGTGAATATTCCGAAGGTATTGCTGTTATGATTTTTTATCAAATCGGCGAGGCTTTTCAGGATATGGCAGTTGAAAAATCCCGAAAATCAATCAAGGACCTCATGAATATCCGCCCCGATTATGCAAATTTAATCATTGATAATAGTGAAAATACCGAAAAAATAAATCCGGAAAAAATAAAAATCGACGATTTAATTTTAATAAAACCCGGCGAAAAAGTTCCTTTAGATTCAAAAGTTATAAAAGGAAATTCATCTGTTGATACAATGGCTTTGACAGGCGAAAGCGTACCTATTGATATTGCCGAAGGCGATAAAATATTATCCGGAAGCATTAATTTGAATGGCGTAATAATCGCAAAAGTCACAAAAGAATTCAGCGAATCTACAGTCGCCAAGATTTTGAGCCTTGTAGAAAACGCAAGCTCGAAAAAATCCAAAACAGAGAATTTTATTACCGAATTTGCAAGAATCTATACACCGACTGTTGTTGGACTTGCCGCCGTTATTGCCTTTATTGTGCCTCTTGTTTTATCTCAGCCAATTTCGATGTGGGTTTCAAAAGCTCTGGTATTTTTGGTAATCTCATGCCCTTGCGCGCTTGTTTTATCCATACCGCTGAGTTATTTTGCGGGTATAGGCGCTTTATCCAAAAAAGGAATTTTAGTTAAAGGAAGCAATTATATTGAGGCTCTAAACAATAGTGAAATCTTTGTTTTTGATAAAACCGGAACTCTTACTAAAGGTATTTTCAAGGTAACCGAAATTAATCCGGACAACAATTTATCTAAGGACGAACTATTGGAATATGCGGCTTACGCCGAAAATTTTTCCTCTCATCCAATAGCAGTATCTATAAAAAAACAATATAAAAAAGAAATTGATTTAAAAAGAATTTCCAATTATCAAGATATCGCCGGCAAAGGTATTTCTGCAAATATCGGCTCTTCTCATGTTTTGGCCGGAAATGAAAAATTATTAAACGACTACGGAATCAATATTCCAAAAATTAATATTATAGGCAGTATTGTTTATCTCGCAATTGACAATAAATATTCGGGGTATATTGTGATTTCGGACGAAATCAAGGAAGACAGCAAAAAAACTATTGATGGCTTGCATTCGCAGGGTATTAAAGAAATTATAATGCTAACCGGAGACAATAGCGAAAACGCTCAAAAGATTGGCAATTATTTAGGAATAGACAAAATTTATTCAAATTTATTGCCGCAGGATAAGGTTTCAACTTTGGAAAAAATAATTTCCGAATCCGGAAAAAAAGTTGCTTTCGTCGGCGATGGGATAAATGACGCTCCGGTTTTGACAAGAGCAGATGTCGGGATAGCTATGGGCGGTGTGGGCTCCGATGCAGCAATCGAGGCTTCTGACGTGGTTATTATGAACGACGAGCCGTATAGAATCGTAACGGCCAAAAATCTAACAAAATTCATTCATCAAATAGTTTATCAAAATATAGTTTTTTCTTTGGGCTGCAAGATTTTATTCTTAATACTTGGAGTATTCGGCATAGTAGGAATGAAAGGCGCTGTTTTCGCTGATGTCGGAGTTTCACTTATAGCAATTTTAAATGCGCTGAGAATTTTGAGAAAATCATAAAATTACAATAAGACAAAATGTATTTATACATAATTTTGAAAATTATAGCGGTTTGATTTCTTAAAGCCTTTTGTTTTAATGGCTGAATCAAACCGCTACTCGTTTATTTCCGTCTTCTTTATACTCATGTCTTTTTTATTTCAATATAAGAAGAAAACAAAGGCCCATAACAAGTAAAATGAATTCCGCAATTTTTGTATTTCGCTATTGTATCTCTGGTTTGTGAAAGCCCTATTCCGCTATGATTTGCTTTTGTTGTAAAACCAAGTGTTGCAATTTTAGAAATATCAACCTCTTCCTTTACGGTGTTTGTTATAACTATCAGCTTATCGCCGCTCACTTTTTCTTCAATAGAAAAGCTTACATTTGGGACTTCTGTTTCACTGGAGGCTTCTATCGCATTATCAAGAAGATTGGCAAGAATCCTGCAAAGATCGAAATTATCCATTGATATGTCATTTATCTTGCAATGTAATGCGGTGTGCATGGTGATTCCCAATTCCTCTGCTTTTTCGCTTTTTTGAATAAGCAATGCGCAAAGAGAAGGATTTTGATCCATATTTTTCACAATTTCAAGTTGGTCGCCCGCCGCAACCGTAGTGCTCATCAGCTTTTCATGATATCGTTTCAGTCCCTTAAGGTCATCAAGAGATATATAACCGCTATATGTCGCAAGAACATTATAAAAATCATGCTTAACCGCGCGAAAATCGTTGATTACGTTACTGAGTGTATTTATATGAGCTGCCTTGTTTTGCAGGCTTATTCCATCAGTACTGTGCATCAAACGAAGCATATTTAGTATCATAGAAAGAACTAAAATTATAGAAATGAGCAGCATTCCGAAAGAATCATATCTTCTGTATAATTGAGTGAATACAATCCCGGAGTAGATGACAATCTCTATAGTTATTATAAATAAGGTTCTTTTTAATAATGAACCGACGAAAATATTGTCTGTCAAATCTATAATTAAATTTTTTTTATCTGTAAGCCGAGACAAAATTTGATACAAAATTGTATTCAACAGTGCGCCCATTATTGCAGAACCTGCGTCAATCATATAATTATATTGCCCGTCGGCCTGCCTAAATATTGAGAAATTAATAATTCGGGATAAGCTCAAGAGCAGCAGCGCAAAAAGATATATGTATAGTACCATATTGATTGCTATATGTTTGGGTATCTTAATTAATTTAATACATAGAAAAAATTGTAAAAGTGAAAAAAGCGGATTCGGGGTAGAAACGAAATAGACGAAAATTCCAATGTCGTTAAATCCATTAAGAGCGTATGGCACATAAACCATAAATGCCTGAAATAAAACTGTTAATACAGCAAAACACAGTTTTTTCCAACAAGAGGTTTTTACCATAAAAGTATTGAACAAAGTTGATGTGATTATATACGCAAATATAAAATTAGAAACATTAACTATAAAGAACAAAATAATTTCCATAGTTCTGGAATAGGCAAAATCTGTATAGAAAAAATCCGGCAAATTCATATACATAACACCTCATCTAGCACAACATTTAATATTGGCAGCATAAAAGGCTTTTTCAAAAAAAAGTTCATATCAACAATTTCATCCTTATCTACAAAGCTATATTTATATATTACTATGCCAGCGAAATCGACATTACTTTTAGCCGCTCACATGTTGAATAATGATAAATTTTTCACATTCGTTCCGCTCGGTAGGTTATACTATTTTCATTTTGATAAGTAGAAAAAAATTTTTCACAGCGGAGCGTTTCACGCATGCTTCAAGCGTGAAATGAAATATTTTTTTCTATCCTTAATAAGGAAAATAGTATTAAATTCCTGCTTCAAACATTGTATATTGACGACGAAAATAAAGTTCACGTTCTTCAATATAAATTTTCGAATCAGATTTTCGGAAAAAATTTTTACTCTTCGTTCCGATTATAGCATCCCTTATATTATAGATGAAATAAAGTTTGAATTCAATAGTGTATTTTTATTTAGCCCCACTCGAACAAGATGTGTAAAGCAGTTAATACTATTTGCATTTTGATATATAGTCTGTAAAAAATCAAACCGCTATATACTAAATTTATAATTTCAAATACAAAAGTGCTTGACATCTTTAACAGGTACCGTTATAATATATTCAAACGGTACCTGTTATTTTTGTTTATCCTATTTTCAAAAAATAAAATATGAGGTAAATTATAAAACTAAAAGGAGAATGTAAATGAACAAAGAACTTTTTAAAAAACTTTCTAAACTTCAATGGCTTATGCATAAAAGACATATGCTGAAGCATGCGAATGGTGGCCCGATGGCTGATACAAGCCGTGGTCAAGGAAGAATCCTAGCTATTTTGAAAATGCAAGACGGAATCAGCACAAAGGATTTATCTTATTTATTAGGAATCCGCGTATCATCTTTAAATGAATTACTTTCAAAACTCGAAAAGAACGGCTATATCACAAGAGAAACTTCAGATAATGACAAACGGGTTTTTATCATCAGACTTACCGAAAAAGGAAGAGAGGAAAAAGAGCAAAGCACAGAATCAAAAAGTATTTTTTCTTGCCTTTCTGAAGAAGAATTGAAAAATTTCATCGAATACATCGACCGAATCATAAATGAGTTAAAAAATGAACTGGGAATAACATCAGAAGATTTTGATGACTTTCATGGCCATAAGGCAGAAATGATTGAGCGTTTGCATAATTTCCATTCACACGCCAATCATATGCATCACCATAGATGCCGAAATTTTGATTTCGAAAAATAATTTTTATACTATTTCCCTTTTAAAGAATATATTGATTGCAATGCGGTTTGATTTTCTTGATTATATATAAATCGAAAACAAAATATAATAGTCAGTAAAAAATCAAACCGCTATATTCGCAGAGCTGTTTTAATAAATTTAAAATTTATATTGCTTTGCAGTTGATATTAAGGTATAATTACTCTCGATATTTTTTTTGCGGGTATGGCGGAATTGGCAGACGCGCTAGATTCAGGTTCTAGTGCTCGCAAGGGCGTGCAGGTTCAACTCCTGTTATCCGCAGGCTTGTAAAATGAGGCTTTCTGAGAAATCAGTAGGTCTTATTTTTTTTGTAATTTTTGGGGTGAAATTTACGATGTCTAAAATCTCGCCTAATACCATTTCCCATTTAATTTGTAGAAAAAAATTTTCACAGCGAAGCGTTCCGCGCAACGCTTCAAGCGCGTAATGAAATATTTTTTTCTATTCTTTAGAAGGGAAATAGTATAAAATAATTGAAAACCATTCAGCTAAAGTGTAAACCGTCCTGCAAGTTTTAGTATTTTGCTCATACCCGGTAATATTTCAAACTTATTTCTTTTTATACCATCAATCATAGCTTTAACCACATCCGGAATATCCATTGTTGGCATATTATTGTTCTTGTCGGCGGTGGAAACGTCACGATTAAAAAGCGGCTTTGAGGTTTTCGGTGGCGCAATTTCGAACACTTTGACGCTTGTTTGTTTAAGCTGCAAGCGAAGTGACTTGGTATATGCATGAATGCCAATTTTAGACGCACTGTATATCCTAAATTCCGCAAAAATTAGCAATCTACATTTAGATAATTGCAAAAAATGAGTAAATTGGGCAAAATATCTCTTTACAAAATCTGTATGTAGTGGTATAATTAGATAACTACAAGGAGGAGATTAGTATGGCTCTGTGTT
>JAVBOA010000050.1:0-7122 GCA_031551135.1 Eubacteriales bacterium | reverse complement strand
TTTCAAACTTACTATGATTGAATTTATAAGATGTCTACGCGTTAATGAATTTCAAACCGAGCTTTTTATTTTTCTTCTTAATTTTCTATCTGCTTTTAAAACTTAAATTGTAATATTATGGATAATCAACAGGCCTGTTTTTCAATTTAGAGATTATTACGCTGAATTCTGCCCTCGTCAGATTATTGCGCAGTTTGAAGCTTCCGTCCGGATAACCTGTCATTATTCCTTTATCAGAAACAAAACAAATTGCTTCGTATGACCATCTTGATGAATCCAAATCATTGTATTTATTTTTATATGAAGTTATGGAATTATCTTTTATTATAGAGTATATAATATGAGCCATTTCCTCCCTGCTTATATTTCCGTTTGGCTTGAATATTTTATCCTCATAGCCGTTTATATATTTAAACTTTGTCAATACTATATTTTCTGTTGGTATTTTTTCGCTAGGAATCTCTGCCGGTTCTTCCGTTGGATTTTCTTCTTCAGGTTCATCACTACTTGTAAGAGTGTTATACCCTTGTCCCGAATTATTTGAATTTTGGTATGAAATTAGTTTAAACTTCATTGCCGGATATTCAAATCCGTCATCTTCCTTTATGTAAATCTCAACCATTGCATTTTCCGAAGCTGAAATCACTCCAATAGGCTTAATTATCAATTTACCGCTTGAATCTCTTGAAATTTCAATCCTTTTCAATAATTTCTCATCTGTACTTAAAACTCTGGCTTCAAAATATTTATGGTCAAGTTCAAGTTTTTCTCTCGTTATACTTCCATCTTCAGGCGAAACGATTTTCAAATCTTTAAAAACATCAATTTTCGTTCCGATAGATATGCGCATTTCTTCTTTAATTTTGAAACGGTTCTGTTCCGGTTTTTCATCTATGAAATTGTCTTTATTATTTGAAATATCAGCTAAATTTGTACCTGCCATATAGTTTCCGTCAGCATGAAGTTTAAGGAAATCCTTTGATTTTTGGAAAATGTTTTCTCCTATGTCGCCGACAAATAAATTGCTGCTTATATCGAGAAGCTCGAGTTTTGGCATTTCCTCAAATTTATCACTGACTGTTCCGGTAATTTTATTTTCGGAAATATCAAAATTGACCATCTGGCTTAAATTTTTGAACTCTTCCGGAATCTCGCCTGTTAATTTATTATGCCAAAGCAGTACAGTTTTGAGTTCCGAACTATCTGAAAGTCCTGCCGGAATAGTGCCTGTTAGTTCGTTATTGGACAAAGCTAATATCATTAGATGTTTTAATTCACTAAAATTAGGAATCACTCCCGTAAAGTTGTTATGTGATAAATCTAAATTTTCAAGTTGATTTAAATTTATAATTTCATTTGGTATGTTTCCAGATAATTCATTGCCCCACATTAGAAGAACTCTAAGATTTGTGAGGTTCTGGATATTGCTTGAAAGGTCTCCTGACAATTGGTTTTCCGAAATGTCAAGATTTTCGAGATTTCTGAGATTGTACAATTCATTCGGAATCGTACCCGTTAATTTATTTTTTGAAAGATACAAATATCTAAGGCTCGAAAGTTCACCTATAGCTTTTGGTATCTTGCCTTCAATATTTTTATTCTGTACACCAAGGCTGAAAATATTTTTCAAATCTTCTTTCGATTCAAGATTATTTATACTTTTTCCTTGTGCCAACAGAATTTTTTCTACCGCATCTAAAAACCATTGTTGATTTTCAGCTCTTCCTATAAAGTCTTTTGAATACTCTGTTTTTGGGTTTGCTGTAAACTCCGCTGCGTACACATTTTTACTAATAAACATTGCGAGTATGCAAGTCATTAATAAAAATACCGCCAATTTTCTGTTCAATGCTGTTTCCTCCAGTAATTTAAAATTTGATGTCAATCTCAAGCCTTTAAATCTTTTGTGTCATTTTTTTCATCACCGACCTCTGCCAAAAACCATCGTTAATAATTTAACTAAGTGCGAATTTTGGCTCAATTTGTCAAACAAATATATTATACACAATCACAAGAACCTTGGAAATTTTTTCTTCAAAAAAATAATTTTTGTTAAATACTTAACATAAAATTGAGATAAAATTTCTAAAATAACTAAAAAAGACATACTTCATAAAAAGTATGTCTAAATAAACTAATATTTTCATATTTTTCTACACATGTTGCATCATTACGACCGTCTCCACGTGCGTCGAGGAAACAGAATTGATGCAAACTGTGTTTTTAAAGGATCATAATTATAAATTTTTTACCGTATTTTTCATCTTTCCAGTATGTCGGAAATCCCGACATACTGAACAAAATATATTTTTGCAGAAACTGTCTGCACAAATTCAGAATGAAGTGTTTTTTTACTCTTTATCATTTTCTTCAATAAATAAATTTTCTGTTTCTAATAATTCGCGTTCGGACTGCAGTTCATGCTTTAATTCTTCTTCTGTAGGTAAATACAGCTTATATTTAGAGGCAAAAATCTGCTGATTATCTTCAGGCAATGTATATTTTACAACAGCATCACTTTTGTCGGCACATAAAATTATCCCTATAGGAAGACTATCGCCTTCGTTCATCAGCTCTCGTGTATAATAATTCACATACATCTGCATTTGTCCAATATCTTGATGAACCAGCTTTCCTAACTTTAAATCAATCAATACAAAGCATTTCAAAATATAATTATAAAAAACCAAATCGATAAAAAAATGCTCGCCTTCAAAAGTAATTCTTTTCTGCCGTCCTACAAATGAAAAACCTCTACCGAGCTCTAATAAGAATTTTTGCAAATGATCAATCAAACCTTGTTCGATATCCTTTTCGTATAAATTCGGACTCTGTTCTAAACCCAAAAATTCCAAAACATATGGGTCGCGGATTACATCCATCGCACCAATACCCTTTTCTAGTTTTTGAATCTCATTCCTAACACTGTCTTTATCTCTACTCGAAAGTAGTCTCTCATAATAAAAGGTATTTATTTGACGTTCAAGCTGTCTCGTACTCCAACCAGATTTCACACATTCATCTAAATAAAATTCTCGCGCTTTTTCATTTTCTACTTTTAATAAAAGGCGATAATGCGTCCAACTCAAATTGGCACGCACTGCGTTCCAATTTGGAAATGCCGAATAAAATGCTTTCATATAATTTAAATTCCGCACAGTATAGCCTTTTCCAAATTCCTCGGTCAGCTTTTTCGATAGAAAATTTATCAAACCCTTACCATATTCGGCACGCGAATTCTGACCATTTGCCTCAACAATTTGCTTTCCTATATTCCAGTATGTTTCAACCATAATAAAATTTATAGTTGAATTCACTTTGTTTCTGGCTTCGACTACGGTGTCTCTAATATTTTGATAAATATTGGCATCTAAATTATTATCCATATATATTCCCCAGTTCATGAATTATCTGCAACTATTTCTTTTCATTATAACATTAATTATAAAGATACTCATTAATAAAGTTCAATTAAAAAAACCGCCAACAGAGAAAATCCTCCGCCAGCGGTATATTCAATATTTAACCTCGATTTCAAGTCCTGACTTGAATTTTATTAAAAGCTTTTCATCAAAGACCGTTATTTTTTCTATTAATTTTCTGACAAGCGTCTCGTCGTATTCTAAAATCCGGACACTTTGTTTATCCAAAAATTCGAGCATTTCTTTTAAGCGTGCAAGCTTATCGCTTTTCTCCGCGCTCTGCAGAAGTAAATTATTTTTATGCTCACGAAGTGCATGTATTTTTTCTACCATATCATCATAGCCATCATTCGTAATTGCTAAATTTATAAGTTCTTTTTGCGAATTTTTTATTTCTTTATCTGTTTCGGCTATTTCAGAGTCAAAATCGAGCTCAAGAACTTTGGTTATGTTATTTTTTAAAATTTCGATAAAGCCTGTTTTATCAAGGAAAATTTTATTTATTGCCTTTATTACCGCAGATTTTAGTTCCTCTTCCAGAATTGACGGCGATTTGCAAGTTGAATTTTTTGTTTCGATCCTATCCACACATCTCCAAACTATTTTTTTATCGCCAGGTTTATACCAAGTCGTGCGCCGATATATCTCACCACATCCGCCGCAATAAACCAAGCTCGACAAAGCATATTTTGCTGAATAAACCCTTTTCTTTTTATTTTTACCGGCATGTAGATTTGCACGCCGTGCGAGCTCCTCTTGAACCTGCATAAAAATATCTCTCGGAACAATCGCTTCATGTGTGTTTTCAGAATAATATTGCGGTACAATTCCGTTATTTGTATAGCGTTTTTTTGTGAGAAAATTTTCCGTATAAGTCTTTTGTGCGAGAATATCGCCCATGTATTTTTCATTTGATAATATCTTTCGGATTGTAGTCGAAATCCAACATGTCTTTCCTGCTCCTGTTAAAATTCCGTCACTCTCGAGACCAATGCCGATCTGCTTTAGGCTTGCACCTTCAAGGTATTCTCTAAATATCCGCTTAACGACCGCCGCTTCTTTTGGCTCAATAATAAGTTTTTTATTTTCATCTTTTGTATAGCCTAAAAACCGATTATGATTAACCAAACATTCGCCGTTCTGAAACCTAAACTGAATCCCGAGCTTCACATTTTGGCTAAGCGATTCGCTTTCCTGTTGTGCGAGGCTCGCCATTATAGTCAACATAATTTCGCCTTTGGAGTCCATGGAATTAATGTTTTCCTTCTCGAAATAAACGGCGATCTTCTTTTCCCGGAGTTTCCTTATTGAATTCAAGCAATCGACCGTATTTCTTGAAAACCGGCTAATCGATTTTGTGATAATCATATCGATCTTGCCTGCCATGCACTGCTCGATCATTTTATTAAATTCATCCCGATTTCTAACATCCGTTCCGGATATTCCGTCATCTGCGAAAATGCCGACAAACTCCCATTCCGAATTATTTTTTATGTAAGATGTATAATGCTCTACCTGAACTTCAAAGCTTGTAGCTTGTTCTTCGTAGTCTGTAGAGACCCGGCAATATGCCGCAACTCTTAGTTTCGGCTTAGTTTCCGGCAGAACATCATTTCTAAATCTCCGCCTTGACGGGATCATGTATGTATTCGCATTCATCAAAATCATCCCCTTTGAATATTTGATTGTTAATTAACATAAATGAAATCTCTTTATCGCATGATATGAAAATATTTTTCACAATCCTTTTTAAAAAATTCATATCGAACATTTTCGGATTTTCGCTAATTATTTCTACGAATTCTTTTGCCTTAATCTCGGGCTTTTCGCCACTTACAAGCGAATACACATACTCTGCTTGCTTAAAAGGATCACTCGTCTTTCTTCCTATTATAATATGATTTATTTTGTCAGATTTTATATTATCCGGATTTAATTTTCGAATCATTTTTAGAAAACTTTCTTCTAATTCAGCTTCGCTCAATCTCGGCGATTTACATTTAGATTTCTCATAAGGCGGTGAGCTGGCGCAACACCAGATTTCTTTTGATTTATAAATATATTTTTTGTACATATTTCCGCAGGTCTCACAATGAACCAAAGAAGCGAATGGCGATATTAATTTTTCGTTTCTATTTAGCGATTCAACTTTTTGCTTTCGCAAGATTTGCGCTTTTTCGAATATTTCGCTTTCAATAATCTTCGGATAGAAATCATCTCCGAGATATTTTTTATTAGAAAGCATTTTTCCAATCGAATAATGGCATTTGTTTACGCCTGATTTCTTAGACGCATCCGCCATCGATAATCCGCTATTATAAAGCTCAAATAATATTTTTATTTTTTCCGATTCAGGCTCGGCTAATATAGCTTTGCCGTTTTTCATTTCATAACCATATGGTGTCAATTATTTTCGCTCCTTTCTCTGAGGTTTAAGCCACATTTCATATTAAATATTATTTCATTTTTAGAATCTATTTTTATTAGCGAAATGAATTCAGAAAATATTTTTTCGTCGAAATTTTCTATTGTATCTGATTTCGATACAAAGCTTAATAGCTCGCTGACCAAATGGGCTGATGTGTTTTCTTCCGCAATCAAATCAGCCTTCGTTTCTTTTATCTGAGCAAGCTCTGTTTTAATCGCATTATTCTCTTCATGAAAAAGAGCAGCCGAAATGTGATTGTCCCTCATCAGACTCACAATCACCTGCCTGCGCTCCAAAAGTTTTGTTGCTTTAGTGTCCAATTCTTCAATTTTTTCAAGTGTATCAGAATTATTAATTTTTTTAATATCTATTAATAATGGTTTCAGGATTATATCATAATGCAAAATAAGTTTATTAATCATTCTGACAAAAGCTTTTTCGATATCTTCTTCTTTTACGTAATTAGCCGAGCAAAGAACTGAATTTTTCTTATGATTCATGCAGACCCAAACCGGATATTTTTTATTTTTCGAGCCGTACTGCCTGCGCCTCAGAGTCCCTCCGCAAATGCATTTTATCTTGCTGCTGAAAATACCGATATTGTGCCTATTTCCTTTATTTTTGCCTTTTTCCTTGGCGGATTGCTCTATGATTTTGTTTGCCATTTCGAAATCGGCTTTGCTGATTATGCCTTCATGGCGATTTTCAGTATAGTACATGGGTTTTTCGCCATTATTGACATGCCGCTTGAAAGAATAATCGGTATAGGTTTTTTGGTAAAGTGCGTCGCCTATATATTTTTCATTTGATAAAATCGATAATATTGAAGTGTGATTCCATTTGCTGCTGCGCTGTGGTTTTATGGCATTTGTGTTTAATATTTCGGCAAGCGAATTTGTAGATTTGCCGGATAAAACCCCTTCGAAAATAAATTTCACAGTATCCGCCTGCTTTTCGTTAATAACTAATTCGCCGCCAATACTGTCAAAGCCATACGGCGGCGAAATTAATTTATATTTACCGTTTTTAAAGCGTTTCTGGATTCCCCATTTTAAATTTTCTGATAAGGAATGTGATTCTTGCTCGGCTACGGCGGATAAAATGCTGAGAATTAATTCAGATTCAGTATAGCCGGTTCGAATATTTTCTTCTTCAAAATAAATTTCGATTCCTAAAGCGTTTAACATTCGGACGCTATCAAGGCAATCCGTAACATTTCTGGCGAAGCGGCTGACTGATTTTGTTATAATTAAATCGATTTTCTTGAGCTTG
>JAVBOA010000030.1:0-80617 GCA_031551135.1 Eubacteriales bacterium | reverse complement strand
TTAATATCGATTGCAATATTTCTTTTATCATGATATTCTTTTTCATGAGAGCACCCCCTGAGTATTTATTTTTCTAGTTAATTAATTATACTCTTTTTCGGTGCTCTTTTTTACTTTTTTTGGTTAATCAACAGGTCTGATATGAAAACAAGAAATTAATCAATGATTCTTGGCACATTTTGCATTTTTTTATCATTTATTGTCTAATTTTCACGAAATTATATTTGACGATCTGAAGATTCTTTCTATCAAAATAAAAAACTAAAAGGCTGACCTGTAAAATCAACCTTTTAGTTTATTTTTTTAATTCTATATAGTTATGCTTTCCACATTTCCACATTTCCACATTTCCACATTTCCACATTTCCACATTTCCACATTTTTCTACACATGTTGCATCATTACGACCGTCTCCACGTGAAACGTCTGGCAAAAGCAATCTACCGGCTGTACCTTTTTCACGGTATATTTTTGGCTGAGAGTTTTTATGTCACGCGCCAATGTTGCGGGGTCACACGAAACATAGATTAATTTATGAGGTTCAATTTGCAAAATAGACTCTAAAACCTCAGGTTCACAGCCTTTTCGGGGAGGATCGATAACAATTAAATCCGGATGGATATTATTTTCGACAAAAGTATCTGCAAACACATTTTTTGTATCGCCGACAATAAATTCGACATTTTGAATATCATTCAGCTTTGCATTTTTGCGGGCATCGATAATCGCTTCTTCCACAATTTCTATACCATAGACAAGCCGTGCGGATTTAGCTAAAAAAAGAGAAATACTGCCGACTCCGCAGTACGCGTCTACAACGGTTTCATTTCCTTTGAGTTCGGCAAACTCCAAAACTTTTTCATATAATTTATTTGTTTGGAAAGTATTGACCTGAAAAAATGAAAGGGCAGAGATTTTAAATTTTATTTCACCTATTTCGTCGATAATATATTCTTTTCCCCATAAAACTTTTACTTGATTACCCAAAATTACATTTGTTTGCTTTTCGTTTATATTTAGAACAATGCTTTTTACGCCATCAATTTTCAATAAATCCTCAATCAATTCATTTTTATTATCCAAATATTTTCCGTTTATAACAAGACAAATCATTATCTCGTTTGTTGCAAATCCAATGCGTGTCAAAATATGCCTAACCAAGCCTTTATGAGTTATTTCGTCATATGGCTCAATTTTGTTTTTGATCATAAACTTTTTAATTATTTCAATTATTTTTATATTTATTTTATGATGAATAAAGCATTCTTTGATATCAATAATATCGTGACTGTGTTTCCGGTAAAAACCGATAAGAGGCTTGCCATCACGGGATTTTTGTACCGGAAATTGAGCTTTGTTACGGTAATAATACGGATATTCCATACCGATTGTATCACAAACTTCGGCTTCAATCCCGCCGATTCGCTTCAAATCGTTAAGAACTTTATTTTTCTTAAAGTTTAGCTGTTCACTATAAACTAAGTTTTGGAGCTGACAGCCGCCGCATTTATTAAAAACAGGACAAATCGCATCAACGCGGTTTTTAGATTTTTCGATTAGATTAACCATTTTACCAACGGCGTATGATTTTTTTACCTTTATCATTAGCGCCTCGACATAATCTCCGGGAACAGAGCCATCTACAAAAACCGTGAAATTATCAATTCGTCCGATACCTTGCCCTTCGGAGCCAAGGGCATCTATAAAAATTTTATAAGTTTTATTTTTAACCAGCATATAAAATCCTTTCAAAAATTAAGTTAATAAAAAAATTTCGGAATAAGCTTAACGCATAAGGTTCTCCAAGGAAAAATTTTAGTTTTTGCAAAACTTGCAAACAGTTCCATTGCAAATGCAATACCTGCATTTTACAAAAGAGGCCTCAGCCTTGGCTTCTCCGGATTTCAGCATATCGCGCATATTCGATAAAATCAAGAAAAACTCTTTTCTAAAATTATCTGTATTTTTAATAACAAACATAGAGTCGCTATATACTATCCTGCCTTCTTTTGGTCTTATTCCAAAAATGTCTTCAAGCATAACAAAATAAGCAATTAATTGCATAAAATCGCCCCTGTGCGGTGATATTTTGTTTCCAATTTTTCCGCTTTTCAATTCAACGGGCATTAGTTCACGCTTAGATTTATTCATAAAAACAAAATCCGGCTTTCCGCGCAAATCATATCTTTTTGAAACAAGCATTTCAGAAACAATGACTTTTTCCCTATCGAAATTACCTTTTTGGTCGGTGTAAATCAATCGGTAACCTTTAGGCTGAATCGATGGCTTTTTCTTCTGAATATCTTTATTTGCAAACTGCCAGAGGGCCAAAATAATTATAGATAATATAAAAATTATAATTAACATATTACACCTTCAGTTTTGTTACTGCATAAATCAACATCAAAAGAGCGCAGACGATTATTATTTTTTTTATAAATTTCAGCGACTCATGTTTGATATAATACGCATTGTGAAAATTAACTCCTTTTTTAAAATTACTGTAGGTTTTATCATCGAGCTTGAGCTTTTTATTTCGTTCTTTGTATAATTCGTTTATTTCTTTCCTGCCGTAAAATCTCTCATAATACCATTGGTAAGGGCAATATAAATATTTGTTTATTTCGTTTGGAGTAATTGTATTTTTATCGTTTTTCATATTAAGTTTGATTTACGAATATTTCGCTCCAACATTTTTTGATACCCAACCCAATTGCCCATAGTATTATCTTTCTCGATTATTTCTTCAAACATTTTAATCTTCGCATCCATATTATCTGCGCAATGCAAAATAAAAGCCTCGATAGTTTTAGGTCTTTTCGGCGAGCCAAATTCATATTCTCCGTGATGAGATATTATCGAATGTTTTAACAGATTTAACAAATCCTGCGGAAATTTTTCAATTTTAGCCGCCGTTTCGGTAATTAATTCCATTCCGATTATAATATGACCCAAAAGCTGACCCTCGTCCGTGTAATCGTTGTCCGGAAAATTTGAAAGCTCGAATATTTTTCCTATATCGTGTAAAAGCGCAGTAGAAATCAAAATATCACGGTTTACAGATTTATATCTTCCGCACATAAAATCACAAATTTGCACTACCGACAAGGTGTGCTCAATCAGACCGCCCATATACGAATGGTGCATGGTTTTCGCTGCTGAGTGGCTTTTAAAATTTTCAGAAATATCCTTATTATTTATAAAAATATCCTCAACAAGTTTTTTGACATAAGTATTTGCAATTGAGTTTATGTACTCAAGAATTTTTTTATATAGTTCATCGATATTTTTGTCCGTCGTCGGAATATAATCGGATTCGAAAAATTCCCCTACTTGAGATTTTCTGAGTTTATTTATTCTTAGCTGCAATTCGTTCTGATAAGACACAACAGTTGCATCTATTTTTATATAATCAGATTCATCAAAATTTTGAATACTATTATTAATTTCCCAAATTTTAGCATCGATTATTCCTGTTTTGTCTTGAAGTTTAAGGGACAGATATGTTTTGCCGGCCCGCGACTTCAGCGATTGTTTTTGTTTGCATAAATAATGACCTATGATTTGGTCGTCTTCCTTGAAATCTTCTATATATCTCATTTGATAACCTCCAAATAAAGCTATTCGTTGAACGTCATTTTGAAACTTTCTGAAAAGACGCCTTCTTCTAATTTAACGATGTCATCTTTTTGCTTAAAATCGCCGTCTGAGTCAACATAATCGCCAAAAGATATCCACGGCTCCAAACAAATAAAATTTGCGCCATATGGCTGCCAAATTCCAAGAGTCGGGAATCCGCTAAAATCAAATTCCAGATTTTTATTTGATTTTTTTGATTTGAGTTTGACTTTTTTCGAATTCAATCTATTAAAAACAAGGGCATCTTGGATAAAGTATTCATGCTTTAACTCCAAAATATTTGTATTATCTAAAAATTTTTGATTTTTCCGAGTGAAAAAGCCTTCATCACTTAAAAGCATAATATCTGCATTTTCGTCTTTTTCAAATTCCAAATAGTAATCTTCGAAAGATGCATCTTTATCTAGAGGACACATAAACGCCGGATGTCCGCCGATTCCAAAAAATATTTCTTTGTTATCCATGTTACGAACTTCATAAGTATTTGTTATTGTATTTCCAACTAATGTATATATAACTCTAAGCAAAAATTTATATGGATAAACAGCCAGGCTTTTTTCGCTATAGCTCAATTCAAAAATCAATTTGTCATTGCTTTTTTCGATCATATTAAAAATACTGTCTCGCGCAAAACCGTGCTTGCTTAAAGAAAAAACTTTTCCGTCAATTTTATACTGATTATTTTTCAGACCTCCTACACATGGAAAAAGCACAGGCGCACTTAATTTCCAATACTTCGGGTCTCTATTCCACAAAAAATCAGTATTCTCCTTCTTCCCTTTGATTTCAACAAGCTCCGCTCCGATTTCATTTACCGCCAGCTTTAAATATTCATTTTCTAAATGAAACATATTTATCCTCTTTCTAAATTGAAAAAATAAATTCTTCGTAAACTATAGACAATTAAAATTGCCTCGAATCTATAATAACACTCATACTAAATTGTACCAGTTCCGCAAGTTTTTTTCAATTTAAATTAAAAGGAAATTATAATCAATAAAATTCTCGTGTTTATCAAAAAACGAGAGAAAGCATTTACGCAATCTCCCGTTTAGATGATTGACAGAATTTATTAATGCGAGCCGTCAATCATTTTTAATTACTTGGATTTATTTGAGTTTTTTTTGTCCATATTCATTTCTTCAGCAAACTCAACGTTGTTGTTACTTTTGTTGTTATTACTGTTTTTATTATTTTTATTGTCCATTATAATTTATCCTCCTTTCATTAGATAATTTTGGGATAAATTAACGCAAGCTAAAATTCAGCAAAAATATTTCATTCTTATAAAGAAATTATTTACTTGAAACAGACACAAAATACAAGTATTTAAAGCGATTTACATAATCTCCGGGCTGTTCTCAAGTATATTTCTGCATTAAAATTTTTGGCATTGCGTTAAAATGAACTTTCCCTACAGCATATATTATTGTTACAATTTAGCATTTTTATACGCAATTTTCTCTTTTTATAATAAATTTTTTTAATTTGAGGCAGACTTCATAAAAGGTAATATTTTGCATTTATAAAAATTGTATTCCTTAAAATCCCCGAATAATGCTATTTTAAACATATGCATTTCTATAAACTTTTTATTTTAAAATCATTTAATAAAAATTTTAAAAACTTATTGACTTTTATCACGATATACTTTAAAATTACAAATGTTGTATCAAGCTTTGCCCGAGTGGCGGAATGGCAGACGCGGTGGACTCAAAATCCACTGATAGCAATATCGTGGGGGTTCAAGTCCCTTCTCGGGCATAACAGTAAAAAAAGTGATTTTCTCGACTGAGATAAATCGCTTTTTTTTCAATTTTTCTTCCCTTATTTCTGCTAAAATTTAGAAGAGACATTTTTACTTATACTATATCATTATAAATGAATCAGCTCGGCTCACTCTACCCTAAAAATTTTTCCCGCCGGCACAAAAGGCAATCTACCGTAATTTGGAATCAAAAAAGCATGTTCACGTTTCTTTATTGCAAGAACATCACAAAAACCATCTGTTATAATCAGAAGCGGCGCATCCTTTGGAAAATTTTCGGCCGCATCAAGCAAATCGATTCCCGGCTGCAAAACCGTTCCGCCTCTTCCGATAACTTTCACTGTCTCAGCGATATCTTCCGGCCGCATATAGCCTTGGCCATAAGCTGCGGCATCGCAAAACACAACACGAACAGCAAAAACTTCTTTTGCCATGCTATAAACTCGCAATCTCTCCAAGTGCTTTTGCCAAAAGATTTCTATCCATAGAACCTGATGTATCCAAAACTATGCCAAAGGTTCGGCTATTTTCATTTAATACTATTTTCATTTTGATAAGTAGAAAAAATTTTTCACAGCGGAGCGTTTCGCGCAATGTTTCTAGCGCGAAATGAAATATTTTTTTCTATCCTTTATATTGAAAATAGTATAATCCTACCGGAAGATAACCACGGCTTTGGAGATAACATAAAATATGCTATAATAATATAAAAATTTTTTTAATTATAAAATGTGTAGAAGAGTAAATTCGATTATATGCGGCATAAAAATAATTAAGCCTATAATAGAAGCGCATATCGAACAGTATAAAACTGCGCCTGCGGCGAAATCTTTTGCATATTTTGCGAGTTCGTTATATTGCGGGCTTGCCAAATCCACTACACGTTCGATTGAGCTATTTACAATCTCCAAAGAAATGACGGCCATACAGCAAAGCATAACAATCAGCATTTCAACTTTTGAGATTTTAAAAAAAATACCTGCCGCTATGGCGGCTAAGCCAATAAAAGCCTGTATTTTTATATTTCTTTCTACTTTAAAAACTGTTTTCAGTCCTGAAAAAGCATTTGCAAAGCTTCGTGAAAAAGAAGAATTTTTCACAACTTCCCTCCTAGCTATAGTACATTTACGAAAGGAAAACGAAATGGTCAATGATTTTGATACCGCAATATTAAGGTTTTTTTCAAATTTAAGTACGCCCGTTCGGCTCGACAATTTTATTCTTTTGTGGACAGATAGTTTACAGCATATACTCATTTTACTGGCAGTTATTTTATTTTTATTTAAAACTACCCGAAAATCCGCGGTTACCAGTGCAATTGCAATGATTTTATCCCCATTATTAGTCGAGAGGCTGTGGAAAAATATATTTCAGCGCATACGTCCATATGAACAATTTGAATGGGCAAAACTTATCGGTCCTCCGTCAACAACGTATTCGTTTCCTTCCGGACATTCATCATTTGCTTTTGCCGCAGCATTTTCACTCTGCTTTTATTCGCCAAAATGGGCAAGGATATTATTAATCTCGTCTGCCGTCTTCACCGCTTTCACCAGAGTTTATATCAGCATCCACTATACAACAGATGTTTTAGCCGGAGCGCTGCACGGAATAATCGTCGCTGTTATTTCTTATTATATTGTCGATTTTGTTTCGGGAATAATTTTTAAAAATAAGTCAAATTCAATTTAAAATTTTTCGGTTTCTCACTATTTCACAAATTTATAAAATAATTTAGATATCGGTTTTATCCCCGGCAATTCCAAACGGCGTTTTACAAGTTTCAGCTCTTCGCTGATTTTGATTCCTTGCGGACAATGACTTTCGCATTTTCTGCAGCCGATACAGTCGCTCGCGAATCTTGCATTATTTGCCATCAGTCCAACGATATTCAAATACTGCATCCATCCCGTTGTTCTGCCGATAGCAAAGCTTGTATTATACGCCGAAAAGCAAGCCGGAATATTTATATTTTTAACACAAGGCATACAGTAATTGCATCCTGTACAGCGGATTTTATATTTATCATTAAAAATATCAATCACCTTTTGTATAGCCTTTGTCTCGTTTTCGCCAAACATATTTACAGCGGATGTATCCGCGATAGCGATATTTTCTTTTAATTGCTCAAAAGTATTCATACCCGAAAGTACAACCGTTACCTCCGGCTGATTCCAAAGCCATTTCAAGGCCCAATTGACCGCCGTAGAATTCGGAGAAGCCTCTTGCATGACTTTCAGAGCCTCTTTCGGCAAGCCATTCACAAGCTTTCCGCCCAAAAGCGGCTCCATTATAATTACCGGAATTCCCTTTTTTGCTGCATGTTTCAAGCCCTTTTCTCCGGCTTGATAATTTATATTTATATAATTATATTGAATTTGAACAAATTCCCAATCGTACGCATCAAGGATTTTTATAAAATCATGTTGAGAACCGTGATAACTAAATCCAATCTGCTTAATTTCGCCGCTGGCTTTTTTATCCGCAATCCATTCGGGCAGACCGATTTTGCAAAGATTTTCCCATTGTTTAAATTCCGAAATATTATGTATCAAATAATAGTCAATATAATTTGTTCTGAGTCGTCTTTTTTGTTCTTCGAAAATTTTATCGAAAGCGGATCTGTCTTTGCATATTCCATGAGGTAATTTTGTTGCCAAAAAAATTTTCTCGCGTATTTTGTATTTATCCAAAAAACCTCCGACAATATCTTCGCTTCCGGGATAAATATACGCAGTATCAAAATAATTTACGCCCTTTTCGTAAGCCTCAAATAAAAGTTTTTCTGCCTTTTCCCGGTCAATGCGCCCCAGCGTGCCGGGCAGGCGCATACAGCCAAAGCCGAGTATCGACAGTTCTTTTCCGGAAATTTTATCTTTGCGGTATTTCATTCCAATCGCCTCTTTGATTTTATTTTATACTTTTATTGGTAAACGAATATAATTTCTATTTTCGGTTTTTTCACCAAATTCAATTTCTATTATATTATGAAATATACTTCCATTAATTACAAAAGTATGATATTCACCATTTTCGCCGCAAATATCTACGCCGTCGGCTTCCAATTCATCAATAATTTCTCTGCTTAATTTTTTTCCCAAATACCGCTCGTTCATTCTCGATTTATCCAAAACCGTTATAATAGCTTCAAAACCGCTGTCTACAAATTCCAAAACCAAATCTTTCCGGCTTTCGTTCCAAAGCGGAAAAAAAGATTTCAGTCCGGCATTCGTGCATCTTTCGTCGCACCAATCGTAATGCTCCTGTATGTCAATGTCTCCAAAAACGCAAAGCTCTGCACCTTTATCTTTCAGAGATTTGAGCGTATTTTCGAAATCGACGGCATATTTACCGGCTTCTGTATTTATGAAAATTATCGGAATACCCAACGACGCTTCGACTTTTTTCAAAATCGAATATGGGATATTATGAAAATACGAATGATTATTTTTTTCATCGCATGTAGTTATCAGTGCAATCGGTTCATGACCGGCTTTAATCGCGCGGTAAATTGACAAAACGCTGTCTTTGCCTCCGCTGTATGACGCAACAAATTTCATTAGTCCACTCCCTTTTCAATAATGCTGTAAAGTTTTGGTATATCAAAATTTTCTCTCATGTTTTTTGCAAGAGAATCAAATTCGCAAATCATATCCTTAATCGATTGGCGCGGCTTAGCGCCTGTATTCGCGTCTGTCAAATTGTCCTCGTCTTCGATTTTTATATCCAAATAAGGAATCATTCCCACAACGGGTATGCCCGTTATTTTTTCCATATGAATTTTCAATTCCTCGAACTGTTCCTTTTTACCTCTCAAACGGTTCAGAACAATGCCTTTTATAAGCGAACGCTCATTTTCTTCCAAAAGCATAAGCGTTCCGTAAACAGAAGCAAAAGCGCCTCCGCGGTCGATATCCGCTACCAATAAAACCGGCGAATTTGTTTTTTGGGCAGTTGCGATATTTACGAAATCACTTGATTTTAAATTCATTTCTACCGGACTTCCTGCGCCTTCCAAAACAATAATCTCATATTTATCGCTCAATCTTTTATACGGGTTCAAAACCTTCGACCAAATATCTTTTTTTATAATTTCGAATTCAGCCCTGTTCATTTCGCCAAAAGATTTTCCCCCGATTATAACCTCGGTTTTTCCTTTCAGCATTTTTAATAAAATCGGATTCATATCCGATTCGGGTTCAAGGCCGCAAGCATAAGCCGCAATTGCCTGCGAACGCGCCATAAGCGAGCCATTTTCCAAAATATGTACATTGTCCGAGATATTTTGCGCTTTAAACGGAGCAACTTTATATCCGTCCTGATATAAAATCCGGCAAATTCCGGTTACAACAGTCGACTTTCCGGCACCAGATGAAGTTCCCAATAGCATGATAGATTTCGACATTCAAACACTTCTTTCATATTTTAATAATTTAAAAATGAGATTAGGATTTCCTAACCTCATAATAATAATTTTTTTTACTAAAATTTGCAAGAGCACTAAAGTTCCACCCATTGCTTTGAATTTGACGATTCGATAACAGCATTGAAAAATTTTACGCCCAAATAACCGTCGTATGCATTCGGATATTCGCTGTCTTTATTCCCCTGTATAGCCAAAATTGCGTTTTTATAAATATTTGAAAATGCGTTTAAAATATTTTCATCAAATTCTAAAATCTCGATTTCTCCGTTCATTCTAATAATTTTAAGTTTGCCCATATCATTAAAAGACCATTCAAACATAGCTTTTTCGCAGTAAATTCTTATTTTCAAGCCATTCGATTCGCCAATCGTCACTTTGGAAACCCAATAAGCTCCGTTTATACCATTATCATATTCCACGATAATATTTGAATTCAAATCCAATTCATGATTAAAATTATTTGTTACAGCAACTAAACGTTTTATTTTCATTCCGGTTATATAATAAACGAAATTTTCGATATGTGTTCCGATATCCGCAGTTACATGAGAAACTCCCGAATGTTTCGGATCAATTCGCCATTGTTTTTTTGTTTCTCCTCTCAGCGCGCTCACAAAGCTATCTTTTATGTATTCGGCATTTACAGAAACAATTTTTCCGTAAGCTCCTGATTTAATCATATCTTTCATTTTTTTGACCGCCGTAAATCCGGCATAAGTATAAGTTACAGCCAAAACAAGCTTCTTTTCTTCAGCAAGTTTGTATAACTCTTCAGCTTCGTTGTGATTAAGGCAGAGCGGTTTATCGCAGACTACATTTATATTATTCAACAAAAATAATTTGCAAATCTTATAATGCAAATCATTTGGAGTTGTGACGATAACAAAATCTATTTCCTCTCGAGCGGCTTCGGCTATACACATAATTTCATAATCCGAATAAATACGGTCTTCTGCAAAGCCGTAAAACCTTCCAGTTTCAAAATTTATTTCTGTATTACGGCTGAAACATCCGCATACTAATTTTGTTCCTTCTATCATGTCGAGCGATTTTTTATGTACTAAAGATATGCCGGAATCTTTTCTGCCGCCGATTATTCCATAATTCATATAAACACCCTTTTTTCAAAATTGAAAAACCTAAAAAATCCGATTCGTTTTCTAATATTTGTATTGCAATAATTATAACAATGAAATTTTATATTAACAACCGTACGATTCAATTTACACAGCCATTTCTCCCGCCTGAAAAAACGGCTGTGCAGCTTCTTTTCTTTCATCAATATAATTTCTAATGGATTTCCAAAATTTCTTCAATCAATTCAATATCCCTATCTGTATAGAATCCTAGAATTTCATCATATTTTCTATTTTCAGCTTTCTCATGATTTTGCATCAGCTTCACTCCAATTTTTTTCAGTATTTTTTCTAAATTCAAAAATCCCCATAATTAATAAGAAAACACCGAAAAAACGTTTCAGAAGCTCGCCGTCGATTTTATTCGCAATAATCGATCCGAAAAAAGCTCCAACTAAACCAGCAATTACAGTTTTTAATATATATTTATTTTCGATATTTCCATTCTTTTTATGCGTAATCAAAGAAATAATTGCGGTCGGAATAAAATAAATCAAATTTATATTTTGGGCGTTTTGCTGATTTATTCCGCAAAAAAATACAAGCATAGGTATTAATAAAACACCGCCGCCGATTCCCATTCCGCTGATAATTCCCGAACAAAGACCAATCAAAATATTTATAATCATAAAATCATCCTAAATGCAGAAATAATCATAATCAGCCCAAATACTTTATGAAGCTTATCGGATGAAATTTTGTTCAATAAATTCGCGCCCAAATATCCGCCCGCCAAGCCGCCGATACAAACTTCGATTACGGTTTTGAAATCCACCATCGAGTATCTGAAATATATAACCGTGCTTAATATAGAAATCGGCAAAATTATCGCGATTGCAGTGGCATGGGATTTATGAACCTCGGTATGATAAAATTTCTGCATTGCTGGCACCAAAATCATGCCGCCGCCGGATCCAAAAAGACCGTTTACGAATCCGGTTATAAGCCCAACAAACATAAAAAAACTCCTTTTATCCTGATTTTTGAAATCCGTTTTTCAAAATGCAATTTCACGTTTTGAAATTAACTAACCACGATAAATATTATTTCTTTATATAGAAATTTTTATTCTTGAGACTTTTTTGCCAAAAAAAGCGCATGGATTTTATTCTCCACACGCTTTAAAATATTTAATATTAAGATTATTTATTGTCTACAGTAGACATATGTTGAATAAGGTCAACAACTTTGTTTGAATAACCCCACTCATTATCATACCAAGAAACGAGTTTTACAAAATTATCATTGAGCGCAATTCCGGCAGTTGCATCAAATACCGATGTACAATATTCGCCGATAAAATCTGTAGAAACAACAGCGTCTTCTGTATAACCCATGATTCCTTTTAATTCATTTTCGGAAGCTTTTTTAACAGCGGCTTTGATTTGGTCGTAGCTTGCTGCTTTTTCCAATCTAACTGTTAAATCAACAACAGAAACGTTGATTGTAGGAACACGGAAAGACATACCTGTCAATTTTCCTTTTAATTCAGGAATAACTTCACCAACAGCTTTTGCTGCGCCTGTAGAAGACGGAATTATATTCGCAGCAGCGGCGCGTCCGCCTCTCCAGTCTTTTTTAGAAGGCCCGTCCACAGTTTTTTGTGTAGCTGTAGTCGAGTGAACAGTACTCATAAGTCCTTCGATAATTCCAAACTCATCATTTATAACTTTTGCAAGAGGCGCAAGGCAGTTTGTTGTACAAGAAGCGTTTGATACGATATCCATATCAGAGCTGTATTTATCATTATTAACGCCCATTACGAACATCGGCGCATCTTTAGAAGGTGCAGAAATTACAACTTTTTTTGCTCCGCCTGCAATATGAGCTTTTGCTGTATCTATAGTTGTGAAAACGCCTGTAGATTCTACTACATAATCAGCATTAACCGAACCCCAAGGGATTTCTTCCGGCTTCATTGAATTGAAAACAGAGATTTCTTTGCCGTTTACAACGAGTTTGCCGTCTTTCACGTAAACTTCGCCTTTGAATCTTCCGTGTACAGAATCGTAAGTCAACATATAAACCATGTAATCAAGGTCAATAAACGGGTCGTTGATTGCCACAACTTCTACATCTTTTCTTTCTACCGTAGCCCTGAAAACAAGGCGGCCGATACGTCCAAAACCATTAATACCAACTTTAATCATGAAACTCTTCCTCCTATTAGGCTATCCACATAGCCAAGCTTTGCTTTGAATTTACCATAACGGCTAGCAAAGTTTATGTTAAAATATAATTTAATAAAAGTTCTTATTCACATAGATTATAACACAAATTCCTAAATTTTCAGAATAAAAAATATACTTAAAAATGTAAGATTAAAAGTAATTTTAAACAAAATATTTTATTTCAGATACAAAAAATATATTTCTGTAAAAAAATATTGATGAATTTTTGTCAATCTTTATTGAAAATATTCAACACCGGATTTAAAAATCTTCTGGTCGTAATCTCCGATTACATTTTTATATAAATTCAAACCGATTCTTTCCGAATGACACATTTTTCCGAAAATCCTTCCGTCCGGAGATGTAATTCCCTCGATAGCATATAATGAATGATTCGGATTGAACTTTATATCATAAGTCGGAGAAAAATTATCGTCAACATATTGCGTTGCGACTTGGTTATTTTTTATAATATTCTCCAAATTCTCTGTGTCACAGATAAAGCGCCCTTCTCCGTGCGAAACCGCAACCGTATGAATATCTCCCGGCTTAACATTATATAACCACGGCGATTTATTCGAAATTATTTTCGTCCTGACCATGCAGGAAACATGCCGTCCGATTTTATTATACGTAAGGGTCGGCGAATTTTCGGGCATTAATTCGATTTTTCCATATGGCAGGAGTCCCAATTTCACCAAAGCCTGAAATCCGTTACAAATTCCCAAAATCAAGCCGTCACGTTTGTTCAATAATTCCATAACGGATTCTTTTAAATAAGGATTTCGGAAAACAGCCGCAATAAATTTTCCGCTTCCTTCCGGCTCGTCGCCTGCCGAAAATCCTCCCGGAAACATAATTATCTGGCTTTGATTTATTCTTTCTGCCATATTTTTTATCGATTTTTCAAAAGAATCAACCGTAAGATTATTGATTACAAAAATTTCTGCTTCCGCTCCGGCTTTCTCAAATGCTATTTTCGAATCGATTTCGCAGTTTGTCCCCGGAAAAACCGGAATAATTACTCTTGGCCTCGCTGTTTTTGTAATCGAGGATTTTTTGCTTTCGTAGCTGCACGGACTGATAGTCAAATCCGCTTTATCAAATTCTTTATAATATTCTGTCGGGAAAATATCCTCAAGCGGACTTAAAAACGCCTCTATTATCGATTCGAGAGAATATTCTTCGCCGTTTATTTTTAGGATTTCTCCATCAATAGTCTGCCCGATTATTTCAAAATTATATCCGTCTAAAATTATTTCGTCTGTATATTCCAAAACAAAAGAGCCGTAATTTTTTTCGAATACTGATGAACAATTTATTTCCGCCCCGATTTTATTTCCCAAACACATTTTCGCAACAGCCGCACCGATTCCGCCGAAGCCGATTGTATGAGCCGAAATTACTTTTTTCTCTTTTATCAATCTGCTTAAAAGCTCAAGATTTTTTATAAACGAATCGAAATTCGGCATATCTTTTTGATCATAATCCGTTATTAGTTTAACAATCTTATGTGCAGGAGATTTAAATTCGTTCGAAATTATATTCCGTACATCGGCTGTGTTTACAGCAAACGATATCAAAGTCGGCGGTACGGTCAAATCCATAAACGTTCCGGACATCGAATCTTTTCCGCCTATTGCCGGAATCGAAAGTTTTAATTGAGCATAAATTCCGCCCAAAAGTGAAGCGAACGGTTTTCCCCATTTTTCCGGAGAGTTACCTAAGCGCTCAAAATATTCCTGAAACGAAAGGCGAATATTCTTGAAATCAACGCCTGCCGCAACAATTTTGCCCACAGATTCCACAACTGCGTAAACCGCACCGTGAAACGGACTCCATTCGGAAATATAAGGGTCGAAGCCGTAGGACATAATCGAAGCGGTGTTTGTTTCTTTGTTCGATACAGGAATTTTTGCCGCCATAACTTCACAAGGAGTTAATTGGAATTTACCGCCGAACGGCATTAATACAGTGCCTGCCCCGATTGTTGAATCGAATATTTCCGCTAAGCCTTTTTGAGAACATATATTTAAATCTTTTATTACATCAAGTAGATTTTCATCACTGTTAATTAATTTTTGATTAGGCGATTTTAACAATACATCCGCATGTTGCGTAACGCCGTTTGTATTTAAAAACGAACGCTTTATATCAACGATTGTATCGCCCCTCCAAGTCATTATAAGCCGTTTTTCTTCTGTAATTTCAGCCGTGATGACCGCTTCAAGATTTTCTTCTTCCGCAAGCTTTATAAAATATTCTGCGTTTTCTTTATCTACAACGACTGCCATACGTTCTTGAGATTCCGAAATCGCCAATTCTATTCCGTTTAAGCCTTCATATTTTTTCAAAAGCTTATCGAGATTTATTTTCACACCGTCGGCAAGCTCAGAAACCGCAACCGAAACACCGCCTGCTCCGAAATCGTTGCAGCGTTTAATGATTTTGCTGCAAAGCGGATTTCTGAAAAGACGCTGTAATTTTCGTTCCGTAGGCGCATTTCCTTTTTGAACCTCCGAACCGCATTCCATCATAGAATCTTCATTATGTTCTTTTGATGAGCCTGTTGCGCCGCCGCAGCCGTCGCGCCCGGTTCTGCCGCCCACAACAATTACTAAATCTCCGGCTTTCGGGATATCACGCACGACGTTTTCCGCTTTTACAGCACCGATAACCGCACCGACTTCCATTCTTTTTGCAACATAGCCTTCGTGGTAAATTTCTTTTACCAATCCCGTAGAGAGTCCGATTTGATTTCCGTATGAGCTGTAACCGTCGGCAGCGCCTTTTGTAATCTTTCGCTGCGGCAATTTATGCATCAAAGTTTCTTCGATTTTCCTCCGTGGGTCGCCGCTTCCGCTTATCCGCATTGCCTGATAAACATACGCACGCCCCGAAAGCGGATCACGAATCGCACCGCCGAGACAAGTTGAAGCTCCTCCGAAAGGCTCAATTTCCGTCGGGTGATTATGCGTTTCGTTTTTGAACATTAAAAGCCATTTTTCGTTTTCGCCGTCGGTGTCCACATCAATAACAATTGAGCAAGCGTTTATTTCTTCCGATTCATCAAGATTATCCAATTTACCCTGTTTCCTCAGGGTTTTCATTCCGATAGTCGCCATATCCATTAAAGTAATATCCGGCTTAACACGCACAGAATTATAAAGCTCGAAAGCCTCATCAAATAATTCCTTATATTTGCCCTCTTCGATTTTTATATTTTCCAAAACGGTAGAAAAAGTAGTATGCCTGCAATGGTCTGACCAATATGTGTCAATTACTTTGATTTCACATTCGGTAGGATTGCGGGATTCTTCGTTTTTGAAATATTCTTGAATGAATTTTAAATCGGGCACGCTCATAGCCAATGAATTTTTTTTATGATAATCTAAGATTTCGGATTCAGTGAATTCTATAAAACCGTCAACGTTTTTGATATTTTCCGGTTTGTTTATATGCAAATCCAATGATTTAGGTTTTTGAAGGGATGCTTCCATAGATTCAATAGGGTTTATCAGATAGTTTTTGATTTTTTCAAGCTTGTTTTTTACATCGCCTTTTAAAATATAAATTTTAGAAACTTCAATTTTATGATTCTGTTTGCCTGTTATAATCCGCACACATTGAGTCGCCGAGTCGGCACGCTGGTCAAACTGGCCCGGCAGCAATTTTACACGAAAAGCCGTTTCGTCTTCATTCAGCGAAAATTCCTCAAAAATATTATCAACAGGCGGTTCGGAAAAAATCGATTTTTTGCAAATATCCAAAAATTCATTATCTATGCCAAAAAAATCATAGCAATTTAAAATACGGAGCGATTCTAATTTTTCTATTTTCAAATTTTGGCGCAGGTCAGCAAAAAGATTAAGCGCTTCTGTATTTAGTCCTTGTTTTTTTTCAACAAAAACCCTATTTATTCCGCCCAATATTATCATCCTTTCTCAATAAAAAAACCAATATTAGTATTTTTTTGTACTTATATTCAAGAGCGTAATTTATTAAGCTCATCAATCACCGTTTCATTTAAAACTCTTATGCTTGTGCCTTTCATGCCCATCGAACGGGATTCGATAACGGCGGCGCTTTCCAATTTCCGAAGAGCGTTTACGATTACCGAGCGAGTTAATTTAAATTTGTCCGCCACTTTGCTGACAATAAGTATTCCCTCGTTCCCCTCAAGTTCGTCAAAAATATAAATCACCGCTTCCAATTCAGAAAAAGACAGAGTTCCGATTGCAGATTTTACGGTATTTAATTTTCGTTTATCCTCCGTGATAATTTCGTTTTGAAAAAAACTGATTAAAACAGAAATTATAATCGAACAATTTTGCAAAATTAAAATTTCTTCTTCTGAAAATTTTTCTTCGGATTTGAGCGCAAAAATAACACCGATTTTTTTGTTTCCAATAAGAAGCGGCTGAACGGCTGTAATAATTTCGGCTTTTTGAATATTCTTTGGATTAAAAAAAGAAAACGGTAAATTGAATTTACGTTCTTTGATTTTCTGAATCTGAGCATTAAAGCTGTTCTCGAAAACAAAATTTCCCGAAATTTCTTTTATTTCATTTAATAATCCGCGCTTGTTTTCCAGCGAAATAATTCTTCCTGCCGAATCGGCAACAAATATATCCGCTTCAGTTAAATTTGATAATTGAGAGCACAATTCATTTATAGATTTATTTATGGGGTGTTTCTGAATAAAATTATTAATATTTTGAATAAAACTCGATAATTTGTTCATTATAATTTGCACTCCCAAAAAATTTTGAGCTTCTACTATTTCCATTCTAAAGAATAGACAAAAATGGAAATAGTATTATGTACAATACGGCGCGCCTAAATCAGCGCGCCGCAAAACATTTATTGTTCCTGATCCGGAATTTCTTTCATAAAACCACAATCCGGATTAGAACAAACTATTCTTTGTTTTTTTCCGCCTTTGAGGATTAAATGTTCATTACATTCCGGACAATTTTCGCCTGTCGGTTTTGACCAAGAGGAGAATTTGCAATCTTCTTCGTTCTCACAGCCGTAAAACTTTCGGCCTTTTTTGGTTTTCTTGATAAATATTTTTCCGCCGCACTTCGGACAATTTACATGTGCGTCCTCAAAAAACGGGCGTGCGTTTCTGCATTCGGGATAGCCGGGGCAAGCCAAGAATTTTCCGTATTTGGACATTTTCACGACCATATTTCTGCCGCATTTATCACAAATAACATCTGTAACTTCGTCTTCCAGTTCGACTTGGTCAATATTCTCAAAAGCTTCTTCCACTTGTTTGTCAAACGGAAAATAAAACTCACGGATTATATCTTTCCATTCGGCTTTTCCTTCTTCGATTTTGTCCAATTTTTCTTCCAATTGCGCCGTAAAGTCCACATTTATAATTTCCTTAAAAGAATCGGAAAGCATATGGTTTACAATCTCGCCCAATTCTGTAGGATAAAAAATTTTATTGTCTTTTGTAACATAACCTCTATATAAAACCGTGGAAATAGTCGGCGCATAAGTACTCGGCCGCCCTATGCCCAATTCCTCAAGCGTTTTTATTATAAGAGCCTCCGAATATCTTGGCGGCGGCTGAGTAAAATGCTGTTCTTTTATCGGTTTGTCGAGCTTAACAATCTGATTTTCTTTAAGTTCAGGCATGAAAACATCTTCGTCCTTAACTTCTTCAATCTTCTTGTAAACAGCTAAATAACCGTCGAATTTTAAAATCGAGCCGCTGGAGCGAAAAATATATTTATCTGCAGATATACGAGCAGATACGGTTTCATAAACCGCATTTGTCATTTGGCTGGAAATAAAACGTTCCCAAATCAATTTATATAATTTATATTGCTCTTTAGACAAAGAATCCTTTATGGAATCCGGCGATAAATGAGCATAAGTAGGTCTTATAGCCTCATGCGCGTCCTGCGTTCTGCCTTTTGATTTATAAGCGGCTTTTTCTTTCAAGGCGTATTCTTCGCCGTGGTTTTCAAGAATATATTTTTTTGCATCTTCAAAAGCTTCGTCCGAAACCCGAACCGAATCGGTACGGATATACGATACAAGCCCGATAGTTCCGTGACCGGCCACATCGACACCTTCATAAAGCTGCTGGGCAACCTGCATTGTTTTTGATGATGGAAAACCCAAAATACGCGAAGATACCTGCTGCAATGTTGAAGTTGTAAACGGCGGCTGCGGTTTTTTATTTCTTGAAGATTTTTTAGTTTCGACAACTTTAAATTTCGATTTTGAAATAGCGTCAATTATTTCGGTTGCTTCTTTTTCGTTATTTATATCAAGTTTACCGTTTTCGTCTCCGTAAAATTTTGCGGTAAATATTTTTTGCTCGGCTTTCAGCAGACATTCGATAGACCAATATTCTTCTTTAATAAAAGCTTCAATTTCATCTTCTCTATCACAAATTAATTTTAAAAGCACGGATTGAACACGCCCGGCGCTCAAACCTTTTTTAACTTTTTTCCATAAAATCGGACTCATTTTATAGCCCATAATCCTGTCCAAAACTCGTCTTGCCTGCTGCGCATTTACAAGATTCATATCAATCTCGCGCGCTTCTTTAATCGATTTTTTTACGGCTGTTTTAGTAATTTCGTTAAATGTAATTCTCAGAGCCTTATTTTCGTCTAATTTTAATGCGTATAATAAATGCCATGAAATTGCTTCGCCTTCGCGGTCGGGGTCGGTTGCGAGATATATTTTGTCAGCTTTTTTTACTTCTTTTCGCAATTTTTTCAATAGCTCGCCTTTTCCGCGAATCGTAATGTATTTCGGGTCAAAATCATTTTCGGGATTTACTCCCAATTCGGATTTTGGCAAATCTCTTACATGTCCAAGCGAAGCCTCTATTTTATAAGTAGCGCCCAAAAACTTTTTCAAGGTCTTAGCTTTTGCGGGCGATTCAACAATAACTAAATTCTTTGCCATAATTACCTCCATTAAAAAGATCGAATATATCTTTGTCCCGGCAGTCGTTTAATATATCCTTTAAGTTCCAATTCTGTGACAATAAAATTTATTGCGGATAATTGACATTTGGAATAAAATATTATTTCCTGCATATCCACAGGCTCCAAACCGATACAATCATATACTAATTTTTCCTCACCAGCCAGCGTGACTCTACGGTTTTCGTGCTCAATTCTGTTTGCCAATTGCAAATGTTCCAGAATACGTTCCGAAGATATAGCAATATTAGCACCTTGGCTTATCAGAGCATTAGTACCTCTGCTTAATTTCGAAGTTAAATTCCCGGGAACCGCAAAAACTTCTCTGCCTTGTTCCAAAGCCTGATCGCAAGTAATATGTGTTCCGCTTCGTTCTTCCGCTTCAATAATCACGGTAGCGGAACTCATGCCGCTGATTATTCTGTTTCGAATAGGAAAATTAGCAAAATGCGGCTTTGTTCCGGGAAAATATTCGGATATAAAACAACCTTTTTTTAAAATATATTCAACAAAACATTTATTTTCCGGCGGATAACAAACATCAACGCCGCATCCAAGAACGGCGATTGTATGTCCGTCGGCTTCGACTGCGCCCAAATGCGCCTGTATATCGATTCCTCTTGCGAAACCGCTTACAACAGTTACATTGCTTTTTGCGAAATCCTTCGCAAATTTAAACGCTATCGTTTTACCGTATTCGGTACATTTTCTCGAGCCAATCACACTTATTTTGGGAAAATTGTCGTCCGGCAGATTTCCTAAAACATAGATACCCAAAGGAGGGTCAATAATTGACTTAAGATTCTTTGGATAATCATCGTCAAATTTCGATATATATTTAACATTTTTATCGAAAAGTATTTTTTCGATATTTTCAAGTTCTTCCGTTTTTTGTTTATTTAAAATTGAATTTATATTTTGTGTGCTTAGGCCGCGCACATCTGTAAGCTGATTTTTTTTGGCAAAAAAAATATCCTTTGCCGATTCAAAATATTCCAATAATAAGTCTTGTTTCTTTAAGCCCAAAGAGCCTATTTGTGATAACCAAATCAAATATATATTGTCATCCATCAAGATCTATCCCCCATCAATCTCTCAGATTCTCAATTAATACTATTTACATTTTGATAAGTAGAAAAAAATTTTTCACAGCAGAGCTTTTCGCGCAATGTTTCTAGCGCGAAATGAAATATTTTTTTCTATCCTTAATATTGAAAATAGTATAATACTATTTTCATTTTTCTATCTCTTAGCATGGAAATAGTATTACCGTTTACACTATAACTTTTGGAAAATATTAAGAATATTATACTTGTAGATTTTATAGAAAATCTAAAACTTAGTCAAGTGAATAAAAAAAATACTTTCAATTATAATGGGAATAGTATAAATTTAAATTTTCGATAAAAATCGATTAATTTTGCAAAAAAACGCCATAAATATAGAAATCTAATTACATTTTGTATATAATTGTATTTGTTATGCTTATATTTACGAATATAAATAAAGATTCTATTTGGGGCGATGAAATGATTTGTAAAATAAACTCAGGTGCGGTAATTGGAATAAATGGTTTTTCTGTGATGGTGGAAGTTGATATAAGCCAAGGTTTGCCCGGTTTTGATATCGTCGGTCTGCCTGATTCGGCGGTAAAGGAATCAAAAGAGCGGGTTCGCGCGGCTATTAATAATTCAAAAATTTCTTTTCCGGTGCGTAGAATCACCGTAAATCTTGCGCCTGCTGACATTCGAAAAGAAGGTCCGATTTTCGACCTGCCGATTTCCGCTGGAATTTTAGCATGTATCGGGGTAATCGACCATTCGAGATTATCCGAATATTTTATTACCGGAGAGCTTTCGCTGGATGGTACAATCAGGGGAGTTGGCGGAATTCTGCCAATGATTATAAACGCAAGAGATTCTAAAATACGAAAATGCATTGTTCCTTTTGAAAACGCAAAAGAAGCAGCTTTAGTAGACGGAGTAGAAATATATCCCGTAAAAAATTTAAATCAACTTATTGACCACATTTCAAATGACACTATAAAAAAAATGATTAATGAATCTAATGATTTTGATGAGAACGAAGATTTTTTTGAGCTTGATTTTAGGGATGTAAAAGGGCAAACGATTGTAAAACGTGCTTTTGAAGTGAGTGCAGCAGGGTCACATAATATTTTGGTGATTGGTCCGCCCGGATCGGGTAAAACTATGCTCGCAAAACGTTTTTCATCTATACTTCCAAAGTTAAGTTTCAGTGAACGCTTGGAGATAACTAAAATATACAGTATTTCCTCGGCTTTGTCAAACAAAGAATATCTCGTTAAAAAAAGACCTTTCCGCTCACCGCATCATACTTCATCTTACGCTTCATTAACCGGCGGCGGAAAAAATCCAAAACCGGGCGAAATCAGCCTAGCACATAAAGGCGTTTTGTTTCTGGATGAGCTTACCGAATTTAACCGAAATGTCTTGGAAGTTCTGCGCCAGCCTTTGGAGGAGAAAACTATAACAATATCACGTGCAACCCAAACAGTTACATATCCCTCGGATTTTTTATTAATTGCCTCCATGAACCCCTGCCCTTGCGGATATTACGGAAGCGGCTCAAAATGCACATGCTCGACACATGAAATAAACAGATATTTAAGCAAAATCTCCGGCCCGTTATTAGACCGAATCGACATTCAGGTAGAAGCCTCTTTTGTAAATTTCGACGATTTATCAAAAATTTCAACAGGCGAATCTTCCGCCGAAATCCGTTCCAGAATTATCAAAGTCCGTGAATTTCAATCCGAACGCTACAAAAAAGAAAAAATCAAAACGAACAACGAATTACAACCGGCTCAAATAGAAAAATACTGTGTTTTGGATTCGGAATCCAAAAACATGCTGAAACGCGCGTTTGACTCGTTCAATTTAAGCGGAAGAGCTTATCATAAAATTATAAAATTAGCGCGAACAATTGCGGATTTAGAATTTTCGGAAAAAATAAATTCCGTTCATCTCGCCGAAGCGATTTCTTACCGAAGTCTTGACAGAAAATACTGGAGTTAATATATTTAAAAAAGGGATATTACGTATTCGGTAATATCCCTAAAATTTAATTATTTTTCTTGTTCTTTGGATTTTTTATAAGCGTCGATAACTTTTTGCTGAACGTCGTTTGTAGCTTCTTCATATCTTTCAAAATTCATAACAAACGAGCCTCTGCCTTGAGTCATGGAGCGCAATTCTGTAGCATATTTAAACATTTCTGCCAAAGGAACTTCGGCTTCAACGCTTTGATAATTTCCTTCTTTGCTCATACCGAGAATACGTCCGCGTTTTTTATTCAAATCGCCCATGATATCTCCGGTATAATCATCCGGAACTTTTACATGAACCTTTGTTATCGGCTCCAAAATAGTTGGTTTGGATTTCAAAAATCCGTCTTTAAATGCCATGATTGTCGCCATTTTAAATGCCATCTCCGAAGAATCAACAGGGTGATACGAGCCGTCAACCAAAGTGCATTTTATACCGACAACCGGATATCCCGAAAGCGGGCCGGTCTTAACCGATTCTTGAATACCCTTTTCAACGGCAGGGAAATAGTTACGTGGCACAGAGCCGCCGAATACTTTTTCTTCAAAAATATATTGCGTATTTAAATCTCCCGATGGCTCGAATTCAATATGAACGTCGCCGTATTGACCATGACCGCCGGATTGTTTTTTGTATTTGCCCTGAACTTTAACTTTGCCTTTAATCATTTCTCTGTATGGAATTTTCGGGTCTTTTAAATCCACTTCCATTTTATATTTATTTTTTAATTTGCTCATCATAACGTCGATTTGATTATCGCCTGTACCATAAACAAGCGATTCTTTAGTTTCTTTATCCACATCAAATCGAAGCGTTTTATCTTCTTCCAAAAGCTTAGAAAAAGCGGCCGCCAGCTTATCTTCCTCGCCTTTATTTTTTGGATAAACAGCGTAAGTCAAATAAGATTTCGGATAGTCGATTTCTCTTAAAGAAACTTGTTTTTCTTTAGTGCAAAGTGTGTCACCTGTCAAAACAGATGACATTTTGGAAAGAGCGCCGATATCGCCGGCGTGAAGCTCTTCAACTTCGATTTGCTCTTTTCCGCGAACTATATAAATATGCGAAATTTTTTCGCTCGAATCTGTTCTTGGATTATATACTGAAGAATCTCTTTTCAAAACTCCCGAAAATACACGGAATAAATTCAACCTTCCTACATACGGGTCGGCAATTGTTTTAAAAACAAAAGCTGAAAAGGATTCATTGTCGTCGCATTTAATTTTCACTTCTGAATCGTCTTTTGTTGATTTTGCAGTAATTTCTTTGCAAAATTCAGCAGCAGGCGGAAAAAATGTTGTAATAGAGTTAAGAAGAACCCGCACTCCGATATTCAGAGTCGCACAACCGCAAATTACAGGTGCCAGCGTTCCATCCGACATTCCGGTTTTTACGCCTGTTTGCATTTCTTCGATTGTAAACGGCTCTTCATTGAAGAATTTTTCCAAAAACTCCTCGGATGTTTCGGCAACTGCCTCTGAAATCATAGCTCTGGCATCTTCCACAGCTTCTTCCATTCCGTCCGGCACATCGCAAGGCTCTGTTGTTCCGTTTACATATTTGCGTCCTTCTTTTTTAATCGCGTTTACAAAACCGACAAACTTTCCGTTTTCGCGATAAGGTACTTGTAACGGAGCAATGCTTTTTCCGAATTTTTCTTTTAGCTCGTCCACTACTTTCATAAGGCTGGCTTGCTCATCGTCCATAAAATTTACAAAAAATAACTTTGGTATTCCAAGCTCGGTGCAAAATTCCCAAGCTTTTTCGGTTCCGACTTCAATGCCGGATTTTGCATTTACAACTATCAAGCATAAATCTGCTACCGACAACGCCTGCTTAACTTCGCCAACAAAGTCAAAGTATCCCGGAGTGTCGATAAAATTTATTTTACAATCTTTCCATTCGATAGGAATAACCGAAGAACTAATCGAAACTCTGCGTTTTATTTCCTCTTGGTCATAATCGCTAACTGTATTTCCTTCATCAACTCTTCCTATACGGTTGGTTACACCGGCCACATTGAGAGCTGCTTCTAAAATCGAAGTTTTTCCGCTCCCACTGTGGCCCAACACGGCTACGTTTCTGATCTGATTCCCATTATAAATCTTCATACTAAGTACCTCCTTTATTATTACGGACAAGAAAATCTTTAAATAAATTGTAATTTATAAAGTTTAACTTTCCGTTTAAAATTTATATTAATTGAATTTTCAAAAAAGTATAAAGTTATTCAATTAACAAAAATTATTATAATATAAATTACAGTTTCACACAATAGATTTATTCGATAAATAAGCATTTTTCTTATTTATACAATTTTTTTAAAAAATATTTTTGTGAAAAATATACAAAAGCCATATTTCTCTTGTTGACCAAATATATATATGATTGTAGAATGTTAGGAAATATTATTTTAAAGGTAAATAGTATAAATTAATTGTGCGGTTCTCGCATCCGCCTTATAAGGATGATAAAATGATAAAATTTAAAAAATGTATCGAAAATTTATGCCCATACATACCTGGCAGGCCGATTGACGACGTGAAACGTGAATTCGGACTTACTAAAGTTGTTAAAATAGCCTCCAACGAAAACCCTTACGGATGCTCGCCAAAAATTGCCGAAGCGTTAAAAAATTATTCCGAATTTGCGCTTTATCCCGACGGAAATTGTACATCTCTTCGAGAAAAACTTTCGTGTAAATTAAATATTTCCGCAAATAAATTGATTTTCGGTGCCGGAACTGATGAGCTTATTTCGCTTATTTCGAAAGCGATAATTGAAGAAGGCGATGAATGTATTACCGCAAGCATTACATTTTCACAATATGAAGCTTCGGTTTTAGCAATGGGCGGAAAAATGGTTTTTTCCGAAATGCAATCCTATGCTTTTGATTTAAACGATATCTTAAATAAAATCACAAATAAAACAAAAATTATATTTATTGCGAATCCGAACAATCCAACCGGAACAGCGTTTTCTCAAAAAATGCAAATAGATTTTTTAAAAAATGTACCAAAAAATATTTTAGTTGTTTTTGACGAAGCCTATGGAGAATTTGCCGAAGAAATAGATTTTCCGAATACGCTTTCTCTGCTTTCGGATTACGAAAATATTATTTTGCTGAAAACCTTTTCAAAAGCTTACGGTCTTGCGTCATTTCGAATCGGCTACGGCGTGGCGAACGCAAATATAATTTCAAATTTGGAAAAAATCCGAAATCCGTTTAATGTTTCTTCGATTTCGCAAATTGCTGCGATTGCCGCACTTGAAGATACAGATTTTTTGAAAAAAACGCAGAAAATGAATTTGGAAGTAAAAAAATATCTTTGTGATGAATTTGATAAACTGAATTTGTTTTATATTCCGACTTATACAAATTTTATTATGGTCGATTTGAAAAAAGACAGCCGCATGATTTTTCAGAATTTAATGAAAGAAGGATTTATTATTCGCCCGGGTTCTGCTTTTAATATGGATAGTTTCATCCGAATATCTTTTGGTACAATGGAAGAAATGCGCGAATTTATGAATGTTCTAAAAAAAAATATTTAATACTAATTCCCTTTGATTTGTAGAAAAAAATTTTCACAGCGAAGCGTTCCGCGCAACGCTTCAAGCGCGGAATTAAATATTTTTTCTATTCTTTAAAAGTGAATTAGTATAAGAATTTATTTACAGGAAAGCAGGTATTTTATGGACTTTTTTTCAGAACCGAAAAAAAATTTATGCGCAAGTTTTGACGTTGCTCCGGATAAATCAATTTCGCATAGGGCGGTAATGTTTTCTGCAATCGCTGACGGCGTTTCCGAAATTTCTAATTTTTTAAACGGTGAAGACTGCATTGCTACAATCAATTGTTTCAGAAAATTGGGAATAAAAATCGAGATTAATAAATCTAATATAAAAGTATTTGGGAAAGGACTTTTCGGACTCAATGAGCCCGATTCCGCCTTGGATGTTCAAAACAGCGGCACAACAATCCGCTTATTGTCGGGGCTTTTGGCGGCTCAGCCTTTTTCTTCCTGCTTAACGGGAGACGAAAGCATAAAAAAAAGACCGATGGACCGCGTAATAAATCCTCTGAGAATGATGAACGCAAAAATCCACGGAGAAAACGATCAAAATTTCGCACCGATTTATATAGAAGAATCGAAGCTAAAAGGAATTGAGTACATCCAAAAAGTAGCAAGTGCACAAGTAAAATCAGCGATAATTCTGGCTTCTTTATATGCCGAAAGAGGAACTAAAATTCATGAGCCGATAAAAAGCCGAGACCATACCGAACTTATGCTTAATTACCTTGGCGCTGATATAGTTTCGAGCAATGGATATATTTATTCAAAACCAATTAAGCATCTCAGCCCGAAAAAAATTACCGTTCCTAACGATATTTCTTCGGCTGCCTTTTTCATCGTGGCGGCTCTCGTTGCTGAAAATTCGGAAATCAAATTGACTAATGTGGGAATAAATCCAACCCGCACGGGTATTTTGGATGCGTTAATCGAAATGGGCGGTAATATAAAAATCACAAATAAAAAAATCGTATCAGGTGAAATGGTCGGTGATATTATTGCGAAATCTTCAAAATTAAAATGTATAAATATCGGCGGCGAAATAATTCCAAGAATGATTGATGAAATCCCGATTTTCGCTTTGGCCGCAATTTATGCCGACGGTGAAACGATTATCAGAAACGCAGAAGAATTGAAAGTCAAGGAATCCAACAGAATAAAGACCGTCGCCGAGGAATTTAATAAACTTGGCGCAAATATTGAAGAAAAAGATGACGGTATGATAATAAAAGGCAGAACGCCTTTAATCGGAGGCGAAGCCATGACTTACGGCGACCACCGGCTGGCAATGAGCTTTGCAATTGCCGGATTTCTCTCAAAAAACGGCGTACTCGTCAAAAATTCGGAATCTGCTTCTGTTTCTTTTCCAAACTTTTTTGAAATAGTTAATGCATTATAGACGTCTTTAAAAAAATTTTCTGCCCCTATAAAAGATTTTATAGGGGCAAAATCTAAACTATTCTATTAATTCCCAAATTTTGTCCACACCGGGTACGCCCCAGTAAATTCTGGAATTATAAGCTTGATTGTATATTTTACCGTTTAATTTTACTTTTGTATTCGGCAGATATCCTCTGACGCTTTGACGTGTGTAATCCCATTTTTCCGGCTCATAATTTTCAATAATACCGATTTCCAGCCAAGATTCTTCTTCGCCCGGCTCGCCGTACCAAAGTGTATCATTTTTAGATTGCTGCCATATTTTTCCGAGATTCGTCACTATTGCACCATATTTGTAGCCTTTCAGCTCGTTTCTGAAACTCCATGCTTCGTATTCTGGATTATCCGAATCCGCATCTTCATTGCTTTCAGTGTCGGGATCTTTTTGAGACGGTGTGAAACTCGGACGCGGTCTTACAGTCGTATCTATTTTATTAGTCGTTTCGGGCGAAACAGTCGGAAACGGCATTTTTTCGCTTTCGGGGATTTCTTCCGGAGGTGCGCTCGGAAAATAAGACGGCTGAATTATTTCATCCTCAAAACCATCATCTATAGAATTTTTTTCATCTACCGAAATAATATCGATATTATTATCCTCGAAATCATTATCGAAATCAGTATCAAAATCATCTTCGAATTCGTCAGAATCTTCATCCGCTATCTGCGAATCTTTTTGTGTTTCTTTCCGGTAATAATCATCATAAAAAGAATATTTCTGATTTTCAAACGACTCCTCGGCTTTTTCAATATTGCCAAGCGGAACATCTTCCTCGTCATAAGATAGTTTTTCATTGCCTGATAATTTTTCAGCTATCTCTATGCCCTCTTTCCATTTCAAAAAATCTTTCGGTCTTAAATTTTTTTCATTATAAGAATCAAAATATCCTTCATTTACTAGGGCCGTAATTTCATTTCTGCTCCAATCGGAAATTTCATCGTCATCAAGAAAACGCGTGTCACTTTTTCCGCCGACCGGCAGTTCTAAATTATTCGCAATCATAACAAGCGCTTCTTCCCGTGTAATCGCATTCAGCGGCAAAAAAATCACATCAGAATAGCCTTTTGCATAGCCTTCCCCGACAGCCGTCTGTATATCTTCATAAAACCAATTTCCGGGCATTACATCAACAAATTTAAGCTCGGCGTTATTTTCCAATTGGTAAATATTATTCAGAACCGCAACAAATTCCGCACGAAGAACATTTTTATTCAGGTTAAAATCCTCGAGATTAATCCCGCTGAAAATTTCGGAATTCTCAAAACTATCGTTTTCCGGAAACTTTTCGGCATAAATATTATTTTGGAAAATTATCATTAATATTATCAAAGCAACAAATTTTTTCATATTACTCCTCCTACTGGCAAAAATTTTTGTATTAAAATCTATATTTTCCAAAATATATTATTTTATGCAAGTGATATTTGGAACAGCGCAACAAAAAAACCGATTCTCTCCATTCACACAAATCAGAAAATCAGCTTTTTCATTCATAAATTTATTTAATTACTATATTAACAATTTTGTTCGGCACATAGATTTCTTTTACAATAGTTTTTCCATCCAGCCTGCTTTGCAGCTTTTCTTTCGCTTTTTCCAAAACAATATCTTTTTCGCTGTCTTTTTCGATAAGAAGCGCTTCTTTAACTTTTCCGTTTATTTGAAGAGCGATTTCGATATTGTCCTCAATCATTTTTTCAGCGTCATATTCCGGCCATTTTTGTTCGAAAACAGTCACACTGTTGCCTAAATTTTCCCACATTTCTTCTGCGATATGCGGCGCAAAAGGCGCAAGCAGAATGCAAAACGTCTCAAGGCTGATTTTATCGATACCGTTATATTTTTTCGCAAGCAGATTATATTTATTTGTATATTCCATAAAACCGCTTACAACGGTATTCATTGTAAGATTTTCGATACGGCTTGTGATTTCGTAAATCATTTTATTTCTGACTTGCTCAAATTCACGATTGGTTTCGACTATTTCCACCGAATTAACCATTTTCCAGAGTTTATTTAAAAATCTGAAAACTCCGTCAATTCCGCTGTCGTCCCATTCCGAATCCAGCTCGGGCGGGCCGACGAAAAGCTCGTACATTCTGAGCGAATCACAGCCGTATTTATTTACAAGGTCGTCCGGCGAAACTACATTCCCAAGCGATTTACTCATTTTTACGCCGTTTCTCAAAATCATTCCTTGATTGAAAAGTCTCAAAAACGGTTCTTCAAAATCCACCGCTCCGATATCAAATAAAAATTTTGTGTAAAATCTTGCATATAATAAATGAAGCACGGCATGCTCTATTCCGCCGATATACATATCCACAGGCAGGAATTTTTTAAGAGCTTCTTTGGACGCAAGCTCATCATTATTTTTCGGGTCGGCGTATCTTAAAAAATACCACGAAGAACCTGCCCATTGCGGCATTGTATTTGTCTCGCGTTTCGCAGGCGCGCCGCATTTCGGGCATGTTGTGTTTACCCAAAAGTCAATTTTCGAAAGCGGAGATTCTCCGGTATCTGTCGGCTGATACGATTCAACATCCGGCAAAAGAACCGGCAAATCTTTTTCGTCAACGGCAACAACGCCGCATTTGTCACAATGCACAATCGGAATCGGCTCGCCCCAATATCTTTGACGTGAGAAAACCCAATCTCTTAATTTGTAATTTATCGTACGTTTTCCGATTTCTTTTTCTTCCACATAATTTATCGCAAATTCTTTTGCGTCTCCGGATTTCATTCCGTTAAACGCTTCGGAATTAACCATGATTCCTTCATCAACAAAGGCTTTTTCGAGATTTGTATTTTCGTCGCCTTCTTTTTGAATTACCATTCTGATTTCTATACCGAACTTTTTGGCGAATTCAAAGTCTCTGTCGTCATGCGCCGGAACGCACATAATCGCACCAGTTCCGTAATCTTTCAAAACATAATCCGAAACCCAAATTGGTATTTTTTCCAAGCTCAACGGATTTATTGCGTAAGTTCCGGTAAAAACGCCGGTTTTTTCTTTATCCGACATTCGGTCTACAGAAGATTTTGTACTTGCATCAAAAATATATTTATCCATTTTTTCTTTAATTTCGGGCTTAGTGATTTTTAAAACAAGCTCATGCTCCGGCGCAAGCACCATAAATGTAGCACCATAAAGCGTGTCGGGTCTTGTTGTAAAAACTTTTATTTTCTCATCAAAACCGTCCAGAGAGAAATCGACTTCTGCTCCGTAAGATTTTCCGATCCAATCGGATTGCATTTTTTTAACTTTTTCCGGCCAATCCAGTTTATCCAAATCGGCAAGCAATCTTTCGGCATATTTAGTAATTTTCAGCATCCACTGGCGAAGCATTTTTTTGGTCACGCTTGCGCCGCAGCGGTCGCAAACTCCGTTAGTTGCTTCTTCGTTTGCCAAAACGGCTTTACAGCTCGGACACCAGTTTAGCGGCATTTCTTTTTCGTATGCCAAACCGTTTTTGAACATCTGCACAAAAATCCACTGAGTCCATTTATAATAATTCGGGTCTGTTGTATTTATTTCTCTTTCCCAATCGTAAACAGCCGAAATTTCATGCAATTGGCGTTTAAAAATCTCAACAGAATTTTTTATTCCGTTGGACGGATGGATTCCGGTTTTTATGGCGTAATTTTCTGCAGGCAGACCGAAAGCGTCCCAACCCATCGGGTGCAGAACCTGAAAACCCTGCAAAATTTTGTAGCGGCTCAAAACATCACTTAGAACGTAACCGCGCCAATGCCCCACGTGCAGGCCGGTCGATGACGGATACGGAAACATATCCAAACAATAATATTTTTCTTTATTGTCGTCGTCTCCGTTTATATAGCCTTCTTCTAATTTAGTTCTCCATTTTTCTTCGATTTCTTTAAAATTATACGGTTTCATATCTGACTCCTTTTGCATATTTCTTGCGCTGCTTTTAAAAGCTTGGGCTTGCAGCCCAAACCCGCCTTCTTTTCTTGAAAGAAAAGAAGCAAAAGAACTTTATGCAAAATGCCTATGGCATTTTGTAAAGCTCTTCGAATTTGTCGGCAGCCTGTATTTTTATAAAATATTTTTTATAATAAAATAATTCAATAGCAAGTATAACACATGAAAAACAAGGGGAACAGAGTTTTATTTCATTATACATCATAATTCACAGTTTCCGAATTTCCAAAAAGATATAAAACAACTTCCGAAACTTTTTTGCCCGTGCTCCGCTCGACGGCTTTTTTGTAGATTGACATTTGGGTTTTGTAACGTTCTTTTATTTCGTCTTTTTTAGCATGATCGGTTTTATAATCAACAATGATTATTTCTCCCTTTTCCTCAAAAAAACAATCTATAATTCCATGAACAAGAATTTTTTCGTCCTCGATTTCGCTGTCGGGATAAATTTCTTTCGGCGAAAGCCCCAAAACAAAAGGCGTTTCACGTTTTACCGTATCTGAATTTCTGATTCGCTCCGCGATTTCCGAATTTACAAATTTCAAAATTTTATTTATCGGAACAGCCAATACTTCTTTTTCTGTCAAAATATTTTTCTTCAAAAGCGAATAAAGCAGAGTTTTTATTTTTTCGATATTTGTGTCATGGGTTATATCTAAATTTTCCAGAACTTTATGAATTAAAACGCCGAAGCTCGCGCCTTTAATTTCTTCCTTTTCCAAAATAAAACTCGGAATATCAAAAGCTACTTCTTCATCAAATTCGTTTTCTTCTTCGGTGTAAGCGCGCTTTATTTCAGATATATTTACTTTTGTCGGAAGTTTTTGCTCGATGTCAAATTTATAAACCCAAGATAATTTATTTTTGATTTCCTCGGCGTTTTGATTATACTCAATATTTTGCAGATTCTCATATAAAATTTTCGCATTATCAGCTTCTTCTTTTGCGTCTTCAAAAACATCATTCTGCGAATAATATTTTATCTCAAATTTTGTATCGAAATCGTAGATTTCTTTATTATAAAAAATATTTCCGCTGTTAAAATCCTTATGCCGAAAAACGGCCGGCATTAAAAAATCCAAAAAATTTCTTGATTTCAAAAGATAATACGGCGGCAGAGTTTTTTCGGTATAATCTTCAAAAAGCCTGTAATCCTCCGTTTTTTTAGTAAGATTGGAAATTGTTCCGCTCAAAATTAATTTTTCTTTTGCGCGCGTTAAGGCTGTATAAAAAATCCTCATTTCTTCGGAAACCGATTCTTTACGCATTTTTTTATTAACCGCAATTTTTGCAATGGTATTTGAGCGGATACGGTTTTCCAAATCCAAATAAACCGGCCCGAAACCCAATTCGTGATGAATATTAAGTTTATTTTTTTCATCTTTAAAATTAAATTCTTTTCCCAAAAGTGAAACGAAAACTATCGGAAACTCAAGACCTTTTGATTTATGTACAGTCATCATTCTAACAAGATTTTCGTTTTCGGAAATAATTTTTGCGTTGCCGATATCGTTATTTATTTTTTGAATACGCTCGATGTATTTTACAAAATGAAAAAGCGATTTCAAACTTGTAGCTTCAAATTCTACGGCTTTTTCCTGCAAAGCTCGAAGATTCGCCTGTCTGATATTTCCGCCCTGCATAACCCCGACATAATCATAATAATTTGTCTCGTCATAGATTTTAAAAATAATTTCGTTTATCGGTGTAAAAACCCGCAATTCACGCCAATGGTTCAAATCGTTCAGAAATCGATTTATTTTGCTTTTAATTTCCGGCTTAGAATTATATTGTTTTAGGCAATCATAAAATGACATTGCTTTTTTTGCACTTAATTTTTCTTGCTGTATTGGCCGAGTTCCGCTCGTGCTTCGTATTTCCAAAAGCTCGTCCGCAGAAAAGGCGTAAACCGGAGAATGCAAAACCGTAATCAAGTCAATATCCTGCCGTGGATTATCGATTATTTGCAAAAATGACAAAATCGTCAAAACTTCCAAAGAATCAAAAAAACCGTTATTTGTATTCGCATAAACCGGAATATCGTATTTTTTCAAAATCTCCGTAAAAGTCTCGCCCGTGCTTTCTATGCTTCTGACTAAAATTACAATATCACTGAATTTCACGGGACGCTGTTCGCCTTTTTCTTGAACAAAGGATTTTTCTTTCAGTTCCAAAATTCTTTTTGCAACAATATGCGCTTCCAATTCGATTTTGTGAAGCTCCTCAATTCCTTCGTCGATATCGCCTTTAAATTTATCCTCAATTAAAATAATTTCCGTAGCTCCGGACGCTTTTTCGTTTTCCAAATATTCCGCACCGGCGTAAAGAGCTTGCGATTCGTTATAAAAAACCTCGCCGACTTCCTGCGACATTATTTGATAAAAAATAAAATTTATCGAATTAATTACGGATTTTCGGCTTCTGAAATTTCTGTATAAATCGATTTTAAGATTATCATCTCCGTCTTTTTCGCTGTAAGAATTATATTTTTGAATAAAAAGCTCGGGGCGCGCGCGCCGAAACCGGTAAATACTCTGTTTTATATCGCCTACCATAAAACGGTTATGCTTTTTGGATACCGAAGAAAGTATTAATTCCTGAACATAATTTATATCTTGATATTCGTCAATCAAAATTTCATGAAATTTATTTTGAAACTCGACCGCCGCTTTTGAATATCGAATATTATTTTCATTGCTGCCCTCTTCCAGCAAAATTTGCAAACAAAAATGCTCCAAATCGTTAAAATCCAAAATATTTTTTTCACGTTTCATTTGCGTGAAAGCTTTTGAAAATTTTACAACAAGCTCACTTAAATAATTCATAAGCGGATAAATTTTTTTAATATCCTCGAGCATTTCTTCGGGAGATTTGAAAAAATATTTCTTTTTTATATCAGTAATATCATCTTTAATTTCTTTATCTCTGATTCGTTTAAATTTTTCCTTTAGTTCTTCCGAATCCAATTCATTCGCTTTTATAGTTTTCAAACGAACTGGCTTAAATTGGTCAAGATTTTCATAAAGACAATCTAGAGATTTTTTCGTATATTTTAATGTAGATTCGAGTACTAGGCGGTCATCAACTATATTTTCCAAATACTTTTCCGGTCCGCCGGGCATCTTGCAGATTTTCTCCATTATTTCCAAGCATCTCAGCATATATTCCAATCTTACTGAAATGTCTTCCTTGATTATTTTCGCCCAAATTGTTTCGTCTAAAGACTCGACTCCGGATAAATCAAATTTTTCGGCGGCTGATTTTATAAACTCCTCCGGCCACGGGTTTGAAACTGAAAATTCATAAATTCTCAAAAATAATTCAACGAAGGAATCATCATGAATTTTATCGCCGAAAAATTCCACTAAATCAAAAAACAATTGATTATCTTCATTCGCATATTCATTTTCAAAAAGCTCGCTTATCAATTGTTGTTTAATAAGCATAATTTCAATTTTATCTGCAATCCGAAAAGCAGGGTCGATATCGATTTGATTGAAATTCTGCCTAATGACCTTTGAACAAAAACTGTGGATTGTACTTATGTTTGCTCTGTTTACTAAAAGACTTTGGCGCAGAAGATGTTCGTCATTCGGATTTTTTTCCAGCAATTTTGAGATTGCAGCGGAAATACGTTGTTTCATTTCGTTCGCCGCAGCGTCTGTAAATGTCACAATCAGCATTTTATCAATATCAACAGGATTTTGAACATCCGAAATAATATTTATTATTCGCTCCACAAGAACGGCGGTTTTTCCCGAGCCTGCCGCCGCCGCTACAAGTATATCAGCGTTTTTAGAATAAATAGCTTTGCTTTGTTCCTCTGTAAAAAAAATATTCGACATAATTCAACTCCTGATAGTTTTTTTGTTAATACTATTTTCATTTTTCTATTCTTTAAAAGGGAATTAGTATGATATTGAAATTATAGGAAATTAATCAATAAAAATCAAGCAAGCTGAATAAATTTCGTAAATCGCCATATTTTCTGATTTGTATTAAATTATAAGTTTACTTGAATATAAAAGTAGTGTAAAATATTTCATAAGTAGGGATTTCAATATAATTGCTGATTTGAGACAATGAAATTGCATGTTTTATGATGTAAATCAAAAAAGCATTCAAATCTTTTTTGTAATCCGCTATGAAATACCATTTCGGTAAAAAAATAGAGCAATATAAAAAATGCTTAATATCAAACAAAGGGGGATAGGCATGAACACAATTGGCAATATCTTCTCAATACTATTCGCGATTTTGCTGATATATTTTGTTTTAAAACATGATTGGTCAAAAAGCGCTTTCCATGGATCTTGGTTTCCTTATCTGCTATTTACGGTTTTAATTCTTTACATACTTAATTTTATTTTATTGGCTTTCGACATTAACGTAGTTGCACAGATTCAGGAAAAAGATTTTATTCAAACCTTGCTTCAAAAACTCGGCTCATAAAATTAAAGTATTGTATATTTTTTTAGGGGGGATAGAAATGAAATATTTCATTTCGTTTATTCTATTGTTGCTCATGAATTCTACAGTTATTCAGGCGGCAGATTATAAAACTCAATTAAAGGACTTTGTAGTTCAGCACGCACTGCTTCATTTTGAAGAAGAGGATTATCAGAAAGTTTCTGAAGAAGCCAAAAAAGTCAGCAATGATTTTAAATTTGCCAAAAGCGTTGGATTTTATGATATAAATTCTGATGCTGTTCCGGAGATTTTTTTAGAAATGGAAAGCTCTCTTGGAAATATCTGTGAAGTGTACAAACTTGCAGACGGTGAATATTTAAAAATCGGTCAATTGGACGCAAAATACGGACTTTTTACAAACCCTGACAGAGAAATAAAGGTTTTGGAAGGCGCGCCCGATGATTTTATACGCTATTCAGCCTTGACTGTCAAAGACGAGAAACTTTTGAAAAATTCTTTATATTACGAAGGTAACGAATATTTTAATTATATCGGAGATGCGAAACAAGGCGACAGCATTTTTGTCGATATTAAATTAATAGATAAATACGCTTACCCGCTTAACGAAATGTCTTTTAAAACCGAAATGTCTTGGGCAAAAGATCAACTGACTTCTGAATACAAACTCGACGCAAAAATCCCAAACACAAATATAATAATCAATAATATTCTCGTTCCCGCTCATACAAAACCGATTATTGTTGACAACCGCACGCTTGTCCCTGTTCGAACAATAGCCGAAAATTTCGGTGCCGAAGTTTTATGGGACGACGCTGAACGTGAAGTAAAAATAAATTTAAACGATGAAAATTTAACATTTAAAATAAACAGCAAAACCGCTTATTTAAACGGTAATCCCATAACAATGGATACAATGCCGATTATAAGGGAAGACAGGGTACTTTTGCCAATGCGTTTTATTGTCGAAACGCTTCACGGAACTGTTGCGTGGAACAACTCTACAAGAACTGTTTTAATTATGTACAATGAAAAAGCAGAGAACCCAAAAAATTTAGATTTTGAGCTTTATGGCACGCCTTATGACAAAGCTTTGCTTGGAAAATTTAAAGAAATTACCGAAGTCCTTATCGATAAAGACTCCGAACAAAATATGTTTTGGATAAATTCATCAGTTACGAATTTAAGTGTACATGAATTGGATTGGAAAGAAGGACATGACCTCGAAAGCATTTCCATCAAAAAAACAATCGATAAGTTTTCGCCGCAGGATATGTTGATTATCGATGCCATCGTTCCAGAAGGAACGCCAAAAACAGGAATAAGCTACACTTGTTCAAATGGAGAAGAAATGAAATACGTCGTTTCATATAACGGACGTTTCGGCGGAATAGGCTTAGTGCCAATGGATTTTAAATAGAAGAACACGGCCGTGCGGGAATAATTCCGCACGGTTTTTATTTCATACTATTTTCAATATTAAGGATAGAAAAAAATATTTCATTTCGCGCCGGAAACATTGCACGAAACGCTCCGCTGTGAAAAATTTTTTTCTACTTATCTAAATGAAAATAGTATCATTTAAATTTATTTCGTTTAAAATAAAAAAATCCCGAATAATCGGGAAAGCAGGTGAAGGGAATCGAACCCTCGTTTTCAGCTTGGAAGGCTGACATTCTACCATTGAATCACACCTGCATGTTATTTTTTTTATTTTGTTTGTTTGCTACAAGAAGAAATTATACATATTTTTTTCGATATTGTCAATACGTTTTTTTCGGAAAATAAAAATATTTTTTCGGTAATTTTTTCAATTTTTCGTTTTTCTTGATTTTATAAATTAAAAAAATACTGTATAGTCTGTAAAAAATGAAACTGCTATATAGGTCGCATTAATGATTTACAATACAAAATCATTAATGCTTGCCTATAAACAGCGGAAAATGTTTGCTGATAAATAATTAAAAAAATGGAATGTTTATCAGCAAACATATATATTAGACAAACAATTTTTTTTAAAGTATAGTAATATTATACCAATAATCAAAATCTTGTATTATAAAAAACAAAGGAGAATAGATAATGACAGGTGTAGAAATTGATTTTGTTGTAAAAGACTCTATAGAAACAATCGAAAAATACGAAAAAATCTTTGAAGTAAAACGAATAGAAGTAACATCATTCCCAAAAGGTCAAAATGAGGCGATTTTTTCGATTTTTGAATCAAGATTTCATATTCTTGATGAAAATCCCGAATTTAATTTATTCGCCCCAACTCCGGATAAAGAGCAATCTATTTGGTTTAATGTTTTGGTAGAAGACATCAAGGACACTTACGAAAAAGCAATGAATAACGGATGCATTTCTATCCAGCCGATTACCGATATGCACGACTTTGGGGTTTCTAATGCGATTTTTAAAGATGAATTCGGTTATGTTTGGATGCTCCACGAAATCCATAGAATTGTGAGTTTTGAAGATAGAGTAAAATTGTTCGGAGAAAAAGAGAATTAATACTAATCACTGATTTAAATCAGCATAATTTGGTTTTGAGTTCATATCATAAACGGCGTATTTATACTATTTTCATTTTGATAAGTAGAAAAAAATTTTTCACAGCGGAGCGTTTCACGCATGCTTCAAGCGTGAAATGAAATATTTTTTTCTATCCTTAATAATGAAAATAGTATTTCGCCGTTTTTTTTTGCTATCGACGGGCTTTTCCGCAAACCGAAAACAAAAGTCTAATCAAAAGAAATTTGTAATAATTTATAACAAAAATTTTTAGCATTTATTACAATTATCCCAAATTGTATTTTCCCCGTAGCTTGAATTCACCTTGTAAATGTTGTAAAATAATGGAATCACAAATCAAGGATAATAATTTCAATTACTGCTTTAATTAACATATAATTGTCATTAATCTGAAACACATAAAATATATATTAACTTTGTTAGATTATTATGCGGTTATGTTGATTTTAACAAATCATTAAAATCCATAAGGAAGGCTTGAAAAAGCCTGCTAGGGATTTTTTCTGAGAATATTGCTCAAAGATTTAAAAATACTAAGAAACAAATTTAATATGACCGAAAAATCAAAAAATATAGTAGTTTTACACAAAATTGCCACAAGCAATACTACTATATCGGTGAAAAATTTTTTAATCGCCATATTTTCACCGCTTTATGATTCTTCGAATAGGATTAAATTCCAAATCTTTGATGAGCGTTTTGCCATCGAACTCACGTTATACTATTTCCTTTTTAAATAATAGAAAAAATATTTCATTCTGCGCTTCAAGCGCTGCGCGAAACGGTTCGCTGTGAAAAACTTTTTCTGCAAATTAAATGGAGATCGGTGTTATTTTGCAATACTCAGCCGCTTGATGGTAATTAAATTGTTATTCTGCACAACTTCGGGATTACGAAAAAGAAAAAATGAAATTTTACTACGCTTATAACAATGCACTACTTTTTTTACAAAAAAACTTTTTAAAAGTTTTGGTCTTTATCGATCGGGGGAAATTTTTTCGTTTATTCTGTTATATCTTTGATAGAAATAAATTTATATCAGGATAAAAGGGAGGAAAAAAATGCACATTTACAATATTTCTGATGTTCCGAATAGTTACAAACGCAGTGATTATTTAGGAATAGAACAGATTTTTCTGGGAAAGGCCGCCGGGAGCAATAAGATTTATGTTAATATTGACCATATTAAGCCGAATCATTACAGCTCAAAATACCACAGCCATTCTGAACAAGAAGAATTTTTTATTATTTTAAGCGGAAGTGGAATTTTACGAATGAACGATATCGAATATGAAGTAATAAAAGGAGATTTTGTTGCAAAAACTGCCGGTGACGGAAACGCACACCAGTTTTTCAATGACGGAGACGAGATTTTAGAAATAATGGATATCGGGACGGTCGAAACGGAAGACATTTGCTTTTATCCGGATGAAGATATCTTTTTGGTGAAATCTCATGGAGAAAGTTTTGTATTTAGAAAAGAAGATAATGTAATCGATTGGGACACTGACCCAAATTTGAGTTTTTTTAAACAATAAGAGCTAATACTATTTTCATTTTGATAAGTAGAAAAAAATTTTTCACAACGAAGTGTTTTGCACAACGCTCCAAGCGCGAAATGAAATATTTTTTCTATTCTTTAGAAGAGAAATAGTATAAAAAAAATTTTTTTAACAGAAGGCTGATAATATCGGCCTTTTTATGTTGTAAAATAATACTACTTTCATTTAGATAAGTATAAAAACAGCGGCCTGACTTCATGCGAAAAAAATCAAACCGCTAATAAATTATTTTATATTATATTTTCGGCAATTCGTCGAATCCTTTTTGCAATTCTTCATCAGTTGGTGAATAATCAATTATGTCATTTTCCAAATATTTCATATATGCTGCCATATCAAAATTGCCATGACCGGTTAGATTAAACAATATAACTTTTGATTCGCCGGATTCTCTGCATTTTATAGCTTCGTCTATTGCGGTACGAATCGCATGAGCAGATTCCGGAGCCGGTAGGATTGTCTCGTGTTTTGCAAATAATTGTGCGGCCTCAAAAATCGAACGCTGAGAAAGCGCGCGAGCTTCATCAATATAGCCGTCGTGATATAGTTTTGATAAAATCGGCGACATTCCGTGGTATCTCAAACCTCCTGAATGTATAGAAGAAGGAAGAAATGTAGAACCTAAGGTATACATTTTTACAAGCGGTGTAATGCTGGACATATCGCAAAAATCATAAGCGTATTTTCCGCGGGTCATACTTGGGCAAGCCGCCGGTTCGGCAGCAATAAAATATGGATTTGCTTTTTTTGTAAGTTTATCCATCATAAACGCCGACATAATTCCGCCTAAATTAGAGCCGCCGCCTGCGCACCCGATTATAATATCCGGATAAAGATCAACCATTTCCAATTGTTTTTTGGCTTCCAAACCGATAATTGACTGATGTAAAACTACTTGGTTTAAAACAGAGCCTAAAACATAGCGGCTGTCTTTCGTTCCAAGAGCAACTTCAACGGCTTCACTGATTGCACATCCCAAAGAACCGCTGCAATTCGGGTCTGCTTCCAATATTTTTCTGCCGGCTTCTGTGGTATTGCTTGGACTTTTAATAACTTCCGCACCAAACGTCTCCATTATTGCTTTACGGTATGGCTTTTGCTCTGCACTGATTTTTACCATATATACGGTCAGCGGCATATCATAAAATGCCGATGCAACTGCTAAAGCCGTGCCCCATTGTCCGGCCCCGGTTTCTGTGGTCAATTTTTTTATTCCCTGCATTTTATTATAATAAACCTGAGGCACAGCCGAATTCAATTTATGACTTCCCGATGTATTCAGCCCTTCATGTTTGAAATATATTTTCGCCGGAGTCTTAAGGGCTTTTTCTAGATTTTTGGCGCGTATCAGCGGTGAAGGGCGATACATTTTATATATATCAAGGATTTCTTGCGGAATATCTATCCATCTTTCTGTTGAAAATTCTTGGTCTGCAAGTTCTTTTGCAAAAAGGGGATAAAAATCTTCTTTAGTTGCCGGTTGTTTTGTTTGAGGATTAATATATGGATCAGGTTTTTCCGGCATATCTGCTAATATATTCAGCCATTGTTTTGGCATTTGATCCTCGTATAATAAAATTCTGCTGGCATCTTTAATTGACATAATTATATTCCTCCTATTGTTATAGCAATTTATACTATTTTCATTTTGATAAGTAGAAAAAAATTTTTCACAGCGGAGCGTTTCGCGCAATGTTTCTAGCGCGAAATGAAATATTTTTTTCTATCCTTTATATTGAAAATAGTATTAACCTATCCGCATAATATTTTTACACCACCTTTTTTCTAAAAAGCGAATATATTTTTGATTAAACTCAAAATGTTCTTTGCATAAACAAAATCTACTATGCGGATTTTAGTTAATCTATTCTAACAGAAAATAATTACAATTCAAATATTTATTACGTTAATGCGTGAAATTATTTTGTTATACTATTTTCATTTTGATAAGTAGAAAAAAATTTTTCACAGCGGAGCGTTTCGCGCAATGTTTCTGGCGCGAAATGAAATATTTTTTTCTATCCTTTATATTGAAAATAGTACTATATTTTTGTTCGCCGGTCTAGCAAAAAGAAATGCAATAGAATTTCAAAATCATTCTTCAGAATCTATATCACGAATATCCACCAAAGTGCTGTTATCCATATTCACTTCCTCAAAAGTTGCCATTTCTTTTATAACTTTTTCGGCGGCATCAATCAAAAGAAAAGTAAACGGACAGCCTGTTCCTTCGCCAAGTCTCATATCCAAATTAAAATATGGCTTTGTGCCGAGAATTTTTATCGCAACGGAATAACCCGGTTCTTCGGATAAATGAGACGGAATCATATATTCCTTAGCATTTTCGCAAAGCCTGTATGCCGCAAGAGCTGCCGCCGAGGATATTATTCCGTCGATAACGACAGGAGTTTTATAATACGCCGCACCCAAAAAAACTCCAACAAGCCCGGCAATATCAAGCCCTCCGATTTTCGAAATTACATCTATAGGGTCGTTCACATCCGGCTTGTGCAATTTATAAATTTTTTCTATTAATTGTTTTTTATTAATAAAAGCTTCGTCAGTAAGGCCTGCACCTCTGCCGACAGCTTCATCCACGCCGCATCCGCTTAAAGCCATAATTACCAAGCCGGAAGTCGTTGTATTGCCTATTCCCATTTCGCCTGTGCCGATTACTTTATAGCCTTGTTTATATAATTTTTCTGCTTCCAGAAATCCGATTTCGATAGCTTTCAGCGCTTCTTCTCTCGTCATAGCAGGCTCTTTTGCTATATTATTCGTTCCTTTTTTAATTTTTTTATTTTCAAAATTTTCAGATTCTACATCAGAATTTATTCCAATATCAATTACTATCATATCCGATTTTGATATTTTGGATAATACGCCTACACCTGTAATATTTCGTTTGAAATTTGCAGCCTGCATTAATGTAACCGCCTGCGGAGCGGCACTAACGCCCTCTTCGCAAACTCCGTTATCCGCGCACATTATAATAATCGCTTTTTTGTCAAAAGAACTGTCAATTTTTCCACTTATTCCGGCTAATTGAACGGACAATTCCTCGATTCTGCCAAGACTTCCTATCGGTTTGATTAATGAATCCTGTCTGGCGGCTGCAAGCTTTTTAGCCTCATCATCCAAAGGCTTGATTCCATTGATAATTTCTTGTAAATTCATATAATTCCCTCCCAAATTCTCTAATGATTCAGTATATATATTTCTTTTAATGCGGATATCAGTTTTTCATTGTCTGCACTTTTTGAAACAGCAGTCCGGTAAAAACCGCTTGAAAGTCCTCGATAGTTATCACACGAACGGATTCTGATTCCTTTTTTATTCAATTCTTTGTATAAATCAAAATCATGCGGATTATGAAAAAATATATAATTCGCACGACTGTCAAATAATTTAAATTTCATCTCAGTAAGTGCATTTTGCATTTTTTGTCTTTCTGCCGAAACATATTCAATTGTATTTTTTATGTACTCTTCTGCGTTTTCAAGCGCCGCAATTCCGGCTGCTTGTGCGATATTTGATACAGCCCAGTCCGGCCCGTGGGCATAGAGTTTTTCTATTGTGGCTTGATTTCCGCAAAGTGCATATCCTAAACGAATCCCCGGCAAAGCAAAAATCTTTGTAAAAGCTTTCAAAATAATTAAATTATCATAAAGCGGAAGTAATTTTTTTGCGGTATAAATTTCGCTGTTTTCCGCGAAATCCATAAAGCACTCATCCACAACAATATTAGCATTATTTTTTTTGCCGTATATAAGCAGTTCTTCAATAATACTGCGCTCTGTCATCACACCGGTAGGATTGTTCGGATTGCAGATAAAAATTAAATCCGAATTGTATTTTTTTACAATGTCTAATATTTTTCTATCCGCTACGAAATTTTCAGATTCTTCTAAATATTGATAAGCCAAATTCGATCCAAATGACTTTGAAGAACGTTCGTAATCTGAAAATGTCGGCGCTGTTACTAATACAGATTTCGAGCGCAAAGCGATGGGTAGCCTGAAAATAATATCCGAAGCGCCATTTCCGCAAAATATCCATTTAGAGTCAATATTTTCATATAGAGCGATTTTATTTCGAAGCTCTGTAGAATAATTGTCCGAATATCTGTCACAAAAGTGAATTTCGTTTTTTATGGCCTTTTCTATCTCTTTTGGAAATCCTAAAGGGTTTATATTTGCGGATAAATCCAGAATTTTTTCTCCATTATGTTCAAAAGCTGCATTTCCTCCGTGCAGGTATTCATACATAAAAACACCCTCCTGATTTCAAGATAAAAAATTTTTTAAAATCATAAAGAAAATTATTAAAACCGTAGATACATACATTAACCGATTTGCTTCAATGATATGCTCCGATTTTGGCTCTGTGAGATTATCTCCGATTTTGGGTTTGTGGACAAGCGTGCCGTTATAATAATTATCACCGCCCAAGCAAATCCCGAGTGCGCCTGCGCAAACAGCTTCGGTTTGGGCAGAATTCGGACTTTTATGTTTGTATCTGTCCCTTATAAAAATCTTAATTGCATTTTTTAAATTATGCCCTGTTAAAAATGCTGCGATAATCATCATAAGTGCCGAAATTCTAGCCGGAATAAAATTAAGCAGATCATCCAATTTTGCGGCGAATTTTCCAAAATATTCAAATTCTTGATTCCTGTAGCCAATCATAGAATCCAATGTGTTTGCGGCTTTATAAGCCATTCCGAGCGGAACGCCCCCAATAAAAACAAAAATAAGCGGAGCGATTACACCATCGGATAAATTTTCCGCAACAGTTTCAACTGCTCCTTTAATTATCTGCGGAAACGTAAGATTTTTGGTATCTCTGCCCACAATATAAGATAAAGCTATTCTTGATTTTTCCAAATCTCCCAAAATAATATTTTTATAAACTTTCATACTTTCGGTTTTTAATGCCTTCGGCGCAATAATAAAATAGCAAAATAATACTTCGGTCAAAAAGCCAAATGCATAAGCCACGCTATACATTAGGCCGATAAGAATTTTCGATATGAAAAAAGTCAGCGATAGAGTAATTATTGATAATAAAGCTCCAAAACAAAAGCTGAAAAAATTTGATTTAAAAGACATTTTTCTGTGAATATCGATTCCGATAGCGATAAATTTTCCGATAAAACGAATTGGGTGAAAAGGGTTTTGAGGGTCGCCCAAGATACAATCCAATATAAATCCGCAAATTATAATCTGAATAATTCTGTCCATACAACATACCCCCGAATTTTATAAAAGCTCAAAAAAACCTTAGAGATTAGTCTAAGGTTTAAAATTCTATAAAAAACGGCAAATTCAGCCGATAACCAAAGATCCCATATCCTGTGAGGTTTCTATGGCACTTCATTATTGGCAGGTCTTCCGACTCAGATTTCATCATTTTTCTAAACCTTCCCAAGTAATAGCATAAAATATACTCAGTGGCTGTACTAAAACGCAGAAAAACTCCATCAATACGGCAGCAGGACTGCCCGGGATTCTCACCCGGTTCCCTATTATTACGAAAACGTCTTTGCATTTTCGCAACCAATAACTGTGCGATATTCAATTTTATTAAATTTAGCATAATTGTAGAATACTTGTCAATATAGTCTTTGATTTTAGAGATTGGGTAATTTTGGAATGTACAGATGATTTGAATAGATATGTATTGAATGTGGTTTTACCCACATCCAAAGCTGCAGCTTAAATTTATATGAACAGAAATATTTCTGAGAACTTTTTTTTATTTATTTTTTAATGGCTTTTTCCGCAAAAGAGTTATTTACCAATGTATCATAAGTCACTTTTTCGGTCAATTGTCCGCCGGATATCATTATATCCTGTATCAAATCAAATCCTTCTTTTTCTATAGAAGGTTCGGCTTTATATGCTCCGATTGATTTATAGCGGTCAATCATAAACTCCAAAGATTCCAAATCGTTTTCCGGAAAATGCTTTTGTATCAAGTTTGCGATATCCTTAGAAGAATTTTCTTGCACCCATTTTTGAGCTTTGTAAATCGCATCTGTAAACTTTTGAATTATTTCCGGATTTTCATTTATATATTTAGGTGTGCTCATATATACAGTATATGGAATTTTTCCGCATTCGCTGCCTAAAGCCGAAACAACATATCCGTTTCCGTCTTTTTCGATATTGTATGCACTCGGGTCGAATTCGGCGGTATATTCACCAACTCCGCCGACAAAAGCGCCCGCTGTTGAAGTAAATTGTAAATTATTAATTATATCAACGTCTACAAAAGGCTCGATGCCTTTTTGTTTCAAAACATATTCCAAAATCATCTGCGGCATACCGCCGGGACGGCCGCCGATAATTTCCTTGCCTCTTAAATTTTCGTAATTAAAATTTTCTTCATTTTCACGCGAAACCAAAAAATTTCCAGCACGTTCGGTTAATTGAGCAAATATCAAAGGGCATTCCTCGAGCCCTTCTTTATTGACATAAATTCCTGCCTCAGTTCCAAGCAAAACAATATCAGCAGAATCAGACAACAGCGCCGTCATCGATTTATCCGCACCTTGCCCCACCGAAAGCTCAATTTCCAAGCCTTCCTCTGCAAAAAAACCTTTTTCCATCGCAACATATTGCGGAGCGTAAAAGATTGAATGTACGACTTCATTCAATCTGATTTTTGTACTTTGCCCATTATTTACAGCGCATGAAGTCAAAACTAGAACCGCCGCAATCATAAATATTCGCAGCTTATTCATACAAATCCCCCCAAAACTTTTTTCGATTCTTCAAAATCTGACCGATTCAATTATTGTTTGCAGAATTCCCGAAAAATCGAAAACTGCGTACAATAATTATCAAGAGCTCAAAACAATTTTTATACTATTTTCATTATAGAGGATAGAAAAAAAATATTTCATTTCGCGCTAGAAACATGCGCGAAACGCTCCGCTGTGAAAAATTTTTTTCTACTTATCAAAATGAAAATAGTATTAATTGCTCCAAACTCACGTTATTTAGTACTATATTCAAAAAGGAAAAATTTTGTGTATGAATAAGCCGGTTGATTTTTTACTAATTATTTTTTTAGTGAATCTCTGATTTCTCTCAGTAATAATATTTCTTCCGAAGGCAAAGGCGGCTCAACCGGTTTTTCTTCTTTCCTTTTCAAAGTATTTATGAATTTAACCATAAAAAACACCACGAAAGAAATTATCAGGAAAGATAAAATATTTTGCAGGAACAAGCCGTACAGAATCGCAACTTCCTCGCCGGTCTCGGTTGCGCCGCGCAAAACAATCTTTAGAGCGGAAAAATCAACTCCGTTGATAATATAGCCAATCGGCGGCATAACAATATCTTTTACGAAAGAGTTCACAATAGAAGTAAACGCAGTGCCTACAATAATTCCGACCGCCATATCAAAAACACTGCCGCGGGATATAAATTCTTTAAATTCATGTATAATTCCTTTTTCCTTCATAATTCATCTCCAAATTTAAATTTTAAAATTTATTTTATGCTCAGCCAATAGGCGCGAACAAATTTATTTAGATTCTAACCAAAATATATAGTGTAAATACTGATTAAATATAGAGCTTATATATTTTTATACGCAAAAAAATAAAGGCACCGAAAGGTACCCGAATTTTAAATCTTATTTTTTAGCGATAGATAAAACGGTATAGCCATGCTCTTCCAATTTTTTGATGATTTCGTCGACTTCATTTGTATTCAGTTTAATTATTATTTCAACATCATTATTAAAAGTAAAATTACTTACATGCGTGATATTGACTCCGTATTGCTTAATAATATTTGAAATATCCGCAAAAGTTCCAAGCTTGTCATCAACTTTTAACACAATGCGTGCGCCGCCCTCGTTCACGCCCATTATATCTATAAAAGCCGAAAAAATATCCAGTCTAGTAACAATTCCAACCAGCTTGTTCGAATCATCAACAACCGGCAAAGAGCCTATATCATTTGATTTCATGACAAATGCGGCATCTTCTATAAGCTGTTCGGGATTTGTTGTAAAAATATTTGTTTTCATAATATCCGCAACTTTTGTTTTGGATAAAAGATAATTGATTTCATAAACACTAAGCGAAGTCGCTTTTGAAGGACTTACTTCTGTCAAAAGTTTTTCGGTGACAAGCCCCACTAATTTACCTTTATTATCAACAACAGGAAGTTGGGAATGTCTTTTTTCCTTTAAAATTTGAAAAGCCTTTGCAACAGAGTCCTCTGGAGTAACCACTGAAACATCTTTTGTCATTCTCTCGGATACAAACATTATAATACCACCTTTCATAAAGTATGCAAAATTTCAGCTGTATTTATCATTATATTATATCATACTATAAAAAAAAGCGTAATTATAACAATACGCTTTTATAAAATAAATTTTCCGTAAATCAAAAAACTAAACATAATATATATGAAAACAAAATAAATTACATAAGATATAATTATTGCTTTCGAGGTGGTTCTCAAAAAAATATTATTGAGTTTCTTTTTTAAATAAAATACTAAAACTAACATTTCCAGATGAATGAGCAGATTAACAAATAACATCATCGATATGAAAAGTCCGGCAATATACCCCATTATTTCTGCGGGTATAGAAATTTTTTCGGTATGCATTCGTATTCCCCCCAAAAAAACAAACGCTCTGTTTTGCCAAATTTCTTGTCTATTTTTAAATTATAGATAAATGAAATTACTAATTGGATACATTTTTCTCTCACCAAAATGAAACGTTGTCTTTTCCAATAAATGAATTTATTTATCAAATATGGATATTATAAATATATCAATTGTAATTTGATATTTGGATTATTCAGATTTTTGAAACATTTGGAAATTAATTAATATAATGAATTATACCAAAATTTGATTGGAGTGTTTATATGAGCGGAATAACCGGATTTGCCGGATTGAAAAGCGATTTTACTTCTGAAAAAGGCAAATGGACTGCAGTTTTGAATGATATGCAAAAATCCATAATTCATCGCGGAAATATGTATTTAGAAGCTCAAATTAAGGAAAAAATCTGCTTTGCGTCCAATTCTGACGAAATTTTATCCGATTCCGGAAAAAACTCAATGGAATTTTATATAAACGGAAAATATTATTTTATTGTGTTGGATGGTGAAATTTACAATTTTGATGAATTGAAAAAAGAATTGGAAAATGATAAATATACATTTGAGAAAAATAACGATTCCGAAATTGTTTTATTTTTGTTTTTGAAATACGGAATAGAATTTGTTAATAAAATTAACGGAATCTTTTCGATTGCACTTTTCGACGGAGATAATTTTTATTTATTTCGTGACCGTCTCGGCATAAAGCCGATTTTTTATTCTTTCAAAGATGATATATTGATTTTTGGTTCGGAAATAAAATCTATATTAAAATTTCCGAATTTCGAAATTATCGTAGATAAAGAAGGTTTGTCTGAAATATTTGCGCTCGGACCGGCGCACACGCAGGGTTTGGGAATTTTCAAGGATATAAATGAAGTTCTGCCGGGAAATTATATTAACCTCTCAGAAAACGGGCTTCGTCAAAAAGAATATTGGCGTTTTGAATCCAGAAAACATATAGATTCTTATTCGGAAACCGTACAGAAAGTCCGGGATTTAGTTCTGAACAGTGTTGAAATTCAGATGAGCAAAAATATTTCGTCGTTATTATCGGGCGGTTTGGATTCGTCGATTGTTACCGCTATCGCAAATAAGTCGCATTTAGAAAAATACGGAATCGGTATAGAAACTTTCTCTTTTGATTTTACCGGCAATTCAAAATATTTTAAATCCAATTCTTTTCAGCCGGAGCAAGACAGGCCGTGGGTTGATAAGATGGTAAATTTTCTAAATACGAAACATCATTATCTCGAGGCGAATATCGATGATATTGCCGATAATCTTTATAACGCGGTCGACGCGCGCGATTATCCCGGCATGGCTGATATCGATTCATCACTTTTGTTTTTTTGCAAAAATATTTCGAACTCGAGTAAAGTAGCCTTTAGCGGCGAATGTGCGGATGAAATTTTCGGCGGTTATCCGTGGTTTCACAAAAAAGAAATGTTCGAAACTGACTCCTTTCCTTGGTCAAGCAATATTGAAATTCGGAAGTCTATTTTAAATCCGGATTTGACACAAATTTTGAATATCGAGAAAAAATCCAACGAGAGATACAGAGATGCTTTGGCTCAAGTTCCGATTTTGGAATCCGAATCCGAAACCGAAAAACGCCGTCGCGAGCTTGCCTTTTTAAATCTAAAATTTTTCATGATGACTTTAGTCGATAGAATGGACAGAATGAGTATGCATTCCGGCTTGACCGTACGTGTTCCATATGCAGATTTTAGAATCGCCGAATATCTTTTTAATATTCCTTGGGAAATGAAAGCAAAAGATAATGTAACGAAATCTCTTTTGCGAAAAGCCTGCGAAGGCATTATACCGGACGAATTATTATACAGAAAAAAATCTCCATACCCGAAAACTTACAATCCGGCATACGAAAATTTATTAAAAGAGCGATTGAAAGACATAATCGAAAATAATAATTCGCCGATTCTTCCGCTTATTAATAAAGCGGAAATCGAAAAATTGATAAATTCACCGTCCGATCCCGGAAAACCTTGGTACGGCCAGCTTATGGCAAAACCGCAGCTTCTTGCGTATTTACTGCAAATGAATTATTGGCTGGATAAATATAAAATTAATATAAAATTGAGTTGATTCTCTACAAAAATAACCTTGCTGGGCAGGGTTATTTTTATTATGCCTTTATTTTCACTTTTTGATATTTTTTACATATTATGAAGTATAGTAAACGAAGATTAATTTCGTTACTGATACTATTTTCATTTTGATAAGTAGAAAAAAATTTTTCACAGCGGAGCGTTTCGCGCAATGTTTCTAGCGCGAAATGAAATATTTTTTTCTATCCTTTATATTGAAAATAGTATGAATTCTATTTTCATTTTTTAATCCTTTAAAAATGGAATAACTATCAGCATATTTTGGAGTGATAAAATGAAGTTTTCAATAATTGGCGGAGACCTCAGAGCTTTATATATTTATTATTTATTAAAAGATGAAGGGCACGTAGTAAAAATCGGTGGTTTTGATAATTTCAGCGGAATTTCGTTTGACGGGCAAACTCAATTTAATATAGATAATTTATCGGAAAATTTCAGAGATTCGGAAATAATAATCGGCCCAACGCCCTGCCTCGGTCTTAACAGAAATTTAAATTCACCGCATAGCAAAGAAATAATTACATTCGAATCCGTTATCGACGAATTGAAAAGCAATCAGATTTTTATAGCAGGCAGAATCCCAAATGACAAACAGAATTACGCTGAATCTAAAAATATAAGGACTTTCGATATTTTAGAACGTGAAGAAATGTCGATTCTTAACGCAATACCCACAGCCGAAGGCGCAATCTCTATCGCTATAGAAAAATCAAAAATCACACTTTTTGATTCTAATATAATGGTCATGGGTTTTGGACGTGTCGGCAAAATATTGGCGAAAATGCTTTATGGAATCGGGGCAAAGGTTTTTGTATTAGCGCGAAATATCACCGAGCAGTCTTACGCAAAGGCTTTCGGATATAATGTATTGGATTTTGATAATTTCGACGGCGATTTAAATAAAATGGATATAATTATTAACACGATACCTTCAAATATTTTGAACAGCCAAAATCTAATTTTACTGAAAAAAGACTGCGTTTTAATCGAACTTGCCTCAAAGCCGTTCGGAATCGATGCCGAATTTTGCCGTGAAAACGGATTGAATATTACATTTGCGCCGTCGCTGCCCGGAAAAGTCGCTCCCATTTCTGCCGCAAAATACATTGTGCAAACAATTAAAAATATTATAAAGACTTTATAGAGCGGTTTGACTTTTTTATACTTTCGAGCCGCTTTATATTTGTAGGGGGAAGAAAATGCATTTTAAAGATTTAAATATTGGCTTCGCATTGACGGGTTCGTTTTGTACAATTAACGAAGTTTTAAAGCAAATCGAAGCTTTTGTTTCGGAAGGCGCAAATGTAATCCCGATTATTTCCGAAAATGTTGCGAAATACAATACAAGGTTTACAAAAGCTGAAGAATTAAAAAAAACATTAAAAATAATGACAGGCAATGAAGTTTTGGAGAGCATAACAGACACCGAGCCTATCGGCCCGAAAGGACTTTTAGATATATTAATCATCGCGCCGTGCACCGGAAACACGTTGGCAAAAATCGCTAATTCCATCACAGATACATCCGTTACAATGGCGGCGAAAGCTCATTTGCGAAACGAACGTCCGCTCATAATATCTGTTTCCACAAACGACGGACTTGGAGCGAACGCAAAAAATATCGGCGTTTTATTGAACACAAGAAATATTTTTCTTGTGCCTTTTTATCAAGACGACCCGTTTAAAAAAACACGTTCAATTATTTCTAAATTTGAATTAATAAAAGATACCGCAATTTCGGCACTCGATGGCAAGCAAATTCAGCCAATTATACAAAGCGCAGTTTCTTAAAAAAAATCATGCGAATGGTGAAATTACGCCATTCGCATTTTATAAAAATTAGTCATTCAATTTAGCAGAAAATTTCAATTTAAAATAATTATTATTATCTCCTTCTTTTGGAATAAGCCCCGTAATTTGAGTGCCGAATATATCATCAAAACCTGAATATTCAAGCTCACAATTAAATGTGATTCCTGCTTCCGTAAAATTAAAATCCTTTAATTTATTATCCGCAATTTTCCGGCTTATATTTTCCATTGTTTTAGAAAATATCCCGAATTCATCCTGTGCACCGGCAAATGAAAGGCTTGAAAAAAGCATAAAATCATCATACGAATTTACAAAATATTCGCTGTTTTTTATCTCGATTTCAAAAGAAACTTCCTTTAGATTTTCATTTTCAACCGAAAAATTAAAATTCGGTCTATGCTTTTCGTATACATCTCCATATGTCACCATAGAATCATTGGGTACTATTTGCCATTTTCCGTCTTTATCCAAATGATAGTTATAAATATCGTTAACGAAATAATTTGAATAATAATTATAATTTTCAGCGTACTCAGCAATAGTTAAATCTCCGCGATTCGGCGGAATTTTTTGTGCCAATATCATCGTTACAATAACAGCTATATAAATTATCATTGCTCCGATATAAACTATAATTCGGGATTTCTTTTCGTCTTTAATTGTATACGACAAATCTTCATCCCACGGCTGAATTTTCTTTTCCTTGCAGAGTTTATAAGATACCCAAGAGCGGTAAATTGTGTAAAACGGAATTATATATCCCATACCACTTCCGATAACCATCCAAGTTCGGGCCAATCCTTCTATATAACTCAGCCGGGTTCCATCGGGCTTTTCTATTTTCATACCAAATATGGCTTTTCCCGGTGTTGTTCCGAAAAAATGCAGCCAAATCGGTTCTATAAACAGCATGATAATTGTTTGAACAATAATATCTATTATTGTTCCGGCATTTCCTCGAAGCAAAAGATTTTCTTTAAGCACAAAAGCCACGATCGCCAACCAAAAAAGCAAATACAGCGAAATATCGAAATATCTTGCAAAATACCTTCTCCACGGAAGAAATACCTGCGGAGTTTTTTCTCTCTCGGCAATATTTTCATCTATTGATTGATTTAGAATTTCTTCAATTTCCATTTGCCCTACCTCCATGATTTAACGCTGAGTAGTATAAGATTGTATTAACTGATAAAATTCGTCGCAATAGATTTTTCACGTTTCGGCAATTCAATGCCCGACTGCAAAGCAATTTCTTTGCATTTCAAATGAAAAGCCATATTTTTCGCCAAAGTGCGCATAATTTGCAGACCTTCCAAATCTTTTTTCACGTCCTCCGGAGTGTGACCGTGAACCATATTCCAATATTTTGAAGAAATTATCGGCATTTCGGAAATACTAAAATATTTATTTAATTGATCCAAGGCGGCTGTCGTGCCGGCGCGCCTTGCCGAAACCACAGCGGCAGCGGGTTTTAAGCGAAAAACTTTTTTTCCTGCAAGCATCGATGAAAAAAACACTCTATCCATAAATGAAATAATATTTCCGGAAGCAGAAGCATAATGCACCGGAGAGCCAAAAATAAAACCGTCATAATCTTCCGCTAATTTTACAAATTCATTTACTTTATCATCGAAAACACAAGCTCCTTTGCCTGCGCATACACGGCAGGCAATACAACCCGAAATCGCTTCTTTCTCAAGCTGAAAAATATCCGAAGAAATCCCTTCTTTATTCAATGTTTCCGCAATCTCCGTAAGAGCCGTATAGGTACAGCCTTTTTCATTCGGACTTCCGTTTACTAATAATACTTTCACTTAAAATCCCCTCATCTCTTTGTCGCTAATTTTAATAATCTTGAACGGTAAATAGTCACCGCTTTTTTCGGGCATAATTCCTGACAGCAAAAACATCTTATACATTTATCCAAATCAACAAACGGTTTCTTGTTTTCCATTTCAATTATTTTAGCCGGACAATTATCGGCGCAAATCTTACAGCCAACGCAAAGCTCATGTTCAAAAACCGGCTTCGGCTGTATATATTTCATTACATATGGCAGAATAAATTTCGGTAAATACCTTTGAAGCGGATTAACCATTGCGGATTTTGAAACTTTAAAATCCTTCACAATAAAATTATCCAATTCCCCAATCAGCTCTATATCCGATAAATCCCCTTTGCATAATCCCCTGTCAATACAAGCCTTTATTGTCGGCACATCCGAAAATTTCAAAGAAATTATGCTCGCGCCGATTTTGTCCAAATGATACGGCGAATCCGAAACGAGTATTGCGTTTAGTTTTCGCGGAATCCCTGCCGACGGGCCGTCGCCCTCCATCCCGACTATACCATCCATAAAAGAAAGCACGGGATTGGCGCAAATACAAATATCCACAAGCGAATTTGCAAAATCATAATAATCCGGCAGATTCAAATGATATTCGCCTTTTAAAATTCCCGGCACTGTTCCGAACATATTTTTTACAGCACCGGTATAAGTCATCATACCGTGAGTTTTCAATTTCGAAACTGATATCACTTTATCCGCATCATTCAGCATATCCGTCATTGTGATTTTTTTATAAATCGCACCGTTAGGATTATCTTTTTCAAAAGAGCCTGTATTAAAATTCAGTTCGGCTCCGGTCTGCGCCGCAATCTCCTCAATTCCCGTGGCTTTATAAATCATACGAAGCATAGTTTTGCTGAACGGTCCGCCGGGGCTGTCACCAATCAAGACTTTTGCGCCGTATTCCGTCAAAATTTCTATAAGAGCTTTTGTAAAAACCGGATGCGTTGTTGCGGCTTCTTCTGGCTTCTTTGCCATCAAAAGATTTAGTTTCAGCAAAACTTTTTCGCCTTTGGAAATATATTTTTCCAATCCGCCCATTTCTTCTATCGATTCAATCAGAAGCTTTTTAATTTTTTTCAAATCATATTCATCGCAATATTTAAGCGAAACTTTTTTCATTTGACACCTCTTCGATTTTGTATATTGATAAAAAATGTTCTATAATATAATATGAAACTCTTTAACGTACTATATGTATTATAGCAGATTGACCAAAAATATGACTTAAATTTTAAAACTTTCCCGGTTGATTATAGGAGATTAAATGGAATCTAATTTATATAATCCGATAAAAAAATATTTTGCCGAATTGGGCTACGAAGTAAAATCCGAAATTTTGAATTGCGATATTGCGCTTGTTAAAGATAACGAATTGATTATTGTGGAAATGAAAAAGAATTTTTGTTTAAAGCTTGTGTATCAGGCTTTGGACCGCGTGAAATTTACCAATTCGGTTTACGTGGCCGTTCCAACGCCAAAAAGGCATGATAAAAACGCCGTTAAATTACTGCGCGAATTAGAAATCGGTTTGATATATGTTTCGGAAGTTAATGACGCGGTGAATTTTATTTTGCATCCGATTTTCAAAAACAAAGATAATAAGAAAAAACGAAAGCTTTTAAAGGAATTCAACGCACGAAAATCCGAAAATACGGGCGGCGTGAATAAGCAGAAAATTATGACCGCATACCGTGAGAAATCCGTTAAAATAGCACTTATTTTAATGCAAAACGGAGAAATGAGCGCCGGTGATTTGATTAAAAATTTTGAATGCGAAAAAGATACGCACAATATTTTATACCAAAATCATTATAATTGGTTTGTCAAAATCCGCCGCGGAGTTTATAATATATCTGACAAATGCGCCATTGATTTGAAAAGCGGCTTTTATGAAGAAATCGTTAATTTTTATATCGGAGGACAAAAATGAACAAATATGACGTTATAATAGTCGGCAGCGGTCCTGCCGGAATTTTTGCATGCTATGAATTTAGTTTAAAATCACCGGACAAAAAAATTTTATTATTAGAAAAAGGACGAAATATTTATAATCGAAATTGCCCCATTCTTGCATCTAAAATAAAACAATGTCCGAAAAAAATCGTCGATGGTGTTTCACTGTCGGGTTGCAGTCCTGCTTGCTCGATTACCGCAGGTTTTGGCGGCGCAGGCGCATACAGCGACGGAAAATTTAATATAACAACCGAGTTCGGCGGCTGGCTGAATGAATATATCGACCCTTCGGAAGTTCTGAAGCTAATAAAATACGTCGATGAAATAAATCTAAAACACGGTGCTGTTAAAACAACAACCAATCCATTGACACCGGAAGTACAGAAAATCGAACAATTAGCTTACGGTTCAGGCTTGAAGCTTCTGCGCTCGGCAGTTCGGCATTTAGGAACAGAAGCGAACCTTGAAATTTTGAAATCTATTTACGAATATTTATCAGATAAAATCGAAATGATTTTTGAACGTGAAGTAAAAGATATTATCACGGATAACGGAAACACACAAATCAAAGGTGTTTTGATGAAAGACGGCACAGAATATTTTGCTGATAATGTTATAATTGCCCCGGGCAGAGACGGTTCGGCTTGGCTCAGCGAAATTCTCCACAAACGAAATCAGCAAATGCTCAATAACCAAGTAGATATCGGCGTTCGCGTGGAATTATCCGACGTAATCATGCAGGATATCAACAAGCATCTTTACGAAGGAAAATTTATTTATAACACCTCACTCGGCACAAGAGTGCGTACTTTTTGCAGCAATCCCTCCGGTCATGTTGTTATCGAAAACCACAGCGGAATTATGGCAGCAAACGGACATGCTTTCAACGACCCGAGTCTCGGTTCTGAAAACACAAATTTTGCTTTATTGGTTTCGCATATTTTTACACAGCCTTTTGATAAGCCGAACGAATACGCCCGTGAAATTTGCAAACGTGCAAATGAATTGACCGACGGTTCGGTTATTATTCAAAAATTCGGCGATATTATGAAAGGCAGACGCTCCACGGAAAAAAGAATCCGTGAAGGTTTTATAGAGCCGACATTAAAAGAGGCAGTTCCCGGAGATTTAGGGCTTGTACTGCCTTATAATACAATGAAATCTTTGATCGAAATGGTCAACGCCCTTGATAAAGTAACGCCGGGCATTGCTTCCGAACATACTTTATTTTACGGCGTAGAAGCTAAATTTTATTCCGCAAGACCGATTTTATCTCATTCCTTGGAAACAAATATTTCCGGACTTTATTGCGGCGGCGACGGCGCCGGAATTACCCGCGGTTTGGCTCAGGCAGGCTCTTGCGGTGTTTTGATGGCCCGTGATATCATAAATAAAATTTCGTAAATTTTTAGCCCACCTTTATTTAATGGTGGGCTAATTCATACTATTTTCATTTGAATGAGTAGAAAAAAATATTATTTAATTATCCAGTAATATTCTTCTTTATTCTGACACAAAATTCTGTTTCCTTTAATATATTTATCAATTTCATTATAACAACTATTGTCCAGACCCGAAATCAATAAATTACCTTTAATGTCATAAACAGACATTTTGTTTAAATTGTCCGAAGAAATAATAAATTCATCGGATATTTTGTATTTTGCATTATTTTCCGGATGAAAATCTAATAAAGTTTCACCCTTCATATTTTTTAGGCTATACTTCCCGTCTTTCAAAAAAATCGCTAATCCATCTTTATTTATATAAGGAATACTGTCATATTCTAGTTGATAAATAAAATTCCCTTTAAAATCAACAACACCGTATTTAATCTCATCATTTATTATGTCGCCGATAACTACGTATCCATTTTTATAAGGCTCAATTAAGGTATAATTTTTCGGTAGTAATAAATTCAAATCATCATCAATTAAATTATATTCGCCATAATGAGTATTTACATCTGTATAAATATAGACATCATCAAAAAAATCAGTGTAATATTGAAAGCGTTCCATTCCTTTTATTACCATAATTTCTCCGGTTTCGGTACTTAATATAGTTATTTGACCCGATATCCCACCATCGTCAAGCATAATGTATCCTTCGCATACGGAAAGATTTATGCCTGATCTTATTCTATAACCTTTATTATCACTGAATTTTTTCAATATATTAAAATTTTTATCGACTAAATAAATATTACCGTCGAAATCTTGCACTGCTGCCTTTCCATTATAAAATTCCGTTCCTAACATATATTTTGATTGGCTCAAAAGCTTTCCTTCAATATTGTAATATTGGTAGATGGCACGCGGATTATTAATATCTTCATTGTCTTTGAATTCGCTTACAATGTCTTCACTCACATTTAAAAAATGTGCACCCCAAGGAAGAATTTCTTCTCCGTCAAAATTTAATAAAGCATATTCTCCGGTAGTTTTGTTAAAAACATTTAAATAATTTTCATCTAAGAATAAACTTATTTCATTTGGATTTATCGGCAATTTCTGTATTGTAACAGAGTTCGTCGGCTTTTGAATATTATACCGAATACGGTTTTCCTGTCTTATTATTCGGGAAATAATAGCACAGATTTCTGAACGTCGAATATAATTATTGGGCGCGAACGAACCTGCATTATCAATGCCGCTTAATATTCCGCTTTCATATAACTTCAAAATAAATTCGCCTATTTCCGTATCAATTTTAATATCCGGAATATCCTTGATTTCATTTATATTTGTAAATTCTGTGTCGGGATAAATATTCACCAAAAGGTTTACAAATTTTTCTCTTGTTATCGGTTCTAAAAATTTATCTTGAGTTTTATCGATGATATTATGCGCCAAGCAATAATCATAATATGACTCAAACCAATTAGAAGCCGCTTCAGCAGAAATTTCGTCTTCTTCAAAATATATTTGATGCAGACGCGCGGCAAGCGCTATTCCCTGTTGTAAAGTAACAAAACCTTTCGGGTCAAAAAGATTATTGCCGACACCCATAACTAATTGAGTTTGCTGGCAAATTTTAACCGATTCAAAAAACCAATCCTCCTCATTTATATCATCAAAGCGAAAATATGGCTGTTTTATCGGGTATTTTTCGGAAGCTGCAGATAGATTAGCGTTAAGAAATGACAGAGCTAATATAAAAATAAATATTTTTTTCATATGGATTCTCCTTTTCAATAATATCTAAAGAATAAGCCAAAGTTGAATTTTTTGGTTTTACCAAAAACGGCGCAATGCGCCGTTTTTATGCTAAAATTATTTTCTGCTTTCCGGTAAAATTTCTATCCAATAGCCGTCGGGATCGGAAATAAAATACAATCCCATATCATGGTTTTCATAGCAGATACAGCCCATTTCGCGGTGAAATTCTCTGACTTTGTCATAATCGTCCGATACACGCAAACACAAATGGAATTCGCAATCTCCCAAATTATACGGCCTTTCCCAACTTTTCAGCCAAGTCAATTCCAAAGAAAAACCTGTTGTATCGTCACCCAAAAAAACAATTATATACGAACCGTCTTTTGCTTCTTTGCGGCGTTTTTCTTTCAAACCCAAAGCTTTTTCATAGAATTCCAAAGATTTATTTAAATCAAATACATTAAAATTAAAATGTTCAAAACGTGCGTTCATAATATCTCCTCCTGTTTTTAAAATCAAAATTCTTTTCCAATAAATTGTAACATAAATACATTTTTATAACAGCAAATTTTATTTATTTATCGAAATTGTTAAAGAAATCCTGTCTTTTTTTGTTTTACCGTTTATATTTAGAATTTTGCATCTTCCAAGTCCTCTGACTGTAATGACATCGCCCTCGGAAATCTGTTTTGCCGCGCTGTTTACAAGAATCCAATTTACAAAAACTTTTTCGCCGCTAATATAATCGGCGGATTTTGTTCTTGAAATATTAAACGCCTGACTTATTACCGCGTCGATTCGAAGCGAAGCCGTAACGCAATGTTTTTCATGTATTTCTGCAAAAGGGATTTCAACTATGTCCTCAAATTCGGAAACGTTTACCGTTGCATTTTTCACTTTTATTAAATTTGAAGTAATAAAACTTGCTATTTCGCTTTTTACGAAAGCAATCGCATTATCCTCAAAAATAAGAATATCCCCGATTTTTGAGCGGTCTATTTGCAAGCCTAAAATCGAACCTAAAAAATCTCTATGTGTTAAATTTTTTACAAATTTCGAATTATATTCTATTTTCAAGCGGGTAATTGGAAAATCTGTTTCGTCGATATTTTTATAAGAAAAAAAGCCGACAACGACCCTTTCGGCATCCGGATAGCCGCCGTAAATCATATATTCGATTTCGTCCCCGATTAACGATAAAAATTTCGTTGCCGTAGTCGGCGGATAAAATTCCGAAAAAGCATATCCTACTTTTTCTGCATTATGAATTTCATCAATAAGCTTCGAAAAAATAATTTTCTCATCTTTGTCATTTATATGTGAAAGCAATTTTAGTTTATTTATCATACACTCAATCCTAAAAAAATTTATATATCATTAGAAAAAGCATAGACAAAAGTCTATGCTCAAACTCAAATTCTTGCAATTATATAATATATCGCTTTAAAAACAAGTTCTATTAAAAGGATAGCTATCATCGGGCTAAAATCAATCATCATACCCGGTCCGCCAAGCGGCGAGTTATAAATCATTTTACGTACCGGCAGCAAAATAGGGTTAGTTATATCCTGTAATAATTTATAAAAGAAATTATTTTTATCCACAGGAAACCACGACAGAAGAACAATAATGAATATAGAAATTTCCAAAATATTTTTAAACCAGTACAAAGCCTGAAGAATGATACCTATCATAAAAATCCAAAACCTCCAAAGTTATCTCATTCCCGAACTTAACCACGGAAAATTAAATCCGTTTTCTTTTAATTCATCTTTTAGCTGACCGGTAATTTCTACCGAAGTAGGCGCAATAATAAAAACCGTTTTGGATATACGTTGAATATCTCCGTTTAATGCAAAAGCCGCGCCGCCCAAAAAGTCAGCAATCCTTTGAGCTTCTTTATTTTCAACACCTTCAAGGTTTACAACGCAAATTTTATTATTTTTAACATATTCGCAAATACCAAAAGCATCTCCTATAACTTCTGGATACGCACGAACTACCTCCATTTTAGCAACTTGATGAATATTTACAACTTTAGACGGCATGCCGCGTTTGGAAGTTGTAGTTTTAGTGGCATCTTTATAGGCTTCAACGGCAGTATCATCCTCTAATTCCTCTTCGTACAAATCCTCTTCATCAAAATCCGGACCTAATAAAATAGATTTAGCTTTACTTAATAAACTTGACATTAAATCCCTCTCCTTTTTTACAATACATCCCGGCTACCAAAAATGCCTGTCCCAATTCTTACATAATTGGCACCTTCTTCGATAGCTACTGTATAATCATTTGTCATTCCCATTGATAGCTTATTGATATCAAGGTTTGTTTGCTTAATATTTTTTAAATCAATAAAAATATCATGCATTTTCTTAAAAACCGGCCGATTTTCTTCAGGATCAGCCACAAAAGGCGCAACTGTCATAAGCCCTTTTATTTTAATATTTGTAAAATCTTTCAAATCATGAATAAGCGGATAGACGCTTTTTTCGTCCAGCCCAAATTTTGTTTCTTCATTTGAAATATTCAGCTCCAACAAAATGTCCATTATAATGTTGTTTTGTTTAGCGTATTTATTGATTTCGGCGGTGAGTTTAAAACTGTCGACTGAATGTATAAGCAAAACCTTATCAATGATATATTTTACTTTATTTGTTTGCAGGTGGCCAATCAAATGCCAGTTAATATTCTCAAAACTATCAAATTTTGAAATCAATTCCTGCACACGGTTTTCGCCGAAATCGCACACCCCCAGCGATTGCAGCTCTTTCATTTTTTCAATGTCAACGGTTTTTGTTACGCCAATTATAGTAATATCTTCAAATTTTCTTGAAGATTTTTTGCATGCTTCTTCAATATTTTGAACCACTACAGATAAATTGTCTTTAATCATAGTCGCTCCTAGTTCTTTTTATAAATTTTTTGTCCTTCTTCAACGTTGATAGCGTCTGTAACAATAACATCATGTGAGCTGATGCCTTGTTCAACATCCGGATCTAATATGGTAAAACCGTCCGAAACTTCTTTGATATAAATCCGAGCGAATTTTGCCAATCCGGAATTTATTTTATAAACACCGTAAATATTCATTGATTCCTCCACTTTAAAAGTGTCGGAACTGTCTTCGGCGCTTACAATAATATCGCCGTATTGTATGATTGAATATTTTTGCAAAACCCAAATATTTTCTTCATCAGATAAATATTTACTTATCGCAACTTCTTTAACTTCATTGTTTACCATACGATTGACCAAATTACTATTTTTTCCATAAATATATTTTTTAGGAATTTTTAAAAGCAGCATTTCCGCCACAGCAGAATTCGGAACTTTTATTCCTTCGTCTGCACCGCCGGTAATTTTTATATTTACCTCACGCATATTTATGTAATCAAGGACTTTATTTGTTATTTTAAAAACAACATAAGCTTCTTTTTGTTTAGTAATAATTCTGTCAACAATAACGTCTACATCGTGGTATGTTTGCGAATTCTCGATAGCAATCCTCTTTGCTTCGCCCTCTTTCCAGTCTTCAACGGCTTCGGGGTCTACATAAGAAGCAATGTACCAAGTATTAGAATTAATCAATTTAAAAACTTTATCTTCTTTAATAACCTCTTTGCTGGTGACAACGGTTTTATCATTAGTAGCCGATTTTATATGCTCTTTAGACAGCGAGTATAAATTCGTAAAATTAAATCTATCTTCAAATCCATCTATATAATACGAAACAATACCGCTGGTTACAACTTTCATGGGTGTCTCGTTCTCTTCAAATTTATCAAGAGCCATTTGACGCTCCCCCGAAAGTGATTTTACAGAGCCTGTGTCTTCTTGCAAAAGACGCTGATTACGAACACTGACTTTTTTGTCCACGCCGGATTTAGTTTTATATATCGAGTCCATATTATAGGTAGAAAAATCAAACATTGTATTATCGATTCCGGTTTTTATTTGCCCTGCTATTCGTTTGGCATCTTTTTGCGCAATAGAAAAATCATCGCGCCGTTCCTGTAATTCATAAATTTTCTGATCCAAATTATCCAATTCAATTAATATATCGTCAATATTGTCAGAATTTTGAATAGAAGCCACTACAGTTCCGGATTTTATTTTTTCGTTATCCGCAACAAAATATTGTACATTGCCTGCTGCCGGAGCATTATAAACAGTTTCATCTCTGATAATTACACCTTTTGAGATACTCGGCTGACCGATAGCGCCGCTTAAAACAGTTGTTGACGAAATAGTTTCACGGTTCATTAATACGGCAAAATATCCGCCGATATAAAATACAAATAATACAAAAACAAACAATGCAAACAGTTTAGTATAGAATTCATTTTTGCGGTTATTTTTTTTTCGCTGATATTCAGCGTTCGGCTTCTTTTTGGGAGCCGGCTTAGTTTGTTTTCGTGTAGGATTTATTAAATCCACTTGACTATTGTATTGATTGTGAATATCTCCAAAAGTAGTTTTTTTATTTCTATCATCTTTAGTAGATTTTCTTTTTACTTGCTTTTTCATTTTTCCTCCTTACATTGACATGCGAAAATCCGCACTACCAATTTATGAAAACTCGCTTTTTGTAAGATTAATTCAATATCCAAAAAGTAAATCTTCATTTTTTATAACAAAGGAAAGTTAAAAGAAGAATTTTTCAAGGTACAATATTACGGCATTTTTTTAGTTATTGATTTTTTTCAAAGCAGGAACAAATAACATAATAATTTATTTTATTCTTATGAAATTATACCAAGAAATTAACAATTTTTCAAATGTTTCTTTAAACAAATTATTACAACTCGTTTTTAACAAAATGCATCATAAAAATAATTATTTAGAATAAATATTGATTATAGTTCCGGCTTAAATTTATTTTTTAATGGCTTGTCCTTTTTATTAAGCCAAAAAAATTCATCTGCACGGATTTTGTGACGCAAAGCAAAGTGAATTTTCGGCTTAAATGCTGTATAAACGCTTAGCAAGCAAAACAAATCCAAAATTTCCAAAAAAGGAGTGATAGAATGAAAAAAATACTGTCAAACATATTGCTTCCGTTTTCTATAGCGATTTTCAATATAGTTTTAATTTTTTACCCGTCAGAAATTTTAGGCTCCGCCCGTAATGCGATTTCGCTTTGGCTAAACAATGTCTTCCCAACTTTATTTCCTTTTTTGGTAGGAACAAATATTTTGATGAAACTCGGTTTTGTCAATTTTTTGGGCACGATACTGGAACCGATTATGTATCCGCTTTTTGGCATTCCCGGTATCGGCGGCTTTGCTCTTGTTTGCGGTATGACATCTGGCTACCCGATGGGTGCCAAAATAACATCAGAGCTTCGCGAACAAAACCTCATCACAAAAAATGAAGCACAAAAACTGATTTCTTTTTCAAATAATTGCGGTCCGCTTTTTATAATCGGAACCGTTGGAGTTTCCATGTTTAAAAATCCGACTGTTGGTTATTTTATTTTAATCTGCCATTATATCGGTTCGATATTAACCGGAATTATTATCAATAAATTCGATAAGAAGAAAAAATCCCGTATTCATAGAAAAGATATTTTGCGCAGAGCTTACCGAAGCATGATTATTGCCAAAAAAAACAACAATAACGGAATATCCGCTGTATTTTCGGAATCCGTCAAAAATTCTATGGAAACAATTTTACTTGTCGGCGGATATATAATTTTGTTTAGTGTTATTTTAGAAATAATGGAAATAACACGTCTTATCATATATATCGGTAATTTTATCTCTTACTTTACAATTTTGGATAAAAATATAATTAAAGGTATTTCCTACGGAATATTTGAAATAACAAACGGCGCAAATTTTTTATCAAACGGCGGCGTAAGCCTGCCCAATCTGCTTTCTGCGATATTCGTAATTTCATTTGGCGGGTTTTGTATACATATGCAATCCTTGAGTTTTATTTCGAAAACGGATATAAATGTTTTTAAATATGTATTTGCAAAAATGACAGGCGGGGTAATTTCTGTGATTATTGGTTTTTTAGCATACCCATTTTTTAATTTTAATGTGCAAAGCGTCAATGTATTTAAAAATTTCGAAGAAGGCTTTTTCAGCCGGCTTTTCTTTTCATCTTATTGCTTTATTTTGACAATCGTCATCTTTTTTGCAATATATTTTATTTTAAAAACATTGAATTTATTTTTCTTCCGTTTTTCGAGAAAATCTTAAATTTCAATATAATACTATTTTCATTTTGATAAGTAGAAAAAAATTTTTCATTGAATCCTTGTTAAATATTTGCCGTAATATCGTCGAAATAATTTCTAATTATTACACAAAAAAAACTCTAATTAATTATTTATTAATATCATTTACATTTTTTTGTAATGATATTAATATTAAAAAAACCGCAGAACGAATTTTTTATCATCCTGCGGTTTTTTTTAGTTAATTTAAACCCAATAGTTTCCTGCAAATTTAATATAGGAATCAGCTACATCATTAAATCCCATATTTCTCAAAGAAATAATTATATATTCATAAATCTGTTTTGTAGTTATTTTATCTTTTCCTTCAACAAGCTTCAAAAGGTCCTTAGTAATATTTTTAATATCACCTGTAGAAAGCGGATTTCCGATGTCGTCGCCGGCTGAAATAATGGAGGTTTCCACATTTGAAATATTAAAATCAACTTCTTTACCTGAACGCTTAATTACTTTTACCACAAAACCCACCCCTTGTTCTAAATTAAAAGATTTTTAATCTTATACCATAATTATAGCACAAATGATATCTATTTTAAAGCAGATTCACAATTATCGGATTTATTTCCAAAAAATCAAGCTTCCATTAAATTGAACACAGCAACCATACTGCTCAAAGTCTCCGATTGGCTGGAAAGTTCTTCTGCGGCCGCCGCGGATTCTTGTGAAGTAGATGAGTTTGTTTGAACAACAGCCGAAATCTCGTTCAAACCTTGGTCAAATTCTGTAATTGCACTAGTTTGCTCAATAGAGGCCTGCCAGATATTATTAATAATTTCCGAAATATGGTTTGCGTCGGCTACAATTGTTTCCAAAGATTTCGCGGTATGTTCGGCGATTTCTTTACCGCTATTAACTTTTTCTATCGAATCTTCGATAAGAGCGGTTGTTTCTTCGGCTGCTTCCTGTGACCTAGCGGCAAGATTTCGCACTTCTTCTGCCACAACAGCAAAGCCTTTTCCGTTTTCGCCGGCTCTTGCCGCTTCTACTGCCGCATTAAGCGCAAGCAAATTTGTTTGGAATGCAATATCTTCAATAACTTTGATTATTTTGGAAATATTATCACTGGATTCCTTTATACTTTCCATAGATAATAGCATTTTTTTCATTTCATCATTTCCGCTTAATGCATTTTCTTTCGATGCCTCAGATAATTGGTTCGCCGATTTTGCATCATCGGTATTGTTGACAGTTCTTTCTTTAATCGAATTTATTGAAGATGAAAGCTGTACAACAGTGGCCGCTTGTCTGGTTGCGCCGTTTGCCAACATCAAGGAACTTTCCGAAATGCTTTTTGCACCGGTAGCAACTTTGTATGTTGACGAATTTATATTCCCGATTATATCATTCAATCGGTTTATAATCGATTGCATAGCCTTTTTAATGGCCGCAAAATCGCCTATATATTCTTGCTCAACAGATATATTCAAATTCGCATCGGACAATTCTCCTAATATATACGAAATATCTTTTATATAGCCCGAAATTGTTTCAATCGTTGTATTTAGAGTAGAGGCAAGTAAATTCAATTCTCCTTTGTAATTACCCTTAACATAAGAGTTCAAATTACCCTTGCTCATTTCTTCCATAACAGATAAACATTCTTTAACCGGTGTCGTTATGCTGTATAATAATTTATTGACACCTTCTATAATTTCGAGCCATCCTCCGGAAAATCCCTTTTCATTTGCAACAACGGATAAGTTTCCTTCCAATGCCTCACGCAAAACAGAATTTAATTCTCCCTCAACGTTCTTGATATTATTTCTGATATTTTCTATAGCATTATTAAGCAGAACTTTCTTGCCGGGCAGTGTTTCCATTTCGGCATCGAAGTTTCCCTGCCCAATCTGATTTATACATTCTATCGCTTTCAGCGTCGCACCAATATGACCATCCAATACATCATTAATAGAAATAGCAACATCCTTGTACGCACCGGTGTAATTATCCGTGTTAATTCTGTCTTCTATTTCTCCGTCGTCGTTATGACGTTCTGCTATAAGCCTAATCGTACACAAAAGATTTTGAAAAGTAATCATAACTTTTCTAATGCTGTCATTCAGGATTCCTGTTTCGTCTTTGGTCGAGGATACTGTGATATTATTAAATTTACCCTTTACTAAATCTTCTGCTATTTCAACAACATTCAAAATAGGTTTTGTGATTGTATTTGATATAATTATAGACAAAATTATAGAAATCAACGACATTAACAAAGTAAGCATAATTAATATCATCATTGTCCTGTTTCCTGCTTTGGTCAATTCTTCAGATTCATGGCTTATTCTATCATAAGAACTTTCGATTTCAGATTTTAATGAAGTTGTAAGGCTACTCATTCTTTCGGCACCCGCAATGATTTCGCTTTTCAAGGCCTCAAAATCGCCTGACATCATAGCCTCGGGTGCAACAACCGCCTGATGCGTCATAAAATAATCTATGTTTTCTTCAATACTATGAATTATTTCAAGTTTCGACTGCTCTTCCGTTTCGGTCAAAAAAATATCATCCGAAATCAATTCTTTCAATTCTTCAATATTTGTCAAAATAGTTTGGTGATGAAGCTCCATTTCGTTTTTTGTATTCAGAATTAGTTTTTCGTCGCCGTTATAAATCGCATATCCGCCAAGACATTTCCGCATTTCTATCATCGCATTATTAATTCTGTTTATTTTGCTGATCTGCATGATTGGATTTGCCAATAACAACGAATATCTCTTATCCGCACTTCCCATTGTGTATAATGAAATTCCCGACAATACGATCATGAAAAATATAAACAGAGAAAAACTAATAAGCAGCCTTTTTTTGATGCTCATGTTTATTATAGATTTTTTTAATTTTTTCATTACTATCTCAGCTCCTATGCAAGACTATTTTTCAGCAAAATTCAAAAATACCAAAAGTCGAAATATCCGTTCTTGGTTTTTTTAATTTGCTCAAGTTTTATATTTATACTATTTTCAATATTAAGGATAGAAAAAAATATTTCATTTCGCGCTTGAAGCCTGCGCGAAACGCTCAGCTGTGAAAGATTTTTTTCTACTTATCAAAATGAAAATAGTATTATTTATTATGTATGATTGTATCGTCATTAACTGACATAAAAATTAATATTTGACCGGAATATTTTTTTTGAAAAAATTTAGTTTCAGTCAGCAAAATTTCGTCTTTAATAATGAATTGCTATAAAGAATATTTGGAAAATCTGTAGCATATACATACAAAAGAACGAAAGTCTTTTAAGGAGGCATAATTCTTTTGAAACCATATATTGAAGAAAGGGCTGTTGAAGTCGCCAACTTTATCATCAATTCCAATGCGACGGTTCGCGAAACCGCAAAAAAATTCGGCATAAGCAAAAGCACGGTACATAAAGATGTTACAGAAAGACTATTAAAGATAAATCCCAATCTGGCGGGCGAAGCAAGAAGAGTTTTGGAAATCAACAAATCCGAAAGACATATAAGAGGCGGCTTGGCTACAAAAGAAAAATATTTGTCGATAACTAAAAGACACGCATAAAACAAGCTGAAATGATAAAAAGGCCGTTGCACCCATTAAATTTAGGATGCACCGGCCTTTAAAATTTTAAGGCGTGTGAATGTATGCCCCCGCTAAAAAAGCCGTTGACGATTGATTTAGTCCTGTACACTTGGATGAACGGCTATGACCCATAAAAAGATCAGCCTGCTCGATCCTTCTGAAACTCTTAACATAATTGACGAGGGAATGAACGCATACTATATTGCAACCGAAGCATAAATGTGTAATAATAATTTAAGGAGTGTGATTTTTATGGGTATTCTTGCTATTAAAGATGATGGTAGAAGAGAAGAACTGTTAGATGGTATTGTTTGTATGTCGCCACGACCAGTTGTTAATCATAGTATCGTTGTATCTAATATACATTATGCTTTCAAAACATATTTGAAAGGCAAGCAATGTGTGCCTTTCGCTGATGGTATAGATGTTACATTAACCGACAACGACCGGGTAATTCCTGATGCTATGATTGTTTGCAACCCTGATATAATCCATAAAGACGGCATTTACGGTACCCCTGACTTGATTGTTGAGGTGTTGTCGCCTAGCACAGCTAAAAACGACAGAGGGTATAAAAAAGACCTCTACGAACGTTGTGGTGTCAAAGCATACTGGATAGTGGATATAGAAAACAAATCCGTTGAGGTATACTTGAACGACAACGCTCATTTGATATTAAACGAGATTTACTCGATTTTACCGGAGTATCAGTTGATCAAGTTGACTGATGACGAACGCACAAACCTAAAAAAAGAGATCCCTGTGTCACTGTACACAGATTTTGCAATCACTTTAACTGATGTTTTTGCAGATATGCGATAGAGAGGTGACCTTCCGATAAAACGAAATAAACGGGATAACCTAAAGGGTCAACTGCTGCATGAATCTTGACTCTTTAGGTTAGCAACAATTCCTATTGATACATTTTTTGGAGATTCGTATTGATTTTCTCTACCATCTCTTCAATTTGAGCTTTTCTTAAGCTAAAGAGATTAATTGGATTTTCGGGAAAAACAATGTCTTTGCTGTTATAAGGATTGGCAGAATACTTTAAAAACATATCCAATAAAAGGGTTTTACCGGAAAGTAATTTTATACTCTTCAAATTTGTTGATATCTTATTATTTTCAACATCGTTATCCACATCGCCCAGCATCGAAATTGTTACACTTTGCGTATCGTCAACGTAATCCGGCATAATTTGAAGCTCGAATTTCAGATTATCAGTTTTTTTGCCGGAATCGAATTTATAATCGCCTGTCAGAAGTTTTTCTATAGTGTAATCAGAAGTTTTGCCGCCGCTGACCATCGACAAATTAAATTTTGATTTTTCAACTCCGTTGTTCGGCAAAATATTTCCGTACATATCAAACACAAAACCGATTGTATCGCCGCCTTCAACAAGCGAAGCGTTTAAATAAATCTCATCCAGCAAATTATTTTCGCCTTTTGTATCCAAAAATACAACTAAATTAAACGGCATGTCATAATCATAATCTTTAACATTCAGAGCGGCATCCAGCTCGTATCTGTAAATTTGCTTCTGCTCGTTCGTATAAATGCTGAACCTAAAGTCTCCCCAAGCCTCAATGCCACGCAGCGTTTCCGCATAGTTTGACTGAAGATATTTAATCATTTCCTCTTCTTCCTCTGTGCTAAAACTATACACTGATTTATAATATTCATAAACCGATTTATCTTTTTCGATAAAATCAGCAAAATCATCAATCAATTTATTTGCATTATCTTTGTTTAGTCTAAGCGAGTATTTGTTCGCGCTAATCGGGCCGCGTTTTGCGTCAATCAGGCTCTTTCCGTCGTATGTATAAACCGCTGCATCTTTATATTTTTGAAAAATTTTTAAAGCTCCGTCAGCCATAGCATTGTATTTATCCAAAACCGGCTGTAGATTTTCAAGCTCATCCAATGGCTTAAAAGACTGCTGCAAAGCTGCCAAATAGACTGGATCCATCGGCTGAATTTCATTAAAATCCGAATTGATATAATCCTCAACAAAAGTATTGGTATCAATATAATAATAGCCGTCAAAAAGCTGCGGAATATTAACCCCCAGTTTTTTATCCAAAAAATATAAATTTAAATCAAGTTTAAAATCTTTAGTTATGCTAAAAATCTCCTTCGGTACATTAAAAGAAAAACCGGCTGTAAAATCCTCACCATTTTCTTTATGTTTGCTCTCTGCATCAAAAGTCAGCTTCGAAAGGTCTATCTCTGAGTTTTCGGGTATTTTATTAAACCCCAAACTAAATTTCGTTTGATAAGCGTCTTTCAGAAGATTCTCCAAAATTTTTGAGCCTAAATCGGCTGATTCCAGATTTTTTATTTCCTTATCGAGAATATCTTTTGTCAATTCGACGGAATCATAAAAATCCTTTTTGTAATCAGCAGCATAAACATGGCTTACATTAGAAAATATCAGTACCGCTGCCACGAGGTACGAGCAAAGCTTTCTTTTCATCAAATTCCTCCCCTTTGTTTTTAATATTATACATTAAAAAATCCGCACAAAGCAGTCGTTTTTGCAAACGAAAATTTAACTTTTGTACGGAAAATTTTATGTCTATATTTTCAACTTCAAATCTTTTATTTCTTTAGTTTTAAGATTGTTATACCTAGCGGAGGAACTTTTAAATCAATCGAATTATCGCGGTAATTCCATTTTTTGTCAGTACTTGTAATGTTTCCGCCGTTAATAATTCCGCCGCCGCCGTAAGAAAGGTCATCCGAATTAAAGATTTCCTCATATACGCCCGGATTCGGCACTCCCAAAACATAATCCATCAAAGGAACAGGCGTAAAATTACATACAATTACCAAATTGTCATATATGTTATCGGCTTTTCGAATAAAAGAAACAATAGACCTTTCGCCGTCCTCGCAAGATATCCATTCAAAGCCCCTACTGTCAAAATCATACTTATAAAGCGCGATTTCGTTAAGATAAAGCTCGTTCAAATCCTTAACGTATTTTTGCAATTGCCTGTGGCTGTCATAATCCAAAAGATGCCAATCCAAGCTTCTGCTTTCGCTCCATTCATTAAACTGAGCAATTTCGCCGCCCATGAATAAAAGTTTTTTGCCCGGATGCGCATACATAAAACCATATGCAACACGCAAATTTGCGAATTTCTGCCACAAGTCAGATGGCATTTTATCTATTAAAGATCTTTTTCCGTGAACAACTTCATCATGAGAGAGAACCAAAATAAAATTTTCGGTATATGCATAAACCATACTGAAAGTTAGATTATTATGATGATATTTGCGGTAAATGCTGTCTTTGCTGATATATGACAAAAAGTCGTTCATCCAACCCATATTCCATTTTAAATTAAAGCCTAAGCCGCCTCTTTCCGGAGGCTTTGTCACTCCGGCCCAAGATGTTGATTCCTCTGCAATCATAAAAATATGAGGGTCACGGCCAAGAATAACTGAATTCATATGCCTTAAAAACTCAACGGATTCGTAATTTTCATTTCCTCCGTAAACATTCGGAACCCACTCGCCCGGATTTTTGCCGTAATCCAAATACAGCATTGAAGCAACAGCGTCAACCCTTAATCCGTCTATATGGTATTTTTCCAGCCAGAAAATCGCATTCGCTATCATAAAATTCTTTACTTCTTTTCTTCCGAAATTAAAAATCAAAGTTCCCCAATCCGGATGTTCTCCTTGCTTCGGGTCTTGATGTTCGTATAACGCAGTGCCGTCAAATCTTGCAAGTCCGTGCGCATCCTTCGGAAAATGAGCCGGAACCCAGTCCAAAATTACACCAATATTATTTTGATGGCATTTATCAACAAAATACATAAATTCGTCCGGCGAACCATAGCGACTGGTCGGCGCATAATATCCCGTTACCTGATATCCCCAAGAGCCGTCAAAAGGGTGCTCCTCTACCGGCATAAGCTCTATATGTGTATATTTCATACTTTTTACATACGGAATAAGTTCATCGGCCAATTCCAGATAAGATAAAAACCTGTTGCCGTCATCCACTTTCCGTTTCCAAGAACCCAAATGCACTTCATAAATATTAATTGGTTTTTCGAGCGGATTATTTTCTTTTCGCTCCATCATCCAATCATTATCGTTCCATTTATATTTATTGATATCAAAAACTAAAGACGAAGTACTAGGACGCAGCTCGAAAAAATTGCCGTAAGGGTCTGATTTTTGTAAAAGCTCCCCGTTCAGAGATTTTATTTCAAATTTATAACGGTCTTTTTCGTTGACGCCCGGAATAAAAAGTTCCCAGATCCCTGAATTTGATAAAACCCGCATTGGATTTCGTCTTCCGTCCCAAGAATTAAATTCTCCGATAACGCTGATCCTTTTCGCATTCGGTGCCCAAACCGAAAATAATACGCCTTTTATTCCGTCAATCTCCATAACATGCGCGCCCAATTTATCAAAAATCTGATAATGCGTTCCTTCGCCGAACAAATGCAAATCTAATGAAGATAAAACCGGCTGAAACGAATACGGGTCATAATAACGCCATTTTTCTCCGTTAAAACCCTTTGCTTCGATTTCGTATCTAAACCATTGTCTTCTATCCTTTATAATTGTTTCAAAAAAACCATCTTCATGAATAAGGGTCATTTTATAGGCAAATTTCGGAAAATCCGGATCAAAAACCAAAAGCTCTTTTGCTTGCGGATTAAAAGCTCTAACTACAAGTCGGTCTTTTTCGTCTACAGTAATTTCATGCATGCCCAAAATATGATGCGGGTCACCATGCTCGCTGTTTATAATTTGTAAAAGTTCCAATAAATCAGCTGTGCTTACCATAATTTATCACTCCTTTAGTTTTCAACCGAATATATTTCAAAGATATCTGTATGATTTATCCATAAAACTGCTATAATGTTATTATAATATTTTAATCTGTTTACAAAAATAAATTTCAGAAGCATTTTGATTTTTTTGCGTTTAAGAAATCCGCCAAAAAAACAAACTGTTATAAAATATAATATCATAAGATTATATTTCAATCTATATATTTATTAAAAAAGAAATTAGTGTAATCTTGAAAAAATCGGCGTTTATCGTGAAATTTTTGGAAGTACTTGTTCAAAATTATCTAAATTATTGCAATTTTAGCCTCTAATATACAACAATTTTATTTATTTATTGTATAAACACATTATTATAAATCTTGGAAGGATGAGAATTTTGGAACAAAATTGGTCATTAAAAGAGCTATTCCCCTCGTTTGAGTCGGAAGAATTTAAGAATTGTTTTGAGGAACTAAAAAAAGCCGTCGGGGAATTGGATAAATTCGCCGAAGAAAATTTTTGTAATCAAGAAAACGCATGTGAAAAAATAGAATCCTTTATCTCTATGCAAAACGCTTTTTCTAAATTTGAAAAATTAAGCTCTTTCGCTTCTCTGACACTTTCGGCGGACTCAAACAATTTGACCGCGCGCAAAGCTTTGGAACAATTAGAAGATATTTTTACGGAAACAACTGCTTCAGACAATAAATTTTATAATTTTATCGGTCAATTAGAAAACCTTGATGAACTAATTCAAGCATCAGAAGTTTTGAAAACTCATGAATTTTATTTAAAGGAAATTAAAGACAACGCAAAATATTTATTGGATGAAAAAGAAGAATATATGTACGCTAAGCTGAAACAAACCGGCTCTGTTGCTTTTGAAAAACAGCGTGATTTTCTGACCTCGAATTTGATGGTCGAATTGGACGGCAGAAAAATTCCGCTTTCCGAAGCCAGAAGTTTAGCGTATTCCGAAGATGCAGAGCTTAGAAAAAAGGCTTATTACGCCGAATTGGAATCCTATAAAAGAATTGACGAATCTGTAGCGTTTTCACTGAATGCGATAAAAGGCGAAGTTCTGACAATCGCAAAAATACGTGGTTTTGAATCCCCGCTTGATATGACTTTGCACAATAGCCGTATGGACAGAGAATCTTTAGACGCAATGTTATCTGCAATAAAAAAATTCTTGCCGGTATTTAAAAAATATTTTGACAGAAAAGCCGAAATGTTAGGGCACGAAAATGGGTTGCCGTTTTATGACCTTTTTGCGCCGATCGGCAAAGTAAATATGAAATTCACTTATGAACAAGCGCAAGCGTTCATACTAGATAATTTTTATAAATTCAGCAAAAACCTTGGCGATTTAGCCGACAGAGCTTTCAAAAATAATTGGATTGATGTGTATCCGAGACAGGGAAAAGTCGGCGGAGCGTTTTGCTCAAATCTCCATCCTATCGGCGAATCCAGAATTTTAACAAACTTTGCGGGTTCGTTCAATGATTGTCTCACTATCTCTCACGAATTGGGACATGCTTACCACGGCAATATGTTAATGGACGAAACATATTTAAACAGCGATTACACGATGCCGATTGCCGAGACTGCTTCAACAATGTGCGAAACAATTATTTCGAAAGCGGCGGTAAAAAATGCAAGCGATGACGAAGCCCTTGTTATTTTGGAAAATGACATTATGGGAATGGCTCAAGTAATTGTCGATATATACAGCCGTTTTCTTTTCGAATCGGGAATTTTTGAAAATAGAAAAGATGGTTCTCTTTCAACGTCCGAGCTTAATGATTTAATGCTGAAATCACAAATAGAAGCATACGGTGAAGGCTTGAATAAAGAATTTCTGCATCCTTATATGTGGATTTGCAAGCCGCATTATTATTACGCCGACTCGAATTTTTACAATTTCCCTTATGCTTACGGGCTTTTATTCTCGAAAGGTTTGTATTCTTTATATTTGGAAAAAGGCGACGAGTTTGTAAAATTATATGATGAGCTCCTGTCAAAAACAGGTAAGAACAATCTCTATGATGTAGGAAAAATTGCCGGAATTGATACCCACAGTGAAGACTTTTGGATTTCCTCTTTAAAGATAGTTGAAGATGATATAAATCATTTTTTAGAAATTTCTAAATAAAACCAATATTTATCGGGGCAGCCCTGTGCCTGCCCCGTATATAATGGCGAACGAAAATAAACCGTACAGCCATCTACATAACTTTTATGACTTCACGCTGAAGTTTAATGTAATCTTCAACATTTTGATAATTTTTCAACGCCAAGCAGAGATATATTAAGTCTGTCAAAATAAATGCAGAAAATCTGGAGGACATGGAATTCAAGCTCATTTTTTCCTGCGTTACTTGAGTATGCAGGCAAAAATCAGAAATTTGAGAAATAGGCGTTTTCCCGAATCTTACGATAGAAGCGATTTTCACGCCTTTATTTTTTGCAAGCCGCGCAGCCTCCAAAAGAGGTTTTTCTTCTCCGGTAAACGAAATTATCAATAAAATATCTTTCGATGTAATATGTATAATATTTGAACTGATATTCGGTCCGTCAAGAGAATAAACGCAAGATTTATTTATATCAAGCAGTTTGTAACACAAATCTGCCGCCATCATTCTAGATTCTCCAAATCCAAGTACATATACTTTTTCCGCAGGAAGTATTGCATTTACTAAATCTTCCAAGTCAGACTCGTTTAACAAATCTTTTGAAGACTTTATCAGATTTCCGAAAATATTTATATATTTGAGAACAACTTTATCGACAGTATCAGATTCACTATAATATTCGTGATTGTTTTCCGCTTTTTTACTGTCAAGCTTCGCCAAATCTATTTTCAATTCTTGCAGCCCTGAATATCCCAATTTTTTTGCAAATCTGGTTACTGTTGCCGGCGCTATGCCAATTTCTTTTGCGATTTTATGAACAGATGTAGAAACTGCCATTGTTCGGTTTTTATCTAAATATTCTAAAATAAGCTTTTCGTTTTTTGTAATATTATCAGTCAAGTTATTGACTCTCGTATTAAAACTACTCAATTTGACCACCCTTTTATACTTTTCGATGTTGTTCATATATGGCGAACGATAAGATTTTCACATTCGTTCCGTGCGGTCAAGTATGTTAGGATGAACGGTTGTGAACTTTGTTCGTCAGTGTAAAGCTGCCTTTTTTTATAAATATACACTGAAGTCGAGTCGTTATAGTAAAGTTTCCACTTATAAAATATAAAATTTATCACCATAAAATGAAATTTTTTTCTACCCCTTATAATGAAAATAGTATCAGTAAAAAATCAAACCGCTGTATGGTGAAATAAAGTTAAATATAGTGTATAAGCGGCTTAATTTTACTTGATTTTATGTATTGGATGTCAAATTATTTTATGTGTTAAAAATCAAACCGCTTCATTTATGCGATTCTCAAATGATGTTAATCTAATAAATATTTTTGCTCATGCTCCAAAAGCCATGTTTTGCGCCATATCCCTCCTCCGTACCCAACAAGCTTGCCATTTTTGCCGATAACCCGATGACAAGGAACGATTATCGAAATATTATTTTTATTATTTGCCATACCAACAGCGCGAACGGCTTTCGGATTGTCTATGGCGTTAGCAATATCAGAATAACTAACTGTAGTTCCGTATGGAATTTCTATCAATTGTTCATAAACTTTTTGTCTGAAATCTGTTGTTGAATATTTGATCTGAACAGAAAAATTTTTCAATTCTCCTTTAAAATATGCGTCCAATTCTTCCATGCATTTTTTCAAAACATTGTTTTTTGATACAGAGCCTTCAAAATCACCGTCTAAAAAATTTAAGCCCACGATATTTTTTGAATCGGACTCTAAAATTATCTTGCCGATTGGCGATTCATATATTGCATACATAATATTTTCCCCTCGTCAATTAAGACTTTTTCAAAACCGAAATACTTTAGAAAATTTTATCAAAGCAAAAAGACAAAACTCAAACCTGTTTGAAACTATGCTTTTGTGAACTGCCAAAAAAATTCTTTTTGCGCTATTTAAATTATATATAAAATTAATACATAATTCAACAAAAGTTGCGAATATATTATATCAAATTATATACTTCAACAATATTACAATTAATACATAAATAATCAAGGATTTTAGATACCATATGTATATATTTTTAATAAAAAACGTGAGCCTTGTCGTAATTATTTCACACAGCTCACGCTAATTTCAAAATAATATTCAATTTTTAAGCAACAAACGGTCAATTTCCGCAAATTCCTACGCAGATTTTTTTATCTTTGTCGAATTTCATTTATACTGTTTCACTTCTAAAGAATAAAAATAGTATTATAGTCAATTATATAAAAATACTTTTTTATTATTTTTGTCCACAGAAAAATCTTTTAGTCCAGAATTTTGGATTATGTCAACATCATAAAACATTTCTTCATCAAATTTCTTCATTTCGAAATTAACACCATTCACGCGCAGTGCTCCAAAATCGTGCTGAAAAGATTTTTCCGAAATATAGTATTTATCTTTATAATAATACGCCTCGAACGGCGATTTTATATATTCTTTCAAATCGGTCAGCTCATTTACTTCAAGCTCCGATAAAAAGACTGCCGAATTTATTACCGCTTTATATTGGTCTAAAATATTTTTATTTTCGGTTATCGAATAATTATCCGCGAGTTCGCCTTCATCAAAAATATCCACGCCGTTATAATCCATATAAACAATTCCTTTTATCCTTGGATAATAAGTCGAGATCTTATTGTAAACGCGCGCAATTTCCTGCACAGACTGTTCCGGATAATAGGTTTTTTTCTCAGAGCTATAATAAGAAACCCCGAATTGCGTCAGCATTATTGGTTTTGATTTTTGGAAAGTAAAATAAAAATAATCGATAAATTCAAAAATATCCGTGCCGTAAACCGAATCTTCCTCTTTTACAACAGGCTCGAAAATATTCAACCCAAGCCAATCCACATAATTATCGCCCGGATAATATTTCTTATAATCAATCATTTCATTTTTGGAAATCGAAAATATCAAAGCTACGTTTGGCGCGTGCCGCTCAAAAGTGCTATGCGCCTGCTTAAAAAAATCCGTATACGCTTTTGGATTAAAATCCTTCTTGCTTGGTTCGGGATAAAGCGATACAAAAATCGGAACATTATATCTGCCGAGATTTTTTGCACATTCCGTCAAAGCTATATTATCAAACGGATTATAATCGTTCGGCGGTTTTATTGTTATGAGCGGCGCGGATTTGTTTTTAATACAGGACAAAACCCAATTTTCCGGAAATTCGTCGTCCAATTTCATATTGTAAAGATAAATCGCGTGTTTTTTTTCTACTGCGGATTCAAAATTTTCAATTTTATAATCTAATTGTTTATTGGCCAAAACATATGCTCCTAGATAAGCGCCTTTTTGCGGCTCATACTTCGAAGGTTTTAAATCTGTCTCAACATAAAGCGAATAAATTTCTTTTTTATCCTCAACTTTATTAAAAGTTTCGACATTTTCCTGTTCTTCCTGTTCGACCGCAGAATTGCTGCTGCACGAAGACAGCAAAGTAAAATTAGTTATTAAAATTATTAAAAATATTTTCTTTTGTAACCTGTTCATAATATTACTGCTAACTAAAACATATAGAAATGTATATACTTTAGAATATTCCTATTTCAACGTGTCCTGCCTTGCTAAAAAGCTACTACAGTTTGATATAACACTCCATAGGCGTAAATTCCCGTGTTAGCCCACGGTACATATATAC
>JAVBOA010000027.1:0-104768 GCA_031551135.1 Eubacteriales bacterium | reverse complement strand
GAAACATAAAATTTATTGGCTTTTATGGACAGCGTTCCGCTTTTAATGATTTTATCCGTAGGTAGATAACCATATTCTTTCAGCCTTACATAACCAATTGTCGGTATTTGTATTCTATGCCTTTCGCATTTGATAATGGTCTTTGCATCTGTTTTCACAAAATACATTTTTACATCTTGGTTTCTTTTTTTCTTGAATTTTGGAAAGCCACTTAGACCTTTAAAAAATCGCTTAAAAGCTTGTTCCGCATGCACGATAGATTGCTTTACCGCCTTGCTGGATACTTCTTTTATCCATGCCTTGTCAGGGTTATTGTGCAAATAATTATTATTTAGCCATTTTGAAAAATCATTGGCTGTGACGAAGCGCTTCTCTTTCTCATAGATTTCTTTATTGTGAAAAATATAAAAATTATAAATGTATCTACAAACGCCGATTGTCTTTTTTAGCTTTATTTGTTGGTCTTTTGTCAGCTTTATTTCTGTTTTATAGGCTTTCATTTTTCAATTCCTCTTTGATTTTGTTTTTATATTTTTTAAACCCAAAACTCTGAATGAAAACATATAGATAATGATGACTGAACCTTGTACATTTAATTCTTATAGTGTTTGTTTTAATATTTCCAAATATAACGATTCGAAAGCATTTTAGATATTTATTCTATACTATTCGATACATTTATATATAATTTTTATTGCAGTTTCAATCCTCCTTGTATTTTTTATTTTATCAAAAACATTTTATCATCGCAATTCTTCCGCTGTCTTTCTCCAATCCGGCAGATATTTATCGAGATAATTATAAAATCTTGCATTATGATTTTTTTCGAAAAAATGTATTATTTCATGCAAAACAACGAGTTCTATACAGGCAATTGATTTTTTTGCAAGCATTAAATTAAGCCAGATATTAGAATTTGTAATATTGCAAGAACCCCATTTTGTACGCATTTTTTTAATCTTAAAGGAATTAACATTTACGTTTAGGATATATTCATATTTTTTGACTATTATGGATAAAATCAACATTAATTCCTCTTTGTAAAATTTTTCGAAAAGAGCCTCTTTTTTATAATAATCAAGTTCTGTTTTTTGAGTTAAAATAAAATTTTCGTTCTCTATTTTGAGTGAATTTTTATTCTCATTCGAATTATTAAGAGATTTTATTTGCAGAATATATTTTTTTCCGAAAAGCAAATGTTCTTCGCCATCTATGTAATTAATAAAATGATAGCCGGTTTCGGATTGCTTTTCTTTTATCCAGTCAATTTTTTGGCTGATTATATTTTTAATTGTTTTCAATTTATAGTTTTTAGGAGAAACAATGGTGATTGCGTTGTTTGTTGGTGAAAAGGAAATTCGTATGCTTTTTGTATTGCTGTAAACTAAATTAAAATTTATATTTTCATGTAAGAAATACATCTAAATTCTCCTATGGATATAATATTACTAATATGAAGATTCTAATACCCTACAGATTATGGTATAATAATATCGCTATTTTGTAAATACAGTAGTTTGTGAAGATAAAGCTTTTTTTCTATCCTTTATAATGAAAATAGTATAATACTATTTTATTTGAATAAATAAAAAATTCAGGAGGTAATTTTTTGGACTATATTGAGATTGTTGGTGCACGTGAGAATAATTTAAAAAATATTGACTTGAAAATACCAAAAAAGAAAATAACAATTTTTACGGGGGTTTCGGGTTCGGGGAAATCGTCTATTGTATTTGACACTGTGGCGGAAGAAGCGGGCAGGCTGATTAACGAGACCTTCAGCAATTTTATCAGAACTTTTTTACCGAAACACAAGCAGCCCGACGCAGATATGATAAATAATCTGTCCACAGCAATCGTTGTTGACCAAAAAAGAATCGGCGGAAATTCACGTTCCACTTTGGGAACGATTACGGATATAAATTCACTTCTGCGGCTTTTGTTTTCACGAATCGGAACGCCGCATTTAGGATATGCGAACAGTTTTTCGTTTAATGACCCCGAAGGAATGTGCCCGGAATGTGAGGGTATCGGCAGGATTGTTACCTTGGATTTGTCGCAGGCTATTGATATGGAGAAATCTTTAAACGAAGGCGCGATTTTATTGCCGGGATTCGGCATCGGAACTTGGTCTTGGAAATTTTATGCCAATATTGGATTTTTTGATATAGATAAAAAAATTAAGGATTATTCGGCAGAAGAATTCGAAAAATTAATTTATGGAAAGAACGAAAAAGTTAAACTCAGCTTTATGGACAGCGATATGAATACATCCTATGAAGGCCTTGCGGAAAAATTCTCGCGCGTATATATAAAAAATGACAGAGAAAAAACAAAATCCGGTCAGGAAAAAATGGACAAGTTTTCGATGACCTGCAAATGTCCGCTTTGTGAGGGCAAAAGATATAACAAAAAAGTTTTGGATTGCAAAATAAACGGATATTCGATTTTTGATTTAACGGAAATGCAATTGGACGAATTGATTTCGGTTTTAAAAACGATTGACAGCGAAATCGCAAAGCCGATTGTAAAATCGATAACAGAACGTGTGCAGTCTTTGATTGATATAGGACTCGATTATGTAAATTTGAATCGTGAAACGCCGACGCTTTCGGGCGGAGAATCTCAAAGAGTCAAGATGGTTAAACAGCTTTCATCTTCTTTGACGGATGTGCTTTATATTTTTGATGAGCCGAGCATCGGTCTGCACGCACGAGACGTGCACCGATTGAACGAGCTTTTAATAAAACTGCGGGATAAAGGCAATACGGTTATCGTTGTGGAACACGATCCCGATGTTATAAAAATAGCGGATTATATTGTTGATGTCGGACCTTTCGCTGGCTCAAAGGGCGGCAAAATCGTATTCAGCGGATTATACAATGATTTGTTTTCGGCAGATACATTGACGGCGAAATTTCTAAATAAAAAATATGAACTAAATAAAAATCCGCGAAAGCCCGAAGGATTTTTGGAAACCGAAAAATCCAGTCTGCATAATTTGAAAAATGTAGCTTTAAAAGTGCCGCGCGGAGTTTTTACAGTTGTTACGGGCGTGGCCGGCTCCGGAAAATCTACTCTCGTTAATCAAGTTTTTTCGAAACAATATCCGGATGCGATAAAAATTGACCAAAGTCCGTTAAATGCCAATATAAGGTCAAATTCGGCAACCTATAGCGGAATTATGGACTCTATTCGAAAATTATTTTCCGTCGAAAATAATCAAAGCGTGGGTTTGTTCTCTTATAATTCCGAGGGCGCATGCGAAAAATGCAAGGGCATCGGAAGCCTCGAAATATCGCTTTCATTTATGGATACAATCAATATTGTATGCTCCGAATGTGAAGGAAAACGTTTCAAAAAAGAGGTTTTGGAATATAGATACAAGGGCAAAAATATTGTGGATGTTATGGATATGACGATATCCGAAGCGTTTGAATTTTTTGATTCCAAAGATATAAACAATAAATTAAAAAGCATTGTGGATGTCGGTCTTGGATATATGACTTTGGGACAGCCGCTTAATTCGCTTTCCGGCGGTGAATGTCAAAGGCTGAAGATTGCAAAAGAGCTGAACAAAAAAGGTAATATTTATATTTTGGACGAGCCGACCACGGGGCTTCATATGTCCGATATCGAGAATATTTTATCCATAATAAATAAGCTGGTCAAAAAAGGAAATACGGTTTTGGTTATCGAGCACAATATCGAAATTATAAAAAATGCGGATTGGATAATTGATTTGGGTCCGGACGGAGGAAGCCGCGGCGGCGAAATTTTATACGAGGGAGAGCCGTCGGGAATAATCAACTGCGAAAGGTCATTTACGAAAAATTATATTTACTGACGAACGATTGAATTTTGTTTTCGTTCGTCATAATAGGTAGCAGGTTTCTTGAAAACGGAGGATATTATGGACATTTTGATTGTTGGCGGAACACGTTTTATGGGCGTGCATTTAACAAAGAATTTATTAAAATCTCACAAAATTACAATCGCGAACCGCGGAATTATTCCGGATTCATTCGGAGATTCGCTCGAGCGGATAAAATTTGACCGAAACGACGAAGAAAGCATTAAAGCAGCTTTTAGCGGAAAGAAATTCGACATTGTATATGATTGCATTGCGTATTCTTCAATAGATGTAAAAAATCTTTTGGATATAATTTCTTGCGAAAAATATATTCAAATCTCGTCGATTTCTGTTTATAAAGATATTTATGAAAATATTCGGGAAGAGGCATTTAATCCGCATGAATATAATTTGAAATATTGTACATCAAAAGATTTTGCATATGATGAAATAAAAAGACAAGCTGAAACTGCTATATTTCAGATATATGAAAAATTTAAACCGGTTTCTATTAGATTTCCTTATGTAATCGGAACGGACGATTATACAAAAAGATTTAGCTTTTATATCCAGCATATTATGAAATCGATACCGATGTTTATTGATAATTTGGATGAGCGGATAGCCTTTGTTTCCTCTAAAGAAGCGGCGGATTTTATGGCGTATTTATCGAAATCTGATTTTTGCGGTCAAATAAATGCGGCGAGCTATGGAAATATCTCGATTCGGAAGATTATTGAGTATGCAGAAAAGAAATCCGGCAAAAAAGCAATAGTATCAAAAGACGGAGAAAATGCTCCGTATAATTCCGCGCCGACATTTAGTTTAGATTTAAGAAAATCCGAAGAAATTGGGTTTAAATTCTCGGAATTAAATTCTTGGATTTATGATTTAATTGATGAATTGATACTATTTTCATTTAGATAAGTAGAAAAAAATTTTTCACAGCGGAGCGTTTCGCGCAATGCTTCAAGCGCGAAATGAAATATTTTTTTCTATCCTTAATATTGAAAATAGTATGATTTTAAGAACTTGAACGAGCGAAAACAATTTTCACATCCGTTCCTGCCAACCAGTGCGGAATGCTTGTGAATTTTTTTCTATTTATCTAAATGAAAGTAGTATTAATTAAAATGAAAATAGTATATGTGCCAAAAAGTGCCTAAAAATAACAAACATCGGATAATTCGATTACATAATTATTAAATTTAAGTTAATAATTTATTAACTGTAATACTACAGTGTTTTCAAAATTCTTTAAAAAATATTTTGATTTGCTATTGACAAAACTATATTTATTGATTAAAATATTAATAAATTATTACATAATAATTAATTCTTTGCTTGAACATACCGTTGTGCTTGCATTTTATGGAGGATTGTTTACATTGTTGCGATACAATAAATTAGTTTATGCGGCATTTTCTTCGGCAATTTTATCGGTTTTTATTTATTCGACAGCTTTTGCTGATTATGCCAAAACCAATTCGAATTTAAATTTACGTTCTCAGCCAAATACTGACTCACAAGTTATTACGCTTTTAAAATCAGGTAAAAAAATTGAAGTCTTGAGCAGTTCGGACGGCTGGTCCAAAGTTAATACCGATGGTAAAACAGGTTATGTTAAGTCTGAATTTATTTATGAAGTCTCAGCCGATGAGGCCGATACATCTGTTGCCGGTTACGCAAATACAACCTCAAATTTAAATCTTCGTTCCGGTCCTTCTACTGACCACGATAAGATTACTTTAATCTCCGAAGGTCAGCAAATAGAGGTAATAAGCGCAACCAACGGTTGGTCTAAAATTAAATTTAATTCAAAAACCGGCTATGTAAAGTCCGAGTTTTTGAGATATGGTTCTGATAATTCTTATTCCGGCGGAGTCGAGCTTACTCCATGGAGTCAAGCTAAACAGATTTTTACAATAGGAAAGTCCGCTAAAATTTATGATATATATACAGGAAAAGTTTATTATGTTAAATCTTTTTCGAATGGTAGCCATGCTGATGTTGAGCCGGTTACCGCACAAGATACCGCCACTATGAAATCTACTTACGGCGGTGTTTGGAAATGGGATCCGCGTCCGGTTTTAGTTACAATAAACGGACATACAATGGCGGCTTCCATCAATGGAATGCCACACGGTGGCGGAGTGAACGATAATAATGGTATGAACGGTCAAGTTTGTATTCATTTTAAAGGAAGCTCTGCTCATAACGGTAACTATTCGTTTACCAATTGGCATCAAGAGGTTCTTATGGAAGCATATAGCCTCTCACGTTAATACGTTATGTCTCTCCATGAATTTATTTTTTATTGCCCCGCTGCCAGCTAATAAAAAATAAACTCATGGTTTTTGTTTTTTATAGAAGTTTTATTTTTTAGAGAATATTACACTATTTTCAATATTAAGGATAGAAAAAAATATTTCATTTCGCGCTAGAAGCATTGCGCGAAACGCTCCACTGTGAAAAATTTTTTTCTACTTATCTAAATGAAAATAGTATTACTAAATATTTTCGATTTGCCAATCAATCTCCGGCAAATTATTTTTTTTCAAAAATTCATTTGTTTTGGAAAAATGTTTACATCCCAAAAATCCGTTTCCGGCGAGCGGACTCGGATGAATAGCTTTTAAAACCTTATGAATCGGATTTGTTATAAGAATATCTTTTCGGCCGGCGTCGTTGCCCCATAGCAAGAACACAACCGGTTCGGTTTTTTCGTTTATAATCTCGATTATTCTGTCGGTGAATTTTTCCCAGCCTTTATTTGCGTGTGATTTGCTTTTTCCGGCTTCCAATGTCAAAACAGCATTTAACAGCATTACGCCTTGCATTGTCCATTTTATTAAGCATCCGTTGTTTGGAATATAGCAATTTAAATCGTCTTGCAATTCTTTGTAAACATTGCGCAAGGACGGCGGTGTTTTCGCAGAAGGCAAAACAGAAAACGAGAGCCCGTGCGCTTCTCCGGGATTTTTATAAGGGTCTTGGCCAAGTATTACAACTTTAGTGTTTTCATATGGTGTAAATTTAAGCGCATTAAAGATATCGTTCATCGGCGGATAAATTATTTTTGTAGAATATTCCGTTTTCAAAAACTCACGTAATTTTAAATAATATTCTTTTGTAAATTCATCAGCAAGTAAATTATCCCAATCGTTTCCCAAAGCTTTCATTGCACCTTGCCCCCATTTTTTGATTTTTTAATCATTATAAACAACGAGAAAATTATGAACAGCAGCGAAACAATTACCGATACCGGAAAGCCAAAAACTAAAAGCTGGTCTGTACGGATTAATTCAATCCAAGTTCTGCCTATTCCATAAAGCAAAAAATAAACGGCAACGACTTGTCCGCTGAATTTTTTATGTTTTTGCAAATAAATCAAAATAAAAAATACTCCAAAATTCCAAAGCGACTCATATAAAAAAGTCGGTTCTACTTGGATATATTCAACACCGTCGATATTTAAAATATGTTTGGCAACAGATTCGGGAATTGTCGAAACTTGGTCTGCAATATAGCGCATAGCGAAAATATTTTCGGTATACCTTCCAAAAACTTCTCTGTTAAAAAAATTTCCCCATCTGCCGATTGCTTGACCGATCGCCAAAGACGGTACAAGCAAATCCATAAAATCAAAAACATCTATTTTTCTTCGTTTTGCAAAAAAATAGACCACGAAAATTTCTGCGATAATTGTACCATATACAGCCATACCACCTTCACGTATATTAAAAATTTTCAAAAGATCATTTTTATAGCTGTCCCAAGAAAATATTACATAATACAAACGTGCGCCGACTATCGCAAAAATCATGGCCACTGTTAAAAAATCAATAATAATATCTTTTTGCATGCCCAAACGCCGCGCTTCTTTTTCAGCCAAAAGATACCCCACAACAACGCCGAGTGTAATACACAAAGCATACATATAAATATCCTGTCCGAAAAGGCTGAACGCAACTTTTGGCAGCTTTTCAATTTCGATTCCTAAATTAGGAAACCATACTTCAGGCATCTTATCCTCCCTCTACACAAAACTTACTGCGGCTTTACAACCGATAAAACATAATTATCATCTAAATAAGATTTTGATAAGCGTGAATTTAAATAATCGATATCGATATTTTCATAATCATTCAGCAGTTCTTCAAAATCCCCGTTTTTCGAAAATAAATCAAGCGTTAGATTAGAGATACTCTCTAAATTATTGAAACCTCTGATAAAAAGTCCCAGATGCTTTTTCTTTATTTGCTCAAAACGCTTTTGATCAATTCCGCTTTGTTTTGTATTGTTAATCTGCTCTAAAATATATTTACATAATTCCTTTGGATTTTTGCTGATACCGCCCAAAACAGAATTCGCAAAAAATTTAAAATTATTATAATCCCCATTAAAAGTATTGTCAATCAAACCCTTTGCGTACATTTGGTTATAAAATACAGAGGATTCGCCGAACATTATATCAATCAAAATTTTGGAAGCCGCTATATTTTTTATATTGTATTTCTCGTTATCTTTGAACCCAAGCACAAAAATATTGTTTGCGACCGAAAGCTTTGACTCAACATAATCGGACTTTACATTTGATTTTTCCTCCTCAAAAATCGGGTTACATAATTCGGATTTCTTTTTATCGCCGTATCTTGTGTTTACAATACTTTCTTCGATTTGAGCAATAGCCTTATCTTCGTCGAAATCGCCGACACATATAATGCAGATATTTTCGGGGATATAAAATTTATCAAAACATAGCTCCAAATCCTTGCGGTTAATTTTTTTAATGTCTTCGACTTCTCCGGCAATGTTTTTCGAAAAACTCTCGTTGTAATACATATTTTTCATCATATTCAAATAGGCGTTCCAAGCCGGATAATCCGAATACATATTAATTTCCTGCTCTATAACTTTTTTTTCGTTTTCAACAGATTCATCGGTCAAATAGGTTTCAGAGGTCATTTTAATAAGAAGGTCGAGGGATTTATAAAAATTCTCTCCGGTGTTGAAATAATAGGCTGTATTTGTAGAATTAGTAAAAGCGTTTACATCAGCGCCAAGTTTTATAAATTCATTCATGTAATTAATTTTTTTGTCATCAAAAAGTTTATGTTCCAAAAAATGCGCTATCCCGAACGGGAATTCAAAATTCTGTCCGCCGGCGTTTATTTTATTATAAATCGAGCCGAAGTTCACACCAATCAATCCGTGCTTTGTGTAATAATCTTTTTTGCGGATAAAAAATAAACTAATTCCGGATTCCGTCTTTTTAACGGATAAATTTTCAGATAATATTTTCAATCAGCTTCACCGTCCATCAAATAATATACTGTATCTATATACATATCCTTTGCAATATCCAATACTCCGTTATATTCGGTTTTTTGTATTTTTTCAATTATTTCATCGATTTCCGCGTTTTCATCCGCCAAATAATTTGAGATATAAAAATCCAGCGTTGCAGATTGTTTGTCTTTAATCGAATTATATTTTTTTATCAATGATTTTTTTGCTTCATTAACATCATCCTCCGAAAATTCACCGTTTGAGATATTTTCTATTTGTTTCACAATTATCGATTCGGCTTTTTCGGTGTTATCGATTCCGGATTCGATTAGAATAATGGATTTAAATCTATATAAAACAGAATGTATATAGTAACAAAGATTTTCCTCATCTCGAACTTTCCTAAAAAGCAAAGACGAGGAGCCGCCGCCTAAAATCTCATTTAGCAGCAGCATTTTATAAAATTTTTCTCCGTTAGGCTCTCCGTTTAGCCTGATTCCAATACATATTTTGTTTTGTATTACATTTAAATATTCAATATGCCGCTTTAGCTCTGATTTTTCAAAAATAATTTCCGCCTTCGGAAGCTTTGTTCGATTTTCCGGAAAATTAAATTTTTTATACAATTCATCAATTTCTGCTTTTTCGAAATTTCCCAAAACTATCAATTCCATAGGCGAATTTTCCAAAATATTTTTATAATGTTTTAATAAATCTTCATTATTTATTTTTTCCAAATCTTCAACGTATCCGTCTGCATTAATACCGAATCTCTCTTTTTTGCACATTAATTCGATACAGCGTTCTTTGGCGTAATTCGTTTTATTATTCACTCGGCTCTCAATAATTTGCTTTAAAATTTCTTTTTCCAATCTAAAATAAGATTCTTTGAATGCGTTGTTTTCTGTAAGGGGATTGTATATCAAATTGTACAAAAATTCGAAGCCCTTGAAAAGCAAATCCTGATTGAAAGCCAAAAACTCAAAATAAAACTGAAATACCTGTTCTTCTCCTTTTTTTACAATCTGAATATCAAAAATACTGCCGAACATCTCCTCGGTGATATTGTTAATTTCCCGTATAGAAGGATAATCTGCCGAACCGTTTTTTAATATATTCGCAATCAAAGAGTTTTTACTCACTTCATCGTGCTCCAAACTCCGCCTGATGAGAAGACAAATTATATTTGTTTTAAATTTTTCTGATTTTAAAAAATGTAATTTCACAAAAAACCTCCCGAATCTATAAATCTGTTTTTTCTATCCTTTATAATAGAAATATTATTATTTTGCCTAATTAAATTATTTTTATCAAAAATTTTCCTCGAAAAAATGCTTTTTGTGCAGAATAGATATATTTTATTCGATATATTTGAAGTAAAATAATATGTAAGCATAATGTTATTGGATTACAACTCCGAAACATTAATCTATTTATTGTTATATATTTTATTTTTTATCTAAAAAATAATGACTTATACTATTTTCATTTTGATAAGTAGAAAAAATTTTTCGCAGCGGAGCGTTTGGCGCAATGAAATATTTTTTCCTATCCTTTATATTGAAAATAGTATTACAAGACCTAGGCAATTGAAAATATTTCAAGGGGGACAAAGATTTGAAATTTCTTAAAATTTGCTCAGCATTGACTTTCGTAATACTATATTCTTCTACTGCTTTTGCCGCTCAAGCATACTCTGAAAAACCCGAAAACATACATTCCGATATTACTTTAGATTACAATTTTATTGAAAAAAATAATATAAATGCTCTTTTTTCGATAGACGGTGAAGTTTTTACCGATAAATATCCGATTATAGAAAATTCTTTTTCGCTTATACCGATAAGGAGCTTGATTTCAGAAGACGAATCGCAATGGATTAAGGAAAGCAAAACCTTGATTATTAATAAGGACAATAAGACGGTAGTCCTGCGGGTTGGCAGCAGAATTGCAGAAATTGACGGAATTGCTTACGAAATGGATATTGAGCCGATATTGGCAAATTCAACTTTGTATGTTCCTTGCAGGTTTATCGCAGAAGTATTTGATTATGATGTTGATTACATAAAAAACGCAGTAGAAATTGATAACAGTCATGAATACATACCCATGATTAGTTTAAATAAAAAATCTTCAGCTGATGTAAATTATATTTTTGAAGAAAAAAAGGGAATGACTACATATTTGACAAAAATAAAATCTTTCGAAAATATGAGCGTGAACAGCAATTCAAAATTGATTTATAATAATTTTCCTGAGCGAATCATGAGTAATACTTTTTTTGAAACATATCTGAATAAGACAGAGAATATTAAAGGAAACGTGCGCTTATTTTTATCGCACGGAAACGATTCAAAAAGCGATATCGACTACATAATTCGTTTTGAAAATAAATCTGATGAAATTGTAGAAGTAGAATATTTAAAAGACGTAATGATGGCTTCAAAATCAACCGCCGAAGAAATAAAACACCATTCGAAAAATTTTTATGATAAAATTTTGCAGAACAATTACAGCAAAATTTCAATCAACCCAAATGAAATTCACGATTTCATAATTTATAATATTCCCAATGCAAATTTTTTCGCAGGGCAATATGATTTCAGAATTTCTGATGATGTTGACATTACAACTTTTATTTTGCCGTCCGGATTCGATAATAATTTAGTCGAAACTCCGGATAATCCTTATCATTTTGATTATCAGCCGCAGACATTTGCTTTGGATGAAAACGGCATGAACGAAACCGGAAAATATTATACAACGTATTCAGGGTATATAGACGGTTTTAAAATAAATGCGGAAAATAATTTCAAACTTTCGGAAATGGATTTTCGAAAACGAAATTCTGCAATCGGTTTTGAAACAGGCGGAATTGAGGACAACATAAATCACCGCAACGGGATTTCGGAATTTCTTGATATTATATTATTTAACCGCGTCGGATTTGATAACGAAATCAATATTGCGACTTTTTTCGGAAATGTGCCTTCGAATGATTACGGAGGAGTCGACGAGATAAACCGTCCACGGAACTATTGCAATTTAGGCAATTGGGGAATAGAATACAATATCAAAACCACAATCGAGAATGATACGGAATTTGATAAAACTATCTCGCTGAATTTAGTTCCGCTTAAAACTTCCGTAATGATTGTACAAGCAGATAATAAAGTATATTCCGTCAGCCAAGACAATTCTTTTTTGGGACATGAGCTGCGCAGGGAAAATTGCAAGACATACGATGTTTTGGACAATAGTAAAAACGCTGATACTTGGGAAATTCTTTCTGTAGATATTCCGGCCGGCGAATCCAAGACGGTAGATTATAAATATATTTTAGGTACGGACTCAATGTCGAATGTTTTTCATATTTGGCAGGAATCAAACTGATACTAATACTATTTTCATTTTAGTATAATTCCCATTTGATTTGTGAATTTTCTACAAATTAGCATGGTCAAATTTAATGATTTTGATAAATTTTCAAAATCTATTGACAATATAAGTTTATAAATTTATAATAAGCGTATATTTTACTTATATATGTCTATAATATGGTTAGACGTATCTACCAACTACCTTAAACAGTTGTCTATAAGTGATTTTCTTCTATGATACGAAGGAAATTATTATCGACAGCTTTTTTTATTGCCATATTTTGATTTATCCTCGGTTTATATGGTTGTTAATATAAGACCGTTAAGCAGAGTTTTATAGATTCTGCAAGATAAATAATACTATTTTTTTCTATCATTTATAATGAAAATAGTATAAATTGACTTTGACTGGAGGGGAATTATGAACAATTCCTTTGTTTTAAAAGGAAATATATGTCACAGCAAAAATCCAAATACTCTTGAAATTATCGAAAACGGTTTTTTAGTTTGTGAGGATGGTTTTTCAAAAGGTATATTTTTCAAGCTGCCTGAAATTTATTCCAATTTGAGGCTAATCGATCATAAACAAAATTTAATACTTCCGGGTTTGACAGATTTGCATATCCATGCGCCGCAATACAGTTTTAGAGCATTGAGTATGGACTTGGAGCTTTTAGATTGGCTGGAGACTAACACCTTTCCGGAAGAAGCCAAATATCAAAATATAGATTATGCTGAAAAAGCGTATTCTATATTTACAGACGATTTAAAAAAATCGCCAAACACGCGCGCATGTATTTTCGCAACAATACATAATGAGGCAACCAAATACTTGATGAAGCTTTTAGAAGATTCAGGTTTGGTCACTATGGTAGGAAAAGTCAATATGGACCGCAACTCTCCGGAATATTTATGCGAAAAAAACCCCGAAACTTCAATAAATCATACCGAAAAATGGCTTTCGGAAACAATCGGTAAATTTAAAAACACTTATCCGATTTTAACCCCACGCTTTATTCCGACTTGCAGCGACGAATTGATGAAAAATTTGAAAGACTTACAAATTAAATTTGACCTGCCAATGCAATCGCATTTATCCGAAAATCCTTCTGAAATTAAATGGGTCAGCGAATTATGCCCGAAATCGGCATTTTACGGCGACGCATATAATCAAGCCGGACTTTTCGGCGGCGACTGTAAAACAATTATGGCGCATTGTGTTTGGTCTCCCGAAGAAGAAATTGATTTGATGCGGAAAAACGGAGTATTCATTGCTCATTGTCCGCAATCAAATACAAACCTGTCTTCCGGAATTGCGCCTGTTTCTAAATCTTTGGATAAAGGTCTGAAAATCGGATTGGGAAGCGATGTTGCGGGCGGTTCTCAGCTATCGGTTTTCCGCGCGATGTCCGACGCTATTCAAGCTTCAAAACTTTATTGGCGTTTGATAGATGAATCCGCAAAACCTTTAACTATAGAAAATGCGTTTTATATGGGGACCGCCGGCGGCGGTGAGTTTTTCGGAAAAGTAGGTAAATTTGACGAAGGATATGAATTTGATGCTGTTGTCATAGACGATTCGCTCGAAAATATGCGAACAACATTGGATTTGAATATCAAGCAAAGACTAGAAAGAATTATCTATCTTTCCGATGACCGAAATATAAACGCCAAATATGTCAGAGGTGCAAGGATTTTATAGCCGTACAAAAAAGCTGTGCCTTTCGGTTACGATCGGCACAGCAGCTTTAATCTTGGTTCGTATTAGGGCCTAATGATTCTTTTCTTGCATTATGAGTTTCATTCTCTTTGTTTTTAGACTTTACCGCATTGCTTAGTTTTTCTTGTTGGTTAGAAGCATTTTCATAGCTGTCTATTCCCATTATCATCACCTCGAAATTATTATTAGCGTAAAAATAATAATTATGCGGATTTTTTATTAATTCAATTGATTCCGTTTCCTTTCAAATCCCAAATACCTCGTACCCTGAAATGTAAGCTTTCCAATATCTCCTTCGACTAATTTGCCATATTCGCTGCCGACCATGTTTAGTTCTATTCTATCACCGCTGTCTACTTCAAATGTCGCATAATATGATGAAGTGCGATGGTCACGATGGTCATCAAAATCATGATGAGTGCTTAGATTAGTTCGTTTAGAGACTACTTTTGCGTCTACAGATAAAACCGGTGAGGCTTCATTTTTGCTATATTGTTTAATGCCTCTGACAATTGCAAAAATGAAAGTGCCGACAACAAGACAAAAAATTGTTACGAAGAAAACAGGAAATATAATTCCAAACAATCCAAATGTTCCAAAAAAATCCATATTTATCCCCCTCAGATAAAATCTTAGTTCAACTTTAGTATACTTTGCCGAAATGAAGTTTAAGAGTTTTAAATTTTGTTCTAAAGTTGAATTATACTATTTTCAATATTAAGGATAGAAAAAAATATTTAATTTCGCGCTAGAAACATGCGCGAAACGCTCCGCTGTGAAAAATTTTTTTCTACTTATCAAAATGGAAATAGTATTAATTTACACTGCAATATACGTCGCTTTGTGTTAAAAGTTTCTTTTTATTTGCGGCGCATAGAAGCTATATCTCGTGGGCGTGGAGATTAACATAATTATTCGGAGAGAAATTTTTTAAACTCCAAAAAGATTATATTTTCTTCCGATTGGACGAATATTGATTTCGTTTTCAAAAAGATATTTTTTTAATTCACCAACAGAATAATTTCTTTCGATTTTCGGCGAATACAGCATCGAGCTGATTATTGCGGCGTCGGCTTTTGTTTGTGTGAAAACATCCGCTAAATGTTCGGGTTTTCCGGCTCCGCCGGAAGCTATTACCGGGATATTTACATTTTCAGAAATTAATTTTGTTATTTCAATATCATAACCGCCGTGAGTTCCGTCGTTATCAATCGAGTTCACGCAGATTTCGCCTGCGCCCAAGGATTCGCCTTTTTTTGCCCATTCCAAAGCGTCCATACCCGTGAAAAAACGCGCGCCGTCAATCGCTATTTCATATCCGCTTGGGATTTTTTCCGACTTCGCCACTTTTTTCACCTGCATACTTAAAACAATACATTGCCGTCCAAAAGCTTTCGAACCGTCTTCGATTATTTGCGGATTTCGAACCGCCATAGAATCTATGCTGATTTTTTCGGCACCGGCTTTTAAAACCTCATACATATCATCTAAATTTCGGATTCCGCCGCCGACTGTAAATGGAACAAAAACTTCTTTTGCAACATCCCGAACGGTATCTAAATCGATTTTGCGTTTTTCCGAGCTTGCCGTAATATCATAAAAAATAATTTCATCTATTTGGTCGGCGTATATTTTTTTCGCAATAATATCCGCCTTTTCAATATCAATATTATCCTGAAATTTATGCGCTTTCGTAACCATTTTATTTCGCACGTCAAAACAGGCAATTAAACGTTTTGTAAGCATATTAACCTCCTTATATTTCGTTAAAATTTTTTAATAAGCAAAGTCCGGCTTCACCGCTTTTTTCTGCATGAAATTGTGTTGCGAAAATATTTTCCCAATTAATAACCGACGGAAAATTTCCGCCGTAATCTGTCTGACCCAAAATAATATCCTTATCAGTAGGGTTTACATAATACGAATTTACAAAATAAAAATATTCTTCCTTTTCGATATTTTTATTGAATGCAGAATCTTTCAAAAATTCGGTTTTATTCCAGCCGATTTGCGGAACACGCAGTTTTTTTGCGTCAAATTTTTTTACATCGCCTTTTAAAAACCCCAAACATTCGGCGTTGCCTTCTTCGCTGTATTCGAATAAAATCTGCATACCGATACAAATTCCTAAAAACATTTTCTTTTTCTCGAAAATCGAATATTTAAGGGCATCAATTATGTTTAATTCCCTAAGCGAATCCATTGTTGCTTTTGCCGAGCCGACACCCGGCAAAACAAGCTTATCGCTCGAAAGAATTTCTTTTTCATTTTCTATAAGTCTTGCCTCTATCCCAAGCTTATTGTAAGAGTTTAGAACAGACGGCGCATTTCCGGCTTTATAATTTATTATACCAATCAAATCGCTTACCTCCGGTTTAATGAATTGTATTAAATTCGCTTTATTACGTTAAAGCGGGTAGTGTTTTTATAATTATATTCTAAATTTTTATTTATAGCAATTATTCAATTGAAACATCTTTAAAAACCTAATCCTTCGTCTATACTTTAGATTAATAAAAATATATTCGATATAGAATAAGAATCTTAGAATCGAAAATCTAAACAGAAAAGAGGAAAAATATTTGAAGAAATTATTTTATCTGCTATCTGCGCTAATAATAAGCACGGGCATATTATGTTCATGCAGTTCTAAAAAAGATAATCCCGAAAATGAAGGAAAAAAAATCGCGAATGCTGATTCGATGAGTTCAGAATCGGATTTGCCGGAAGTAAGCGCAATTCCGAAAAGCGACAGCATATTTATTGTAGGAATGGAATGCAATAACGCACCTTTTTCTTGGATACAGTCGAATAATGCAAACAGCGCATTTCCTCTGCCGGACGGAAGATTTGTAAATGGATTTGACGTTCATTTTGCTAAAAAAGTTGCCAAAGGTCTAGGTAGAGAATTATATATTGTTGACACAAAATGGGACGATTTGCCGCGGTCATTGATGAACGGAGAAATAGACGCAATAATTTCCGACTTTTCCGCAACCGACGAACGCAAAGAATCGCTTAGTTTTTCGAATAATTATTTCAGCTCGAATTTAGTTCTTGTCGTTAAGAAAAGCGGAAGATTTGCCAAAGCAAAGTCGATTTCGGATTTTAGCGGTGCTCGAATTACGGCACAGATTAATACTACGCATTATACGGCAATCGACCAGATGGCCGGCGCAACGAAAGATACAGCGCTTTTTGATTTTCCGGAGCTTTGCGCGGCGCTGTCATCAGATAAAATTGACGGTTTTGTTGTGGAAATGCCTTGCGGAATCTCCGCCGTTGATATGAATCCTGATTTTGCTATGATTAATTTTTCTAAAGAAAGCGGATTTAATATGAAAGCAGATGAACTTTCGGCGGCTGTTGCTCTTGCAAAAGGCAGTAATCTTGTTTCGGATATAAACAAAATTGTCGATAGTTTCAGCAAAGAGGAACGGCAGTTTTTGATGGAAGCGGCAATTAAGGCGCAGCCGAACAAAGCTAAAGAATAGAATAAAAAGTGAAAAGTTTGACTAAAAAAACGGCGTATACACGCCGTTTTTTTTTGAAGATTTCTATAAGCATTCACAAAGCAATTGGAAATATGCTTTGTCGTGGTCGCAAGTCGGACATTTATCCGGAACATTTTTGCCTTTATGAATATGTCCGCAATTAGAACAAATCCATAATTTCTCTTCGTCTTTTTCGAAAACTTTATTTGATTTAACATTGTCTAATAATTTACGGTATCTTTCTTCATGGTGTTTTTCGATTTGTGCAATTAAAGTAAAGCTTGCCGCAACATCTTTAAAGCCTTCTTCATTAGCGATTCTGGCGAACTCAGGATATAATTCTGTCCATTCTTCGTTTTCGCCGTTTGCCGCATATTCTAAATTTTCGGCAGTTGTGCCAAGTCCGGCAGGGTATCCGGCTGTTACTTCGATTGCCTCACCTTTAAAGAATTTAGAGAGATGCTTGAAAAAAATTTCAGCATGTTCTTTTTCATTTGCGGCAGTATCCAAAAAAATATTCGAAATTTGAACAAAGCCTTCTTTTTTTGCTACCGAAGCATAGAAAGTATATCTATTCCTCGCTTGTGATTCTCCTGCAAATGCTTTCAATAAATTTTCTGCTGTTTTTGTACCTTTCATATTTTTATCTCCTTCCTTTAATAAAAAAACGTTTGTATTATATTATTAACAAATTTTGTAAACATAGTCAAGAAATTATTTGCAAATAATAATTATTATCATTTAATAATTATTATATCATAATTTTTCTAAAAATCAAGAGCTTAATTGAGATTTTTATACAATAATTTAAATTCAGAGCCGTTGTATTCGATAAGACCTTCATCTGCCATTTTTGAAATCTCCCTAGAAAGTGCGCTTCGGTTTACGGCCAAAAAATCCGCTAATTGCTGACGGGTATACGGAATATTTATGTAATAAGAATTCGTCTCAATATAAATCGAATTTAAATATTCGAGTAATTTTTCTCTTATAGAAAGCTTGGACAATAAATTCACTCTGCTGTTAAGAAGCAGGACTTTTTTCGAAAGACATTCCAGCATATTGGCGATAAGCGCGGTATGAAACGAACAAGCAGAGGAGCATCTATATAAAATTTTCTTATAATCCAAAAACATAACTGCGGATTTTTCTTGAGCAAAACAGCTGACGGGTATTTTTTTCACGCCGGCACAGACAAACGCCTCAGCAAAAATTTCCGCACAGTTGATTTCCGAAATAATGACATTGTTTCCGTCTTTATCGGTTTTTTGGATACAAACCCTGCCGGAAATTACAATCCCGATTTCGCTCACAAAATCATCTTCTATAAACACAATTTCGTTTTTTTCGAATTTCTCGATTCTTGGCTGCATACATTTCAGAATTGATTTAATGTCTTCTATTTCAAAATTTTTAAACAAAATCGATTTTTTTAATGTCTCGTACATAAAATTCACCCCGGAAGTAGTTTTTGTTGCATCCGCAACAGAATATCTATTTTAATTATATTATAATTTTATTGTAATCAGCAAATACTATTTGGAGGTATTGAGATGTTAAGACAAATAATCAAAATTGATGAAGATAAATGTAACGGCTGTGGATTGTGTGTTTCTGCCTGTCACGAAGGCGCAATTAAAATGATTGACGGAAAAGCAAAACTTATTCGTGATGATTATTGCGACGGTTTGGGAAATTGTTTGCCGGTTTGCCCAACAAATGCGATTTCTTTTGAAAACAGGGAGGCTCTGCCTTTTGACGAAGCCGCTGTAAAACAATCTCAGGAAAATCAGCAGCACCAAGGCTGTCCCGGTTCACGTATGCAAAAATTGGAAAGAGAGTCCATTCCCAATTCGGATATAGAAATTCCTTCTCAGCTTAATCAGTGGCCTGTTCAGATTCAATTAGTTCCCGTAAATGCACCGTATTTTGAAAATGCCGAATTGCTTATTGCGGCGGATTGTTCCGCATTCGCATTCGCTAATTTCCATAAAAAATTTATGCAAAACAAAATTACAATAATCGGATGTCCGAAACTGGATGACGTTGACTATTCTGAAAAACTGACTGCGATTTTGAAAAACAATAATATAAAATCCGTCACAGTAGTACGTATGGAAGTTCCGTGCTGCGGAGGAATCGAGTTCGCGGCAAATACAGCTTTAAAAAACAGCGGCAAAAATATTCCGTTTGAGGTTTTCACTTTATCGATAAACGGAATTTTAAAAAATAACTAAATTTAAAATAATGGAGGTATTATTATGTTTTGTTTTCAATGTGAACAAACCGCAAAGGGTAAAGGCTGTACTGTAAGCGGCGTTTGCGGCAAGAAAGAAAATATTGCGGATATTCAAGATATTTTGGTAAGTAAACTTATTTCTCTGGCGGTAGCCTGCAAAAAAAGCAAAAATGCTTATACTACCGAATTAATTGTAAACGGGCTTTTTATAACAATTACGAATGTAAATTATGATTATGATTTTATTGATGTATATTGTAAAAAAGTCGACGCAGAACGCGAAAAATATGAAAATGTTCCGGAAATGGATATGGAATCACTTTGGGGTGCTAATGAAGATATCCGTTCTTTGAAATCTTTGATTTTATTCGGCTTGAAAGGCATAGCCGCATATGCTCATCATGCTCGTGTTTTAGGCTTTACTGATGAAATTGTTGACGACTTTTTCTACAAATCCCTCGATTATATTTATCACAACGAGGATATCAATGAATTATTGGAAGTAACTTTAGAAGCCGGAAATGTCAATCTGAAATGTATGGAGCTTTTGGATACGGCAAATACCGAAACTTACGGCAATCCCGAGCCCACGCAAGTTACAACAAATATCGAAAAAGGCCCCTTTATCGTAGTATCGGGACATGATTTGCATGATTTATATTTATTATTGCAGCAAACCGACGGTAAAGGCATAAATATTTATACTCATGGCGAAATGCTTCCATGTCATGCGTATCCGAAGCTTAAAGCTTTCAAACATCTGAAAGGAAATTTCGGGACAGCTTGGCAAAGCCAGCAAAGAGAATTTGAAAATATTCCGGGTCCGGTTTTGTTTACAACAAACTGTATCATGCCTGTTAGAAATTCTTACAGCGATAGAATATTTACATCTTCAATTGTTGCTTATCCGGGTATGATTCATATCGATGACAATAAAGATTTTACGCCAGTTATCGAAAAAGCCTTAGAGCTTGGCGGATATCCAGAAACCCAAAGAATGACCGGAATCAACGGCGGCGAGACTTTAACAACAGGCTTCGGCCATAACGCTGTTTTATCCAATGCCGGAACTATCGTTGAAGCTGTAAAAGCCGGTGCAATTAAACATTTCTTCTTGGTAGGCGGCTGTGACGGCGCGAATCCGGGCAGAAATTATTATACCGAATTTGTTAAGCAAACTCCGAGCGATACCGTTATTTTGACGCTTGCCTGCGGAAAATACCGTTTCAATGACTTAGATTTAGGAAATATCGGTCCGTTCCCTAGAATTTTGGACATGGGACAATGCAACGACGCTTACAGCGCAATAAAAGTTGCTTCTGCGCTTGCTGAGGTTTTCGAATGTGGCGTAAACGATCTTCCTTTGACTTTAGTACTTTCTTGGTATGAACAAAAAGCGGTTTGTATCTTGCTTTCGCTTTTGGCTTTGGGCATCAAAAATATGTATATCGGGCCAACTTTGCCGGCGTTCATCTCTCCAAATGTATTGAATATTATTGTTGAAAAATGGAACCTCACTCCTATCAGCACACCGGAAGAAGATTTGGCTAAAATTCTTGCTAAATAATTTTAAAAAAATCAAAAGGAATGGCTTGCGCCATTCCTTTTGATTTGCGGCTGAATTTCTTAAACTTTTTCTGATTGGTATACCGAAATGTCTAAAGGCTTGTCGAATAAATCCATTACTAAATCCCCGAATTTCTTAAAATGCTCCGATTCCATATGTCTGTTCAAATCTTCGCGGCTTTCCCAGTTCTCTAAAATAACGATTTTGTTTTCGCTTTCGCTGTTCAAAAGCAACTCGTATTTTAAATTCCCTGTCTCTTTTCTCGATTTTTCAACAATATCCTGAGCTTTTTCAATAAACTCTTCTCTTTTCCCATTTTTCAAATAAATTCTTGCAATAACAATTAACATTTTTTCACCTCCATTCTAAGACTTTTCTAATTCAAAAAAAGCAATTTTTTATTTGAATTTAATTTGTACATAAACAGCAATCTATTTTTGGTAAATTTATATTATACTATTTCCCTTCTAAAGAATAGAAAAAAATATTTCATTTCGCGCTTGGAGCATTGCGCGAAACGCTTCGCTGTGAAAATTTTTTTCTACAAATTAAATGGGAATTAGTATTACGTGAATTCGGTGAATCCGAATGAATATGTAATACCAAACGCTGTAATCAAATTTAATCGAAGGTGATCTGATTGGCCAAAAAATCAAAAAAGCTGCGAAGCATATGTCTGGCTGTACAAAACGACAATTACGATGCTACGTTCAGTTGTATATATGATAATTCCAAACCGTTTTTTATACGCGTTCTATTGATATTTCAATTTATATTGAAACGTTTTTTCCAAAAAACGAAATTCGGTATAGATTATATTTGTTATGATGTACAGAATCGTGAGATTCTTAGTTCTAAGAAATTTTTCACAAGGTCTTTGCCGCCCGAATTTTTTTATGAAAGAAATTCTCTTTGTTATATAATGGAATATATTAACGGTATTGAAATCAGCGAATATTTTCTGACTGAACGCTCGAAACCGGTAGTGTATGAATTTATTATTGTTCATTCTGTTAAACAGCCGATAAATGAAAATAAATTTACATTTTCGGATTTGTTTTATTCTATAAAATACGCATTATTGAACCATAAGTTTGTTTTTCCGCTCTTCTTTTCCATGATTATCATAATTTTTTCTTTGGCTTTAGTGGGATTAACAAGCAATAAAAATATTAAATCTGTTACCGACAAATCTTTTTCTTTCAAAATATCTTCTCTTACCGTAAATTGTACTTATGAAGGCGAATGGCTGAATGACGCTCCGAACGGGCACGGCGAATTAATTGTTTCGGAAGATGTTGAAGGATATTGGAAAAAGGGCGACAGGATTATCGGAAAATTCGAAAATGGATTTTTGAATGGTGATGGAATCTATATTTCAATTGACGGAAATAATTATAACGGAGAATTTATAAATAACATGCTAAATGGATTCGGAACTTTGGTTTTTGCCAACAGGGAGAAACTCGAAGCGGAATTCAAAAATAATATCGCTAACGGACAAGGTAAATATACATTTTTAAATGGTGATATATATGATGGAACTTATGTAAACGGACAGCCGAACGGTTATGGAATTTACAAATTTTCAGACGGCGGAGTTTATGAAGGTTTTTTTAAAAACGGCAGGGAAAACGGATACGGAAAATATACTTTCGTTGATGGAAGCAATTATGAGGGTGAATATAAAGACGGAAAATGGGAAGGTGTCGGAATTTTGAAGGATTCCGGCGGAAAAATAATTGAGCAGGGAACTTGGAGCGATAATAAAATTGTACTTTCGGCTATGACAAAAGTTGAGCCTTCGCCCACTCCTGTACCGAGTACTCAGATAATTGAAGAAGTTCCGGAAGAATCAGCGCCGCCTATGTCAGAAACGCCCGCAACATCCTTCGAGCAGATAGAAAATGAGGAAGTACAAATAGATCCTACGCCGACAGATACATTTGTTATTGATGAATACCCGAATCAGCATTCTATAATTGTCAATCCTCATGCGGAAAATAACATAGATATAAACGGATATGTTGATAATATTCAGCTTAATTACACTGTAGGCGATTTATCTGTATTGAGCACATATTCCGGAAGGATGAAAAATTCACAGCCGGACGGACAGGGAAAATTAGTGATTCAGGAAAATACAGACTCAATTCTCTTGTCAAAAAACTCCGGCGATTATTATTGGGGTAGTTTTGATGACGGTGTGCTCGACGGCTTCGGGCAGTTTAAGGGAATAGACGGTTCGTCATATATAGGAACATTTGAAAACGGACTGCCGGACGGCGAAGGAACTTACATAGAAAGTGACGGCTCGATATACATCGGCGCATTTAAAAATGGCATGAAGCACGGAAGAGGGATTTTTACATCCAGCGACGGTCTGCAATACAGCGGGAATTTTAAAAACGATCAATATGACGGAAAAGGAGTTATGATGGATTTTCGCGGGGTAACGCTGAAAAGTGGTAAATGGAAAAACGGAGAATTTATCGAAAATTAGGATGATATGGACTTGTCAATAACTGCTGGCAAGTCCATGATTTTATAGATTATACTACTTCTCTTCTAAAGAATTGGAAATAATATTAGGTTCAGTGTATTAGGCCTGATGATTGCAAAAATTCTGTTGCGACATCCTTCGGACTTTGCTTCAATACATCAACTTTATAATTAAGTTCACGCATTGTGTCATCGTTTATAAAATCAGCGAGCTTATTTAATTCAACTAAAATTTCTGGGCATTTCTCCGCTGTTTCATTTCTTATTACAGGAACAGCATGGTATGGCGGGAAAAATTTCTTGTCATCTTCAAGAACAACAAGTTCATATTCAAGCAGCATACCGTCCGTCGAAAAAGCTTCCGTTACCTGAGTTTCGTCATTTTCAATGGCCGAATAACGCAAGACTCCATCGATTGCCTTTTCTTCCTTGAATGACATATCATAGGCTTTTTTCAGTTGCGGTATGCCGTCGTTGCGATTGAGTATTTCAAATCCGCCGCCAAAGGTGAAACCAGAAGAGACTTTAGCCAAATCTGAAAAGTTTTTGAGGTTGTATTCACTTGCCGTATCCGGCCTGACTGCGAGGCAATACGTATTGTTAAAGCCAAGCGGTGCCAACACTTTTAATTGATACTTTTCCGACATTTCTCTGACAGAAATATCATAAACTTCATCCGCGCTTTTCATTTCAGAATAATTTAGATAGTTTCCGTAAATCGTGCCCGTATAGTCCATATATACGTCGACATCGCCGCTTTGTATTGCGGCAAATATTATGTTAGACGACATTTCGTGCTTGTATTCGATATCCAGTTCGGTATTATTTTCCAGCAGTACCGAAAGGATGTTGCCAAGTACATCTTGCTCCGTATAGTCTTTCGCACCGACCACGATTGTCTTGCTGCTTTTTCCGCAGCCCGACATCATTCCAAGTGCAAGAACCAAAGCAATAATAAAGTACAACGATCTCTTCATCGTAGACCCCCCAATCTCTTATTGTTTTTCCTGCTTAAAGCATACAGGCGTGACAAGTTTTTCGACGATTGCTCCGAGCCAATCAACAGCCAGAGCCAATATGCAGGCCGGTATCGCTCCGGCAAGAATTTGATTGTTATTAACGGTTCGTATTCCGGAATAGATCAGATACCCAAGCCCTCCCGCTCCGATAAAAGCCGCAATAGTCACAAGCCCGACAGATGTGACGGCGGATATCCGAACACCGGCCATAATAACTGGTAGTGCAAGAGGTATCCTGACCTTAACCAACACTTGAAACCTTGTCATCCCGATGCCCTTTGCGGCTTCAAGCATTTCATTATCAATGTTTAATAAACCCGTGGCGGTATTTTTTATAATCGGGAGCAGGGAATAAAGCACCACCATGAATATTGCCGGTTTTTCTCCAATACCGAGGAATGGCACAAGAAATCCTAAAATAGCAATGCTGGGAATTGCCTGAACTACATTTGCAAAACCCAATACAGGTTTTCTAAAGGGCTTTATATAGCTTATAAAAATACCTAACGGCACGCCGATTAAAACAGAAACCGCTATGGCTAACAATGTTATCTGTATATGCTGTATACCTCTTGAAAATATTTCGTTTATATTCTCTGACATATATGTAAATAAACTCATTGGTCCACCTCCGCCACATCGGAATATTGCTGGCTTAGGGTGGTCAATAGGCTGGTTTTCGTGATAAGCCCCTTTAGCCGCGTTTCCTCATCTACTACAGGGATGGATGACATACTGCCCGCATTCACGATATCAAGTATTGCGATAATATTCATTTCCGGGAATACCGCTTGATACTCCTTGTGCATCACTCTTGCGACAGGCTCATTTTTCTCTTTTGCGTTTTGAAGCTCTATTGCCAGCACAACCCCAAGGAGTTTGTTCTGCTTGTCGATTATCATCAAGCTGTCTACCTTGAATTTGCGCATTTTTTCGATGCAGCGTATGATAGTCGCATCGGGAGATGCGCAAACAGGGTCGTTAATCATAATGTCCTGCGCGCGAATAAACTCCGGCGACGACCAAATTCTGTTTTTGCCGATAAACTCGGCTACATAGTCATTGGTAGGATTTTTCATCAAATTCTCAACTGTATCATACTGCACAATTGAGCCGTCGTTGATCAAACATATTTTATCGGCGATTCTTACCGCTTCGTCCATGTCATGTGTAACAAATAGTATTGTCTTGCGCATTTTTGCTTGCAAATCAGTAAGTTCTTCTTGCAGCTGCAATCTTGTGAGCGGGTCAAGTGCCGAAAACGGCTCATCCATTAAAATAACTTCCGGATCACAGGCAAAAGCTCTTGCAACACCGATACGCTGCTGCTGTCCTCCTGATAGCTGATGGGGGTAGCGGTCAAGATATACATCCGGGTCAAGCCCAACCATCTCCATTAAAGAGATGCTCTTGGCCTTAATCTTATCTTTGTCTGTTTTTTGCAGGCGCGGAATGATTTCGATGTTTTCGCGTACCGTCATATGAGGAAACAACCCCGTTTGCTGTATCACATAGCCAATGTTACGCCGCAGGTCAATTTCGTCATGATCAAAAATGCTTTTACCATTTATCAGAATATCTCCGGTCGTGGGATTTATCAGGCGGTTAACCATTTTCAGAAGCGTAGTTTTCCCACATCCGCTTGGGCCGATCAATACGACCAATTCGCCTTTTTTGACTGTAAAGGATATGTCGGAAACAACAATTTTCCCATCATACTTTTTTGTTGCGTTTTTGAACTCAATCATAGCACGCCCCCCAATTAGACAACTTGATACATTGATACAAGTTGTTACTTTGAATAGTATATCATGCTATGTTTTGCCCTGTCAAGGAAGGCTAAGGCATCTTATACTATTTTCATTTTGATAAGTAGAAAAAAATTTTTCACAGCGGAGCGTTTCACGCATGCTTCAAGCGTGAAATGAAATATTTTTTTCTATCCTTAATAATGAAAATAGTATTATACCATTTCCATTCTAAAAGATAGAAATGGAAATAGTATTACTCGTAAAGCAACTTCATAGCAATGGAGTAAACTGAATTGTCACCGATAATAAAAAAAATATCGTTCTCACGAAACGTTGCGTATGGACCGGGGGAAAGAATTAAACTATCGCCCCGACGGATTGCAACGATTGTCCCACCCGTGATATGCCAAAAACGCAACTCATCCGCCGTTTTTCCAATGACCCTGCATTCGGAATTTATGCGAATTTGAAATGGATTCAATGAGCTTACCGTGTTAACTCTTTCAGTTTCATTAAGTAAATACTGTATTTTATGAAACATGGTAACTGCTTGTTCGGCTTGATCCTTTGCCCATATTTCAATCTCTTTTTTGATGAGAGTAAGATTTTCAACGCTGCTATTGAGGTTTACAAAATCCTCCGCTTTTTCTTTTGAAACAATCTCGATGCCACTGCCTTTTTCCGTTTCTACAATTCCGACATCCTTCAATAAAAATACGGCTTTCCGTATAGTTTCCGGCGAAACCTTGTAATGGGATGCAAGAACAGACCGTCCAAAGAGTTTTTCACCTTGTTCATACTTTCCGTTTACTATGTTTTCGGCTATATTAATAGCAATTTGCCGATACTGTGAAATTACAACTTTATTATTCATAAATAGTTTACTCCTCTGTTCCTAATACAAATTAAATCTGAAATAGTATTAGCTTATAATTTCAATCTTTATCCTGCAGGCGGATGTGATTTTTTTGTTAATACTTTATCAATCAGAAGTATAATAAGCCCAATCAAAATAATAGCAGCTAAAAGTATAGCCAGCCAAAAGCTGGTTTGTTTCAGACCGCTAAAAAAATAATAAATCGCATACCCGTATCGTAATGACATATAGATACAAATAACGGAATATGAAAATGGATATATAATCCAAATATAGATATATTTTAATTTAAAAATATTGTGCACATCAAATAATATCCAATCTATCCAAAAGCCAATCGGCGCGACCACATGCGTAACCGTCCTTGCAAAAGAATATTTTACCGTGCCCCATTCAATGTAAATTTTATGCAGTATGAAATTATAGACTATGCAGGTTAGCGCGATTGCAATCAGTGATATGCCTCTAAGATGTTTTTTTAAGTTTCCGTTTGGATTGATGAAAATAAATAAAATCAGACAAAATAAAACCAATATATTGCTTTGGATTGTAAAAAATAAAAATGCACCGTAACGAATCGCGCCTTGATAAAAAATCTCCAAATACAAAGCGAATCCGATAATTAATGCCAGAATCAATTTAAATATTATTTTCAAATCTTACCTCCGAAAATCCAACATATTTCAATAAAATCATACTGATTGAAAGAGTAATTAAGCTTAACATTCAGCTATCCGAAATATAAGATTTAAGAAATGAAATATCCGAATGCAGAAGAAAAAGACATTGGCTTGGGGATAAAAAAGAGCATTGCTTATGAAAGGGAAGGCGAGCAGCAACAAGATATTAACATCAGTCATCGTTTCGAGAACTTCTTAGCAAAACAAGAAAAAAAGCAAGTTAGTGGCAATCTCGGCAGACACACAAACTTACTCTAATCTCTAATTTACTAACACTTGGCTAATAAATATAATACGGAGAAGACGGGATTCGAACCCGTGCACCGATTGACTCGGCCTAAGCCCTTAGCAGGGGCTCCTCTTGAGCCTCTTGAGTACTTCTCCACTAAACTAGCTCAAAAACATTTCTAATTATAAGGTACAGGAAATGTAATGTCAAGGATTTTCGAAATAAAATTCACGACAGGATAATGTTATTTTTTTCACAAAACAATAAATAGTACAAGCTATTTACTGCGCCGGAAATATGGCTGTAGCCTCATATTTTCAGAATTCTGAATGGCAAGCCAAACTATATCTGTTCTAAATTTATATTAAGGCTCGTTTCATTCGTCATAAACTAAAAGTCTCTGGAGATTCGATTATATTTTGTAACATAAAACAAATTCAACTGAAAGTCGATTGATATTATATATGTTATATTATACTAATGTAGAATTAGAAATGCTTAAAATATCAGTTAAAGCCGGATGCCTTGCGGTATTCGAATTCACTTGGTTTCAAGGATTTAATTGCCTAATAGTATTAAATAATAAAGGAGTAATGAATTTGAAAAAAGCAATTTGTATAAACCTTATGCTAAGTATAGTAACTCTAATCGGGACATCGTGCAGTATGCAGAATTTTGAATCCGTACCAAGAGAGTGGGCTTCGGTTACAGTTCAATCTAACAAAAACTTCGCTATTGATTTAAATGGCGGACTTTGGGCTTGGGGTGTGAATCTGGGGGAATTGGGCGATGGCACAACGCAAGGGCACAGCAAGCCTGTTAAAATCATGGATGATGTTGCTTCAATATGTATTGCGCCAATGAGTAACTATGCAATAAAAACGAATGGTGAGCTTTGGGCTTGGGGTAGAAATGATATAAATTCAATTTTGGGCGTTGGAACAAATACGGAGCAATTGATTCCTGTAAAGATTATGGATAATGTTGCATCTGTCACACAAAGTAGTTGGAATACAATGGCTATAAAGACGAATGGAGAATTATGGGGTTGGGGTAAAAACGGATATGGCATTTTGGGAGATGGAACTGAAGAAAAACGGCTAAGCCCTATAAAAATTATGGACGGTGTTGCATCTGTATCGCTGGATGATGATTATTCTGTTGCGTTGAAAACAGACGGCAGTGTATGGACTTGGGGGGGCGGTGAATATGGCACTTTAGGTGACGGAACAAGAAAAAACCGCTCCATACCAGCCAAAATAATGGATGATGTAATATCTTGTAATTTGGGCATGGCAATTAAATCTGACGGCAGTCTATGGACTTGGGGAAGTAACGGCCATGGACAAGTTGGCGACGGAACGACAGAAGTACGCCACAGTCCTATCAAAATAATGGATTCGGTAAAGTATATCGCAAACGGATATCATAATAATTTGGCTATAAAAACAGACGACAGTTTGTGGGCATGGGGAAATAATAGTGCCGGACAGCTTGGCGACGGAACGGTAGAAGATCGCCATATTCCGGTTAAGATAATGGATTCAGTGGAATCTGTTTTTCCATTTATCTTATCAGCGATGGCAATCAAAAAGGATGGAAGTTTATGGGCATGGGGATCGGATTCGTATTTTATGTTATTGGAAAGAGAGAATAAAGCAGGTACTACATATAGATATCAGCCCGGACCTCCGGTTGAATATATGAAAGACGCAATTCATGTATCGTGCCACTCATTCTCAAATTATGCCATAGCCCTAAAATCTGACGGCAGTTTATGGGCATGGGGCTATAACCGGTATGGTCTGATTGGTGCGGGTGGCAAAAGAAGCTATCTCAAAGAAACACAATTGATTTGGTAATGATTTTTACTATTTTCAATATTAAGGACAGAAAAAAATATTTCATTTCGCGCCAGAAGCATTGCGCGAAACGCTCCGCTGTGAAAAATTTTTTTCTACTTATCAAAATGAAAATAGTATTATACGGAATTTTAATACAGAAAAGACCGGTTTTTGCCGGTCTTTGGATTTTTATAATAATCTACTTACTTTTCCTTTGCAGAACAAGTTGAGCCTGTGTAACGCCCTTGTGCAAGCGATATACAGGAGTTTTTTATCTTCTTCGGATTGATAATTTTCATCATCCGCATCACATATTAAAACAGAATCAAATTCAAGACCTTTTGACATATAAACGGGTATAATAAAAATTCCTTGCAAATCGGCAGTTGTTTCGTTTTTAATTAAACTGACATCGAGTTTATCTTTCAGAGCCTCAAACAAAGCAATCGAATTTTTTTCATTTTTGCAGATTAATCCGACCGAAGAATATCCTTCTTGCAGGCAAGCTTTTGCTTCCGAAATTATCATATCATTTAAAGCGGGCGAGGCGGCGGCAAAAACTTTCGGCTCAGAACCATTTCGGTTAAAGCTCTTGATTTCTAAATCGTGAGAAATAAATTTCGAGCTGTAGATTAAAATTTCATTTGTACAGCGAAAACTTTTATTCATTGTGACTAATGCAGATTTTTTCTTGTTTAAAATTTTACCGATTTTCTCATATAAAGATAAATCCTCTTGTTTTTCGAGAGTCTGGTTGATATCTCCCAAAATCGTATATTTTGCGTTTATAAACAATAATTTAAAAATTTCATAGTGAAGCGGATAATAATCTTGCGCTTCGTCTATTACAACTTGTTTTATGTTTTTATAGGGATTTTGACGGTTTATTCTTAATTCCATAAAAGCCAAAATCATTGCATCTTCGCATTGCAAAATATCAGTAGATAAATTTTCCTGCGTTATTTTTAAAATTTCGCCGATAAAATCCGGCAGCTCTATATTTTCGGCTAAGCTATAGAAATAAGCTTCATCATTCATGAGTTTCTTATATAAAGCCATAATATCTAGCTCAGTAAATTTTTGAATCTCATTTTTTAATTTAAAAAACTCGGCTTTGTTTAGGCGGATATCTTTTGATTCATTTATTTTTTCTACGATAAATTCCTCTAATTGCTTTAATCTAATGCCCAACGGAGTGTCTTTTCTTCCGTTAATTATTTTTTGCTTTAGCTGCTCTTTATTAAAAATAAGCTGATTTCCGAAATATACATCACTGAATTCGATCCATTTATGGGGTAAGTCTTCAATAAATCTATTTATTATTTCCATAAACTCATGAGATGTTTTGAACTCAATACTTCGTTTTAAAATATCATGATATTGAGCACTCGTAATTAAGTTTTCCAAAAACTGATTTCGGGTTTGAATATTTTTATTCGGGAGCAACGAATTTAGAATTTCCTCAAATACAAGAGATACAACATTATCTTCTCCAAGCTCCGGCAAGACATTAGAAATATATTGCTCAAACAAATTATTCGGCGAAATAATTAAAATATTATTTGCTGAGAGTTTGTTTGAAAGCCCTTGATACATAAGATACGCGGCCCTGTGTAATGCGATGGAGGTTTTTCCGCTTCCTGCTACTCCCTGAACCATCATCAATTCGTTTTCCATATCCCTGATAACTATATCTTGCTCCTTTTGAATTGTTTCTACTATAGTTTTCATTTTTGAGGAAGTATTTTGGGAAAGTAGCTTTCTTAAAAACTCATCTACAATTTGAACATCAGCATCAAAAAAATATTCCAATTTGCTGTTTTTGATTTCATATTGGCGTTTTAAATTAATTTCTCCGGTAACGCGCCCGTTAGGAGCGTCGTAATAGGCGTTTCCGGTTACGAAACGGTAAAAAATACTGGCTATTGGGGAGCGCCAGTCATAAATTAAAATTTCGTAAGAATTTTCTTTCATCAAAGAATGACGACCGATATATATTTTTTCAAAATCGTCTTCGTCATCAAATTTAAAGTCTATTCGGGCAAAATAGGGCGAGTTAATTATTTTTTGCAATATTAAAATTTTGTTTTCACATTCTTCATAGTCTTCTATCTTTACTGTAATAGGATTTGCGTATTGGCTTAATGCCGCAAGAGCCTCGAATCCGTCGTTTGTCCAAAGACCCGAAACAGAATGAACTGTGTTTTCACGCATTTCTCGTTTCATTTCGAGAATTTCCGATTTATTATTCTCGTTGTAATTTCTTGCCTGTTCTAATTGATTTTCAGCAAATAAAATAGTTTCTTCAAGCCTCTGGTTTTCAAATTTTAATTCAGATTGATTATTTTCCATTTCGAAAAACACCTACCATAAAGAATTTTTGAATCTTGTTAAAGAATCAGAAAATTTATATTCTGAGAAGTAAATAAAAGTCTACCATATCTTATCTTCGAAAAACAGTCTTGTTGTCTGCTATTATTTATGGTATTATTAAAATAGAGAGAAGGAATTTTATATAAATACCTTCTCTCTATTTTTTTAAATTTTATTCAATATCTATTGCGAATACTCGAATATTTTCGCATCCCCAAGTGTTTCTAAAAACAATTCTCAAATTCTTAGTAAACAGGTTTACATCTATTTTCAGAAGCCGCTGATAGTTGTTTTCAATATTTTTTACGCTTTCCCATTCGCCGTTTGCATTTGTTGTTTGGATTTCAAATTCTTTTGCGATTGTTGTCGGAAAGGTGAACGGCGGCATATTATTTACATAATGATTCAATGTCGGATGCTTGTAAAGTCCCGGTATTCCGCCGCTTATTGTATTTCGGCATAAATCGGAATCAAAGATTAAACGTATTTTATTTATTTTCTTAAATTCACCAAAAGAAAATTCTATGCTGTCGCCTTTTTTGCCTTCCCAAATATTTTCGTCCATGCCAACGGGGCGGTCATAACCGTTTCGAATGATATCCGAATCGTCCGAAGATTTTATTATCGCTTCTGATGTTAATTCATTGCAGTTTCGTTTTTGGAACGGAATATAACAATCATCAAACATCAGCCTAGTTTGCAATTCATGTATTTTCGTTTCATAAATTCCTCTTGGCGATAGATTGTTTTCGTGGCAGAGTGAAGCCGCTGTTCCGACGGCCTGACCCAATAAAGCACAGGTTGCCATAACACGTGTTGCACTTAAAGCCGCATGTGTCACGGAAATATTTCTTCCGGCAAAAAATAAATTATCTATATTTTTCGAATAAAGGCATCTGTAAGGAATTCCGAAAATCGGTGGAGCAGGATGATAAACAGTCGGTTCGCCTTTATGATGAAAGCCGTCGGGATGATGATCGTCCATGCTCCAGCCGCCGTATGCAACCGTGTCTTCAAAATTTCCGCCGGCACGCACATCATTTTGGTTTAGAATATAATCCCCAACATATCGAATACTTTCACGTTTGCCCGGCAGAAAGCCTACCCATTCCAATTCCCAAAAATCTGCGTCATGGTTTTGTTTTATATGATTCCAAACACCGAATGCCAAAGCCAAAAGCTCATGGCGTGCGGATTCACAATCTTCGTATTTATCATGATTACCGCCCAGCTCCAACCACCAAAAATTATTTGTTGTTTCCTCTAAATTGTGCGGGCGGAAAGCTAAATCTTCTTCTTTTAATTTTTTCGCCCAAGATGGAGGAATAAATTCCGATTTGCGGTTTGTTTTTCGTGCTTGAATAAGGCAGCTTGCGCCCATAGTCTTGTTATCGGCGGCGGCAGGCTGAATATCTTCGCCGAATTCACCGGAAGCTTCACGCCCAAAACGATATTCCGCACCGGAATTCAATGCCAAAATACTGTCTCCGCTGCAATCGGCAAAATATTTTGCGCGGATATCAAAAAATTTATAGGTAGTTAATTGCCATGCTGTGACGGATTCGATGGAATTGCCGTTCATCTTGAGATCGAGACAGCTTGTATTCAGCAAAAGAAAAATATTCGGTTCGTTGACAATTTTTTCATATAATACGCTGTCCCAAATGGATGGATTGCGAAACGGATTGCGGTACATATTTTCCAAAAGAATTTCTTCAAATATACCGGTCTCTCTGTAATTATCCTTGCAGCCGAGAGGCCACATGCGGATTTCGGAAGACGCGTTTCCGCCTAGCATAGGTCGATCCTGTATTAATATGGTTTTTAAATTATGTCTTGCCGCAGAAATCGCCGCCAACATGCCGCTCAGTCCGCCGCCGATGACGCAAAAATCAAATTCCAATAATTTTTTATTCATGTTTGAACCCCTAACTTTTGATTTTGAAAATTTTAGTAATTCATACTACTTTAATTTTTTTCTATCCTTTATAATGGAAATGACATCAATATCCGGAAATTTGTAGCCGACTGTGAGCCTTGATAGAATCGAAAAATATGTGATATAATTAACACAGCTTATGCAATCGTATAATTATTTTATCAAAAACAATTTTTTTTAAAATGTCCGGAATTTCAGTTTCTTATATTTTTTTTCAATATACCGAGGTGTATTATGCAACCATGGATATTAACACCGCAAATTTTACATTATTCATATGACTCGAATAAAAAAAGCTTTTTACTGCAAAGTGATATTTATGAAAATTGGGTAGTTTTTTCGGCGGAGAAAGGCTCTTTCGAATTTTCAATAGCTTCTGAAACGGGAATTGCGAAATGCGGAGATTTTGTGTTTTGCCCGCCGGGGATTTCTTTTAAAAGGGAAGTTTGCGAGCCGATGCGCTTTCATTTTTTTACATTAAAATGGAATGAAATATCAAATGATTCGGTTTCGCTAAAAAATTTGATACCTGTCGGAAAAGTTGAAATTTCTGATTTTGTAAGAGTGAACTCTTTTTATAATTTGATGGAGAAAGCCAATTCAAGAAACGATTTTTTTTCAATACAATGGAAAAATATTCTGTTTCGAGATATTTGGTTTTTAATTTGTTCCGAAAAAAATAATTCGCTCTCAGATGATGAAAAATTTCCGGAATCGGTATTTTTTTTATCAGAAAATGCCGGTAAATCCGGAATAATTTCCGAAGCCGCGGAACGTGTCGGCCTGACATCGGTTCAATTCATGAGGCGGTTCAAAAAGCGGATGGGCATTACGCCTATGGAATATATCACGGAATTGAGAATGAAAAAGGTTTGCGAATATTTGAAAAACAGCGATTCAACTTTAAATGAAATCGCCGAATATTGCGGATATCAAAATGAATATTATTTATCCAAGGCTTTTAAGAAATATAAGGGCATGTCGCCTTCGGTTTACCGAAACTTTAAATTATAGCGATTCATGTTTGACTTGTATTCAACGGAAAATGTGAAGTATCAGCCGGATTTGCGGCGTAGTAAAAACCCAAAGTAATGCGGCAAAGGAGCTGAAATTTATGTCTATAATGCGGAAATTGCTTATTTCTATTTCGTTGTTTGTGATTCTGCCGATGGCTGTAAGCCCGTTAATAACGAATAAATTATTTGGAGAAATGTTGGAAGAAAAAATCAATACAAACAGCCGCCAGATTTTAAATCAAATTTCGCTAGATGTAGACAATGTCATAAATCAATTGATGCATGCGTCGAATGTATTGTACGGAGATACGGAATTGATTGAAATGATTTCCGATAATTCTCCCGAAGCCGTGTGGGATGCGTATTTACGAATCCAAGATATTGAAAATAGACTGACTAATATAACAAGCTCGATTTTGTTCAATTACAGAACGGATATTGTTCTTATGGATTTTGAGGGCAGACTTTATAGAAATACTACATATTTGATTAAAGATGATGTGCAGGAGATTTATAAAAGGGATTGGTTTAAAAAAACTTTGCAATTGGACGGGCGGCCGCTTTGGATTGCACCGTCCGATGAACATTTGAATTTTACAGATTATCAGGCAGGGAATATATCTATGTCAAGGGTAATAAAAAGTTCGTCCAAGCCGATTGGTGTTCTTCTTGTAAGCGTTTACCCCGATAGCTTTTTCAGCAGTATAATAGATGAGTCGGAATTATATACAACTATTTTAGCAAATGAGACCGGAAAACTTATTGAAAGTACGTCGGGCGATAAAGAATTTAAACATCTTGATGATTATGGGATATCTATAGGAAATGAGGACGCAGGCAGCTTTGTAACGGATGTTAATGGCGAAAAGTCTCTTGTAAATTATGTTCGGAATTATAAAACTCAATGGGTATCACTTCAAATTCTTCCGTATAAGCAGCTTTTTAAAGAATTGGACAGCTTAAAATATTTCAATTTTATTGTTAGTGTAATTATAATTGTTATTTTGTTTGGAATAATTTTTGCGGTTATTTATAAAGTTACAAAACCTTTAGTATCGTTGAGAGAATCAATGGGGAGCTTTAGCCGCGGCGACTTTTCCGTTAGGGCAGAGGTTGTTGGGAACGACGAAATAACTCTTTTGAGCCAGTCATTCAACAATATGGTGGAAGAAATAAAAAACCTTGTTGAGCATGTGAAAAATGTAACAATTAAATCTGAGAAAGCGCGGCTCAGTCAATTGCAGGCTCAGATAAATCCGCATTTTCTTTTAAATACTTTGAACGGCATAAAATGGATGTCTGTAATGAGCAATGCACCAAATGTCAGCAAAAGCCTTTCGGCATTGGGGTATTTATTGGAAAATACAATCGGGCGCGATAACAGCGAACTTCCGTTAGAAGAAGAACTTAAGTGCGTGGAAAGTTATGTGGATTTGCAAAAAATTCGTTATGGAGATCATTTCGATTTGCAGATTTCGATAGAGCAGGGCATGAAAAAATATCAAATACCTTGTTTGCTTATACAACCACTGGTTGAAAATGCAATTCTTCATGGTATGCTCGATATGAAAGGACGCGGAATAATTAAAATTTCTGCCTATACAAAAAATGTAACAGCATTTATTGAGGTAGAAGACAATGGCGTTGGGATTTCCAAGGAAAAGCTTGAAATTATTTTGAATGAGGAAAATTCAAATAAAGGGCGTTTGAGCAGTATCGGTATAAAAAATGTCGACGAAAGAATTAAATTGATTTATGGCGAGGAATATGGAGTTTCGATAGTGGGCGGTGAGGGCAAAGGTACGGCTGTAACAGTACGGCTGCCGGTTCAAAAGGAGGTCGATTTATGAAGCTGATTATAGTTGATGATGAAATGCTGGTAAGAAAAGGCATACGTTCTGCGATAGATTGGGAAGAAATCGGGGTAAGTATTGTTGGTGAAGCCGAGAACGGGAACCATGCGCTGGAGCTTATCGAAGAAACGCAACCCGATTTGGTATTAACAGATATAAAAATGCCGAAAATGGACGGCTTGCAATTAATCGAAATTATAAAAACTAAATATCCGAAAATAAAGATTATCGCTTTGTCCTGCTATAACGATTTGCAAACAGTGAAAGATGCAATGAGCTATCACGGTGCTGTGGATTTTTTGCCGAAATTATCACTTGACCCCGAAAATTTGAAAAATACAATGTTAAAAGTAAAAAATATGATAGAAAAATCCGACCAACCCACGGAAAAAACCGGCTTTACTTTTTTCGAAGAATCTTGGGACGAGTTTAAGGCTCTCGAGGAATATTTAAAACTAAGCAAATTCCCGCTGCCAATATCGGATTGCAGAATTTTTGTTTTTAGCCTGCTTCAAACTCAGCCGACGGTTCAAAACTGGATGGTTGCTGAGAGCATTGAAAACCATATGGAGCATTATTTATTTAAAGTTAAAATTCTGAAATATATTGAGACGGAAACATATATCGGTATCGCTAAATTAAACGGCGCAAGCGAAGATATGTTTAATAAGGCTTTGAAATCATGCTGTTCCGCGATGTCGCTGTATTTTAACCTAAAGCTCGGGTTTGGCTCTGCACAATATTCGCAAGGTGCGGATATAAAAGCTTTGATTAATCAATGCCAAAGAATAGCCATGCCGAATATGAGTCCGGAGATTGCCAAACTTTTGAAATATATTGATGAAAATTATGATAAATCCCTAAATCTGAAAACATTGGCAAAAGTAGTTTCGATGAGCGATTCTTATTTAAGCCATATTTTTAAACGCTGTACAGGATTCGCTTTGATAGACTACATAAACCGGACAAGAGTTGATAAAGGAAAAGAACTTTTGCAGAAAAATAAATATACAATTTATGAAATCGCAGAACTTTTAGGCTATTCAAGCGAAAGCTATTTCAGCAAAGTTTTTAAACAACTTGAAGGAATCAGCCCGAACGAATACAAAAAAAATATCAACGTAAAATACTACAATTACTAAAAAAAATTATATATTCAAAATAACTGCCTTCCATTCTATATTTAAATAAGCAAAGATTTATTTGTTTATTCTAAATATTTAGGTTTGTTTTCGGAAGATTAACCGAAAAATTAACCTTAAAAAAGGGAGGCTTTTTTATGTTATTAGGAACGGTTAGTAAAAATTATCCCGGAGGAAATATCGAATTTTTAAAGCGTGAGGGCAATGCAATTTATTTGAAACAGGAAATTCGCGATTCCGGAGAATGGTGGTTTTATTGGAACTTTTGCGCGGAAGGTTTTGAAGGAGAGGAAATAGAATTTAAATTTATTGATGGCGAGGTAATCGGGCTTTGGGGGCCTTCGGTAAGTTATGATTCGGTTACATGGGAATATTCTCTGGACAAATCCGCTTATGGACGGGATTCTTTTAAATATAATTTCGGCAAAGACGAAAATAAAGTATATTTTTCTTTTTCCTTTCCTTATCAGATTTCGGATTTTGAAAGATTTTCAGAGATGAATAAGAACAGCTTGGAAATTATATCATTAGGAAAAACAAATAAAGGACGAGAGTTTAAACTTTATGGCTTTGGAAATGAAAACGCCGAAAAAAATATTGTTTTTACTTGCAGGAATCACGCCTGCGAATCCTCGGCTTCTTATGTTTTGGAAGGTCTTTTGGAATATTTATTAAAAGCAGAAAAAAGCGAATATCGGTTTTTTGCAGCGCCTTTTATGGACATCGACGGCGTTGAGGACGGCGACCAAGGCAAAGCGAGAATTCCGCATGACCACAACAGGGATTATACAGAAAATCCTATTCATGAAACAACAAGAATGCTTATGGATTATTTTAATGATAAAAATATTTATATAGGCATTGATTTACACGCGCCGTGGAAATGGGGCGAACGAAACGATTATCCTTTTTTTGTGCAATCTAAAAAGACTTTGGAAAATATAAAATTATTGAGCGGAATATTTTCGGAGATAACAAAAAGCGATTCAAATAAAATAATGTATCTGCCGTGCTATGACATAGAGCCGGATACAGATTGGAATCTTTCGACTAATTCTACAGCCAGCTCATATTTTTGCAAAAAAAACGCTGTTTTGGGATTAACAATAGAAATACCGTATGCGGGGAATGATGATATAAAATATTCTCAATCAAAGCTACGTGAATTTGGTAAAGATTTGGGCAATGCGCTGTATGAGTTTTTGGAAAAAGATGAAAACATCAAAAAATAATACAAATATGCCTAAAAATTTTCGCAAATACAATATGAACTAAAAATTTTATATGAAGTGATAAAAAATGTTGATTCTGTCAAAGAATAAACTAAATTATAATTATATCATATAAATAAGTTTTAAAAATTTAGAATTGAAGGGATGGAAAGTATGAAAAAAGTAATTTCTTTCTGTTTGGCAGCAATGTTTTTATTTAGCGGCTGCCAAAATAATGAACAACAGTCGGATGCCAATTCCGCAGGAACAACATCAGAAACAACATCAAATGGCGGAACTGAAAATAAAGACGGGAAATTAAAATTGGTAATCTGGGGCGGAGTAGACGCTGTCAGCGGTCCGCAAGACCTTATCGACGCTTATATGGCGAAAAATCCTAATGTGGAAGTTGAATATGTTCGCTTTGTAAATGATGACCCGGGCAACGTAAAACTAGATACAGCGTTATTGTCAGGTGAGCAAATCGACCTATACTTTACTTATTCTCCGGATATGGTTCGCCAAAGAGCTGACGGAGGAATGGCTCTGAATTTGAACGAATTTGGCGCGAAAGACTTTATTGTTGAAAATATGGGAGAAGACGGCGTTTTTGCGGTCGACGGAGAATATTTCAGTATGCCGACTTGTTCAGAACCGGCAGGAATCATGGTAAATCTTGATATGTTCGAAAAGGCCGGTATCGAAGTTCCGAAACAATGGACTTTTGATGAGCTTAAAGAAATTGCGAAAAAACTTACCGGCGAATATAACGGAAAACAAGTTTACGGTTTTTATCCTTATCATTACGGACTTTTGGAATTGAGCAGAATGGCTATCGGGGATAATTTTTTGTATAAAAGTCCAACCGAATCAAATTTTGACAACCCTGCATTTAAAAATGATTCTTTGACATATGACATGATGTATACAGATAAATCCGCTTATCCTTATGAGCAGATTTTGGCACAAAAACATGACGGAGTAGGCTGTAATTCATTTTTGCAAGGCGATGTAGCGATGGCTGTATTTTCCTCGTGGATGGCAAGAAGAATGAGCAATACAGAGCAATTTCCAAGAGATTTTAAAGTGGCTTTTGCGCCGATGCCGACTGTCGGAACAGACGATTACAGTATCGGAGCGCGCAACAATTTCCTTATGATAAACAGCCAAACTAAAAATAAAGAAGCTGCTTGGGATTTATTGAAATTCTGGGTAACAGAAGGCAGTCAATATATGTTTAAAGCAGGAAAAGTTCCTGTAACAAAAGAATACGACAAGGATAAATTTATCGAAGTGGTTTGCGGAGCAGAGGCTGATAAATTGTATGATATAGAATCTTTCAGAGCGTTTTTGGATATCCCTTTCAAATATCCAAATGACACTTTATCAACAGCTATGCCTGAAATTAAACAAATCAGAAAAGAAGAAACTGATAAATTATTATTGCAGCAGCAAAGTTATGATGAATTTTTAACTAATGCAAAAACCAGATGTGATGAAGTTATTGCTAAGGCAAATAATTAATCAAGAACAATATAAGAAATATTTTCCGCAGGCTTTTATTTGAAAAAATAAAGCTCTGCGGAATTAATACTATTTTCAAAATTAAGGATAGAAAAAAATATTTCATTTCGCGCCAGAAGCATTGCGCGAAACGCTCCGCTGTGAAAAATTTTTTTCTACTTATCAAAATGAAAATAGTATTAATGAATATTTTCACAGGAGGTGATTTTATTGGGTAAATTGAGGAGAAATGAATCTTTAACGGCATATTTGTTTATACTGCCAAATTTTTTGAGCCTAGTTTTGTTTATACTCGCTCCTCTCATGTATTCACTTGTCATTACAACATTCGATTTTAATTTATTTAAAGGGTTTTCCGGTTCGGAATTTGTCGGTCTGGAAAATTTCAAAGCAGTTTTGAGTGATAAAACTTTTATGATGGCCTTAAAAAATAACTTGGTCTATACAATTGTTGTAATTCCGATATCTCTGACACTTGCGCTTCTTTTGGCGATTATTGCGAATGATAAAATATTTTTTCGCGATGGAATCAGAGCAATGTATTTTTTACCTTATATTACAAGCGTTGCATCGGTTTCGATAGTCTGGCTCATGTTTCTAAATCCCGAATGGGGCGTAATAAATAATTTTTTAAGGACAATAGGAATCGATAATCCGCCGGGCTGGCTGACGAGCACAAAATGGGCGCTGCCCGGGGTTATGCTGATGGCAATCTGGAACACCTTGGGCTACAATATGGTTGTTTATATGGCGGGGTTGCAGAGCATTGATAAAGAACTTTATGAAGCGGCTGCTATAGACGGTGCAAACTCTATACAGCGTTTTTTTAAGATTCAAATACCGCTCTTATCGCCGACAACATTCTTTTTGCTGATAACGAGTATAATTTCTAGCCTGCAGGTTTTCGGAAGTATAAATGTTATGACAGAAGGCGGACCGGCGAATGCAACTATGGTTGCCGCTTATTATATTTATTTAACGGGATTCCGTTTTTATAAAATGGGTTACGCTTCTTCTTTGGCGTGGTGTATGATGCTGATTATTTTAGCCATAACAGTTGTACAATGGATAGGACAGAAGAAATGGGTAAATTACCAATAGTGGGGTGAATTATGAAACAAAAAGATTTCGGAGTAAAGCTGTTTTTTACGGTTTTGCTATTGATTATTGGCATTGTTATGGTATTTCCGTTTCTTTGGATGATTTCGTCATCTTTCAAACCGCAATCTGAAATAAATGTTTATCCGATACAATGGATTACGGAATCAATGTCTTTAAGAAATTATCAGAAAGTTTTTTCATTAGAAAATCCGCCGTTTTATGTATATTATTTGAATTCAATAAAAATATCGACAATCGTGGTAATCGGCGAAGTTTTGACTTCGGCAATGGCAGGCTACGCATTTGCAAGGCTTAATTTTAAATATAAGAATGCGCTTTTTCTTCTTTATATTATGACATTGATGATTCCTTTTCAGGTGCTGATGGTTCCGCAATTTATGCTTTTTAAAAATTTCGGTATTCTGAATACTCATAAAGCTTTGATTTTGCCAAAATTATCAACGGCGTTCGGCACATTTATGCTTAGGCAGTATTTTTTCGGAATACCATATGAATTGACCGAAGCCGCCAGAATCGACGGAGCGAGCGAAGCCCGAGGCTTTTTCCAAATTATCATGCCTTTGGCGAAACCTGCTATGGCAACGCTGGGAATACTTACTTTTGTTTGGCGCTGGAATGAATACGAGACACCAATGGTATTTATAAATTCTAAAGAATTATTTACTCTGCCGCTTGGATTAACAAGCTTTGTGGACGAAACGGGCTCCAGACAGGAAACACTTATTTTGGCGGCCGCTGTTACATCTTTGATTCCAATGCTTTTGGTATTTATGATGGGTCAAAAATATTTGATTGCCGGAATCGCGAGCGGAAGCGTTAAAGGATAACTACTCATACTATTTTCATTTTGATAAGTAGAAAAAAATTTTTCACAGCGGAGCGTTTCGCGCAATGTTTCTAGCGCGAAATGAAATATTTTTTTCTACCCTTTATATTGAAAATAGTATCAAATATGTTAAACAATTTAGGAGGAAACTCATGAAAAGATTTTTAGAACCTGAAAAAAATATTCCTGTTACATACGAGGTAGATGTTTTGGTAATCGGTGCAGGACCGGCCGGAATTTCTGCGGCGATTTCTGCGGCACGTGAGGGCGCAAGCGTTTTATTGGTTGAGCAATCGGGAGATGTAGGCGGAATCGCTACCGTTGGTTTGATGAGCCACTGGACAGGCGAAACCAAAGGCGGATTTTATAATGAAATTCTAGAGCGTACATCTGATAAGGATATAGACGACAAGAGAATTATTGATACAGAACGCTCGAAAACAGAAATGCTGAATATGCTTGCAGAAGCGAATGTAAAACTTTTATTGTACACTTTTGCTTGTGAAGCTATTGTTGAAGACAATATTTTAAAAGGTGCAATAATCGAAAATAAATCCGGCAGACAGGCGATATTTGCAAAAATCACGATTGACGCTTCGGGAGACGGAGACATTGCCGCAAAATCGGGAGCTCCTTTTTTCAAAGGCCGTGAAGAAGACGGAAAAATGCAGCCTGTGACAATAATGTTTCGCGTCGGTGGCGTAGACTATGACCGCGCGGTATTTCCATGTTGTTTTGAAGATAATTTGGAAATTCCAAAGGGATTAATTCAAGATTTAGGTAAAGCAAATATAAAATTTCCTGCGGGTCACGTGCTATTATATAAATCTACATTGCCGGGAATCGTAAATTGCAATATGACTAATTCGATTGATGTAGACGGCGTAAAAACAGAAGATTTGACTGCGGCAACGCTGCAATGCAGAAACCAAATTGAGCCGATTGTAAAATTTTTAAGAGAATATGTTCCGGGTTACGAAAATTGTTATGTAATCAGCAGTGCATCGCTGATTGGCGTAAGAGAGACCCGTCATTTTAAAGGCGAGTATGTTTTGACAGCGGATGACGTTAAAAACGCAGCTTCTTTTGACGATTGGGTTGTTACAAGCGCGCATTTCGGATTCGACGTGCATAATATGAGCGGCCCGGGTCTTGATGCAACAGGCGTGCAGGCTGAGTTTAATCAAAAAAAATCTTATGAAATTCCATATGGTTCTTTGATTCCACTTGATATAGAAAATTTAATTTTGGCAGGAAGAAATATTTCCGGTTCGCATTTGGCGCATGCAAGCTACAGAGTTATGCCGATTTGCGCAAATGTCGGAATGGCGGCAGGCATAGCGGCGGCGATATCCGCAAAAGAAAATTTGTATCCAAGAAATCTGCCGGTGACTAAGCTTCAGGAGATACTTACCCAACGAGGTGTAAAGCGTGGCTGATTTTATACTTGGCTGCAATTATTGGGCATCTCACGCCGGCACGGACATGTGGCGAAATTGGCAAAAACAAATTATTGAAAATGATTTGAAAATTCTAAAAGCGAATAATATTGAATATCTGCGTATTTTTCCGAATTGGCGCGATTTTCAGCCGGTAGTTCCGTTTTATTCGAGCAAAGGAAGTTTTTATGAATATCGGTTGGAGGGCGAAATTATTCCGAACAATGCATATTTTTTAGATGAAAACATATTAAACCGCTTTGCCGAATTTTGTGATATTGCCGAAGCGAACGGACTGAAATTAATTGTCGGGCTGATAACGGGATGGATGAGCGGGCGGCTTTTTATACCGCCTGCTCTTTATGGCAAAAATATTTTTACAGATTCAAGCGCTCAAATGCTTCAATTGAAGTTTGTACGCGGATTTGTGGAAAATATGAAGGACAAAAAATCCATATTCGCATGGGATTTAGGCAACGAATGCAATGTAATGAGCGAAACGGAAAGCCGTGAGGCGGCGTATGTCTGGTCGGCTATGATTTCGAATGCCGTAAAAGCTATAGACCAAACTCGTCCGATAATTTCAGGAATGCATACTTTATCGATTTGGGAGCCCGGCGAAAAAAACGCATGGAGCATAGCTGACCAAGCCGAAACAACGGATATTCTGACAACGCATCCTTATCCGTTTTGGGTAAAACATTGCTCAAAGGATAAAATTTCTTCAATTCGAACTCTTTTGCACGCAACTGCGGAAACTAAATATTATTCGGATATCGGCGGCAAAAACTGTCTTGTGGAAGAAATCGGCACAATGGGACCAATGATTTGTGACGACGAAACAGCAGCCGGTTTTATGCGTGTGAATTTATATTCCAATTGGGCAAATGGCGCAACGGGTTTGATGTGGTGGTGCGCAAATGACCAATCTGCGTTGAAATTCCCCCCGTATTCTTGGAGTATGTGTGAACGTGAGCTCGGAATGCTTGATGCGAACCTAACTCCAAAGCCAATGCTTGAAGAGATGAGAATATTTGCAGATTTTAAAAACAGTCTGGATTTTGAGCTTCCGCCGCTGAAAATCGATGCGGTTTGTATATTGACGAAAGAGCAAGACCACTGGGGCGTAGCTTATGCCGCGTATATCTTGGCTAAACAGGCAGGGCTTAATATAAGCTTTTCTTATTGCGATGCTCCGATTCCCGATTCCGAACTTTATCTAATGCCATCAATTGAAGGTACGCTTGTTATGCCAAAGGAACGATATGACGAACTTAAGGCGAAAATTCATGACGGCGCAAAGCTGTATATTTCGATTGATAACGCATTTTTAACGGAGTTTTCGAAATTAACAGGCGTTATTGTTCAAGACAGCGAAGATATGGATAAAAGCGAAAAAATTATTTTGGATAAAAAATCATTGGAAATAAAGCGCAAGAGAAGATATCATATAATTCCCGAAAATGCAGAGGTTTTATATTATGATGACTCAGGTATTCCGGCCTTAACAAAAAATAATTATGGCAACGGCGAAGTTTTTTATGCGAATTTTCCGCTGGAATCATATTTGATAAATAAAGAAAATGCTTTTGCGGATAATTATTATAGAATATATAAAAAATTCGGCGCGGATATTTTAAAAGAAAAAATTTTGAATATAAATAATCCGTTTGTTGGAGTAACCGAACATTTTGCAGACGGGCGAATTTTTGTTGTGATAATCAATTATTCGGGAGAAAAACAAGGGATAGAATTATCGATTGCGCAAAACTATATAATCAAAAAAATATACTCAAGTGGGTTATTGGAAATAAATTCGATTAAAGATATAGAGCCGTATCAGGCGTTTATATTGAAAATAGTATAAGAGCAAAGGAGATAAATATATGAAAAAAATTCTGCCGACAAAAATTCCGCATATTTTGCATGGTGCGGACTATAATCCGGAGCAATGGATATATGACAAATCAATATGGGATGAAGATATCCGAATGATGAAGCTTGCAAATTGCAATGTGGTTTCGCTTGGTATTTTTTCTTGGTCTGCACTGGAGCCGCAAGAGGGCAAATTTGATTTTTCTTGGATGGATGAAATAATCGGCAAGCTCGAAAAAAACGGAATTAATGTGATTTTGGCAACACCCAGCGGCGCGCGACCCGCGTGGCTTGCTCAAAAATATCCCGATGTTTTGCGTGTAAACGAAAAAGGCTTGAAAAATATATTCGGAGACAGGCATAATCATTGCCAATCGTCACCGGCATACCGGCTAAAGGTCAATAAAATAAACACCGAATTGGCCAAACGATACAAGGATTCAAAGGCTGTAATCATGTGGCATGTATCGAATGAATATAACGGCGAATGTTATTGTCCGCTTTGTAAAGAAAATTTTAGGGTTTGGCTTAAAAATAAATACAAGACTTTGGAAGAATTGAATCATCAATATTGGTCAGCATTTTGGAGTCATAGTTATTCGGATTGGTCTCAAATTGAACCTCCGTCGAGTCTTGGAGACAATTCTATGCACGCTTTGGCAATTGATTGGAAGCGTTTTGTTACGGATTTGACAATCGATTTTTATTTGGAAGAGAGCAAACCTCTGCGTGAATATTCCCCTAACATTCCTTTGACAACAAATTTTATGGGTCTCTTTGAAGGCTTGGATTATCCGAAATTTGGGCAATACGTGGATGTTGCGTCTTATGATTCTTATCCTGCGTGGCAGGGAAATGAAGAGGATATAGAAACGGCTATGCTTACGGGATTTGTGTTTGACCATACAAGGTCATTGAAAGATAAGCCGTTCATGCTGATGGAAAGTACGCCAAGCTTGACAAATTGGCAGGAGGCGGGTACGTTGAAACGCCCGAACCAGCATATTTTGTCGTCGATTCAAGCGATTGCTCACGGTTCTGATACGGTGCAATATTTTCAATGGCGAAAAAGCCGCGGAGGTTTTGAAAAGTTTCATGGTGCGGTTGTTGACCATGTAGGACATGAAAATACACGAGTTTTCAAAGAAGTTAAAGCACTTGGCGAAATCCTTGTAAATTTAGATTCTGTCGTCGGAACTGGCAGCAATGCCAAAGTCGGAATAATATATGATTGGGAAAATCTTTGGGCGCAGAATGAGCTTAAGGGATTACGAAATGACAAAAAAACTTACAAAGATACTTGCATTTCTCATTATAACGCATTTTGGAAAAAAGGCATAAATGCTGATATTATTCGTGAGGAACATGATTTTTCGCAATATAAAATTTTATGTGCTCCGATGTTATATATGGTAAAGCCGAACGTAGCCGAACGCATAGAGGAATTTGTGAAAAACGGCGGCATATTTGTTTCGACTTATTGGTCGGGTATTGTAAACGAAAATGACCTTTGTTATCTTGGAGGCTTCCCGGGTCCGCTTAAAAATGTTTTGGGAATTTGGGCAGAAGAAATCGACACCTTGAAAGACGGACGCAAGAACAAAATAGAAATAGACCGGAATTTAATAAATATAGGAAAATCATATGATGCATCGTTATTCTGCGAGCTTATACATTTGGAAACAGCTCAAAAATTGGCCGAATACAGCGAGGATTTTTATAAAGGAATGCCTGCACTTACGGTAAATAACTTTGGAAAAGGCAAGGCTTACTATATATGTTTTAACAGTGAGCGTGATTTTTTGGCGGATTTTTATTCTTGTATCGCGAAAGAAGCTTCGGTTTCGAATATTTTCAATATAGATTTGCCGGAAGGATTGAGCCTTCATACAAGAACTGACGGCGATATTACTTATGCTTTTTTAATGAATTTTAAACCGAACTCGGTTGAATTCAAGCTGAAAATTGAGGCCTTTGATTTAATTTCACAAAAAGAAATTACGGAAATTAATGAAATTGGCGGATTCGAATGTATGATATTGGAGATATAGCGGTTTGACTTTTTACAGTATAAACCTCCCTGCTTGCAATGAGAGCAGGGAGGTTTGAAAATCAAATCAAATTATTTTTTATATCCGCATTTTGGACATACACCATTTTCGTTTAACATAATACCGCATAACGGACAACGGTCTCTTTCTTTCAGAGGTTCATATTCTTCTGTAGCACCATTTACGCCGCTTGTAAAAGTGATTTTAACGATATTTAGTTTATCTTTCAGTAAATCGTAGACTATTTTAATCATACCTTCAACAGTCATAGTTTCTTTCGTAACAACCAAACGACATTCCGGATACGCTGTCGCAAATTCCGTTTTGAAAGCAGGGCCTTTTTGCTTATTGGTCGGTGCTCCGTCCTTAATGCCTTGTACTTCATAAACGCCAAGAATCGCAGGAAGCAACGGGTCATCTTCCCTTAAAATCAGTGCGTGGTCAAAGTTTTGCAAAACATCCCATGCGGTTTTCTTAATTTCATTACATGGGAAAACCATATTGACACCCATATTGATACTATCTTCAACCTCAAGCGTCAGTATTCCCGTATGCCCATGCAAATACTGGGCTTCTCCTTTGAACCCATAGAACCTATGGGCATATTGTAAATCTAATGTGGTAAAACTTCTCATGGCTTTTCTCCTTATAATATATTTACGGGGATTGTTTGTGCTCCCGCATGCGCACTTATAGTATTTCTATCCTTTATAATAGAAATAGTATTTTATGAGCAGGCAAGTTTACCTGCATCCATGATATAATCGGCATTGAGTTAATTATTTCATGGAAAATTTATTCTCTTAAATCATGTATTACATTCAAGACAGATACCCTTAAAAATAATATCATGGTCTGTAAATTTAAATCCATGAGTATCTTTAATGCCCATTTCCAAATCCGCGATAAAATCCATTTCAACATCAAATATTCGGCCGCACTTTGCACATCTTGCATGATAGTGCTTGTAGCAAAGATGATCGTAGCGGTCAGCTCCGCCCAGTATTCCTACTTTATGGATTTCGCCGATATCGGAAAGGAGGTTCAAATTCCGATATACTGTCCCTCTGCTGATATCGGGGTATTTCTTCACTATTGCATCGTAGACCTCATCAGCGGTGACATGACACTGTAACTCTTTTACTGTTTCCAGAACTAAAGCTCGCTGAATGGTGTTGCGTTTATTCATAATGTAATACATCCTTATTAGTCATTTTCTTTTAATAATATTATATACTAATAAGTAATTGATGTCAATAGTGTATATGGAAAATTCGTGAAAAAATTCTTTGACTCGAAATAATCAAACTTCTTGCTACGAAAAAGTGCTATATTGATGAATTGTATGGTTTCCTGATTTTTCAGACTTGGAAAACTTGGTCGAAAGTAAGATAAAGAATTGATAAATTTGAAAAAATTTTAAAAAGACGGTGATTGCATGAGCACACTTTGGAAAATTATATTAAGCATTGTTGTTGCAGGAATATTAATATGTTGTGGGTTAGTTGCATCGGTATTTGCTGCCTTTACATTTACCGATGTCTTTTATGTTAATTCGGTTTTAGTTATTGCTGTTGTAATCGTTATGCTTAATATTATGAAAATTTGGAATTTGTTTAAGCCAAGAACAATACATATAGCATACGGTGTTACTGCCGACGTTATGATTTTAACGGTTGCCGGGTTTGAAATTAACAAAGCGTATGAAAACAGTATTGATGAAATAAATGAGCAAGGAGTCGACATCGTTATATGTACCTTTTCGAGAAAATACGGTGACGGTGTATTTAAATGAAAGCTCAAAATTGAAATTGACTGGTAATCTGCCGAAATTATACTATTTCCCTTTAAAAGAATAGAAAAAAATATTTCATTCCGCGCTTGAAGCGTTGCGCGGAACGCTTCGCTGTGAAAATTTTTTTCTACAAATCAAATGGGAATTAGCATTAGATGGCGCAACGGCTCTTTATCCGCTATATTCGGCTTTTGTAAGAGCAACTTATCCTGAAGATCATGATTTAGATAAAAGCCAAGATGAAAATTTGGAAGGCGGGGCAATTATACCTGAAAGTATTGACGAAATTGTCTCTTGTACAAACACTATGAATGCATACGAATGTGTCAAGTAAGAACCAACCAAAATTTAATTTTTTACAATAATTCGCTTCGTGCTGAATAATCAAAAAATGCAATGATAATAGCTATGTGTAACCTTTTTATTTTACTTATTGAATTGTTATTAAAAGCATTGGGATTATAATAGAATCCAACGTTATTATGAAACTTAAATCTGTTATTTCTCAATATTTTTCAAATCGTGTTAAATAATTGTGCCAGCATTTTATAATAGTTATCTTTGTATTTTCCAGTCAAACTAAACACAGCAATCTTTTCGGTTCCCAAAAGGTAATTGCCATAATCCTTTTGATTAAAACAACTCTCAACTACAATATCACTGACTTGAAACCATTTATATTTCATATTGTTATAATTAAAATTAAGTGATATTTTCTTGCGTTCATAAAAACGATCTACAAGTATGGATGGTCGCTGAATTTTCAAAAGTAGTAGAGACTTTCCTGGTAATTCACTCTCACTTATCCTATTATAAGTATTAGAGAAAACAGTGGTACAATTATCAAACCCTCTGGCTTGAATAATTTCTTCTAACGAACCAGTTCGAAGTTTTTGCCAGTAACTTTTAGGGTCATAAAGATAGTTTTCAGGTTGCTCTGCAGTCGGTACACGTTTGATAAACTTTATCTTGACGACATCAAGAACATTCGCTTCACCACCGTCGCTATATTTTATATCTTGAGGAGGAACAGCACCCTCAGTTAAACTATTATTTGAAATAGGTCTAATCCACTCTCCAGTGTTAATGTCGATTCCAGCGATACAATAATTGGGGCTATGCTTATAACTTTTTGCTAAAATTATTATATCCTTCTCCATTTTACTTCCTCCTACAAATTTATGACTTCAATTTCTCTATCAATATCAACAAATATATTAGCAACCAAACTCCTATGACAATGACTAGGAGTATGTTCGCTACATAAAAGACATATATTTTCATCTAACATATAGTTTTTAATTATGTGTTCTTTTGCTTTTCTTTCATCCATAATATTTGCAAATGCAGCAATATATTGTTCCCATGTTATTGTTTTCTTTTTAAAACCCGCCAATATACCTTCTGTCGGAGCAAAAAGTAAATCATGCTTATAAGTTATATTACATATATTTTTCAAGAAGAACTCTATGTCAGGAAATTTTGAAAATGCCGCAAGCTGCGAAGTATTATTTAAGCGTATATCTAAAAGAATGTTGATATTATTTTTACTTAGAATTCCAAAAAACACTTCTGCGCTTTTTTGTGTGAACCCAATTGTATATATATTTTTCATAAAAACTGATTACCTCACATTCAAGCATTTATTCTATCATCATCGTTTTTACGATAACCTATTTCTCTATTGCGTATTTCATAACATTTATTAACCATTTCGTCAGTTGATAATTGCTCTGAAAATAATGTCAATTGATTTCTATCAGGAAAATACATATCAACTAATCGCATCTCTAAATCTGTTTGCAATTCGTAAGTACCATCTAAAAGAAGATTTTTAACTTCATAACCCATATCATGAAATTTTCGTGCCACCATTATATTCCTGTGACAATTAGCAGGGTCTTTTTCTGCACACATCAATACAAAAGAATATCCCGAATTTATACCATCTATTATTTTTTTTACACCTGATTTAAATATATTCGAATTCGAAAATACATGAAAATTTAAATATCCTTCGCTATAAAACTCTTGATTCAATTGTCTTGCGCCAAATTCATCTCGATAATTTCGATAAATTATACCACTTGCCTTTAATTCAGCTCCAATATTATTTTTATTAAATTGCTCATAAAATTTCGAGTTGGGATTACTTCTAACATCAATTAAAACATTAATATTATAGTTTTTTAAAACACTGATAAATGTGTTAATATCGAAACCTGAATAGCCTATTGTATATATACTTTGCATAAAAACACCTCCTTGATTTGTAACTCTTTAATATTATTATATCATATTAAAATTTTATTTTCATGTAGATTCTAAAGTCTTATGATTCCCCAAATGCCTCTTACATCAGAAAAGCAAGGTACTCACTATTATAGCAATTCCGTTCGACTAAGCTATTTATCGGCACCGAAATCGCCTTGGATCATGGCAATTTCGGCTTGAAAATAGCAACTCAAACATGGAATTGCTATATATAAAGAACTTAAAGTTTATTCTTATTTTTAAATGTCGGATTTCTTTTCAACATCATTTATATCAAATAAATTTTTTATTACAAATTTCAAGGTGAAAATGACAGCTTATCCCAATTTTGCCGCAAATATAATGCACATTATATAGATTAGCAAAAGTTTAGTTCTCCCCTAAAAATTCCACAGTATAAACATAATAGGCAATTCAATAGCACTCACAAGCGTTCTAAATATAGATAATAGTATTCATTCAGACTTTTTCATATGATACAGGATTCAAGATATATATTTCATCTTCTGTGAACCACTTGTTTGCTATTGCTGTACTTTTAACAGCATCAATATTTTCGGTGTATGCGACGACCGCCAAACTTTCCTGAGCGCGAGTACAAGCAACATAGAAGAGGCGTGATGTTCGCATAATGCTCGTATCTTTACCATCTTGCTCATTTTTTATATCTGTATCAGTTTTAGCTTTGGCTCCAAAAAGCTTCTCATAGCTAAACAAAAAACCAAGTGCTTCTGTATCGTCCATAATAACCATAACTCGAGGAAACTCCAAGCCCTTGATCCCTTGATGAGTTGCAAATCTGGTGTTGTTAGTAACGTAAGCATAATACCTCTCTAACTCATCAAAGGGTACGGAGAGTGCTTCTCTCAAAGCGATAATTTTAGCATCTTCGTCTGCTGAGGCTTGATCTAAGATATAATCTGCATGATCGCTTAGTTTGAAGAGTCCACTATCACGAACCGACCTCATCACTTCTAGACATGTAGGAACGTTTTTATCAGCCCAAAGACCTATCAAGTTATCAACGGCAGTTTCGGCTTTTTGAATCAAGGTCATCTGCTCATTTGGATTTGCAACAAACGCCTTTTTATCTAACAGAGGAGAGTGCTGTCTCACAATTCTTGAAACTTCAAATTCATTGTTGCCTTGATGTGCCTTAACTAAAGGAGATATTATATTGAACAGAAATGATAATTCCGAAATTGAACCGTCACGTAACGACGTATCAAAAGCTCCTGACTTATTGAGTGGCGTGTACAGATTATAAAAACCAAATCTGCTGGCCGCCATGTGGTGTTCAAGTATCAAGCTTTTATATGCAGATTCGTCATGCCAATTATCATCACCGGCTTCTTTCGCCATAATCTCAGAAATTTGTCGCTCCACGCTTTCTTTATTGGATAAGGCATCGGCGATAAATAGACGCACTGTACCTTTCTCTGCGTCTGAACGTGCTTTTTGCTTCTGACCATCAATTGTGCTTCGTATTACATTTGCTAATTCAACGATACGAGTAGCACTACGGTGATTCATGATCTTTTTAGGTTGCTCCCAATCATCTGGAATACAAGCCGACAAATTATCCTTGCCGTCCATATAGATTTTTTGCATGGTATCGCCAAACATTCCCACGACAAACCTATGATTGTATTTTCTATGCACAATAAATAACGCATCTACAAGTTCCTTTTTTGTATCTTGGCTTTCATCAATCAATAATATCGGATACTTATTAATCAGAATCTCCTGCATTGTATCCTCCGACGCGATGAACTCAGCCCCCATTTTAATTACTTCACTGTGGTTCAGCGAATCATAGCCTATATTTTCTCCGTTTGGATTATATGAAAAATACTTTACGGTTTCTATTTTGGCAAGACGGTCAGTTTTGCGTTTTATATCTTCGGCTCTTTTATTGGCGGCATTACCACTACGCCCTTTTGTCTGTTTTTCATTCAACTCGGCGATTTCCTTTTTGGTCGATGCAATAACCCATTTCTTTATGTCCGATTGATAGCTTCTTATCAGTTCCCATAGAAAACTGTGTATGGTAGATACTGCAAATATAGACTTGTATTGAAGTCTCCTGAAAATCTCGTCACAAGCGGCATTTGTATAAGTAATTACCGCAATTTGTTTCGCATTTGTTGACAATATCTGACCCGTTTCTTTATCTAGAAAAGATAAAGCATTGATTAGGCTTCTGGTTTTGCCAGATCCAGCACCAGCTAACATAAAAAAACTCTTGCGAGTGCCATTTGTGAGACATTGCCGAATTTCGTCATCAACATGATCATCTATGTGATAATCGGCTAATATAGGTTTTTCGTTCTTATCATTAATCATTGGCTATTCCTCCGAGTGCAACAAATCTTGTAGCCACTTTAATCCTTCAGCAATATACGTTGGAACAATAATGTCCTTTGGGTCAAAAGCAAAGATAATATCTAATGCAAACTCAGCTTTCTGAGTTGAATTTCCTTTTCCCAAAATATTGTATATTTTTTTATGGAGGTCTTTAAATAAAGTAGTGTTATTGATTGCTTTTTTAACATTTTTAACCAAAGTACTGCCAGCATCATTAGTTCCATTATCAGTTTTAATATCATTTCTAAAGTCTCTAAAAAGCTTGAAATTTGTATAAATTAGACAATCCTCAAACGTGCTTGATAATGCTTCACAACTTTCGTTTTTAAACTCAATTGTTACTGGAGTTTGATAGGCAATCCGAATAGAATAATCATATGGAGTTGATTTCGGAAATTCCTTTTGCTCCTTAAGGATATCTAAAAGCCTGTCCAAAGACTTTTCCTTCATCCATTCAGTAACAGCGTAGTTTCCACTTATAAGCTCACTGTTGCGCACAGGCAGAGCCGCTTTGTGGTTTCCGCCCTTCTCTGCAGAATCCAAATCGGCAATAACCAGTGTTGGCAAACATAATTTTTCTATCAAGGGGTTTAGCCGATGTGAATGCCTTCCATTAATACTGAGTATGGATATATATCTTTGGCTGAGTTCAGGATATTTATTGCGGATAAAATGTGGTAGCAACATACTTTCTGCAGAACCTTCGACAAGAATTGCGGCATCTGCGAAGAACAAATCACAATGCGTTGTCTGCAAATAACGTGTGATAAATTTATCTGTCTCATCTTTTCCAAAAACATCTGACAGATTAATGACCTTGGCTGTTGCAATGTCACATTCTGGTGATTCAGGCAATCGTTTAAAATATCTCAAATGTGCAAAATTAGTTTCCCGCGCAATGTGGCTGGAATGCGTACTGATTGCAAGTTGTGTTGTGAAACAAGAATTTTCTTCAAGGAATTTATGATTCCTTAAAACGGAGTATGCCTTTCTTATAAATACTTGTTGCACTTGCATATGCAAATGTGCCTCTGGCTCTTCAACCAGAACTAAATGCAAAGGTTCTATTGCCGCGTCAGACACTCCCCCTGCTTGCTTGGCTTTGCCTTCTCGCATCCAATCGTCTCTAAAACGCATCAAGTCAAAGACCATAGAAATTAGGTTTTGATATCCAAGTCCATTATATTTTTCAGGTAGCTTCAATGAACCATCAGTTTTACTCAAGGCATACTGCACAGCAGATTCGTGCTTTAACGTTTCACTTGTACTAACTTTTGTCATTATCGTTATTTTAGGATCGGATACACCTGGGTAACCTAGTGATTCTAACTCTCGAATCGCTGGTTCAAATTTTATTGCAAGATTTCTATCAAAGGCGCTTCGCGCAACTTCTGTAGCCTCTAAGATTTCCAAGTCCTCAATAGAAGGTGCTTTCTCTGGGTCCAGATGTTTATCATAATAACTCCGCATTTGGGATGATAATTGCTTTTTGTTTTTTTCGCTATCATCAGCAGAACCTGGATCCGAGAAGCCTCGCTGTGCGTCAATCATGTCAATTCGGATAATTCCTTTTAGAGGATTATCAGTAAAGCATTCCAGTTCAAACGGAGTTGACTGTGGTGGATCTTCCTCTGATCTGCTGGGATCAAGAACATATGACTTAATTGAGAAGTATGTAGTCAGCTTCCTTTCCAGAAAGTCGCATAGATTATTTGGATATAGTTTTATAGTCGTCGAACCTGCTCTAGCATTTTCCGTGCCACGTGCATCGGAATATGCCTCTCTGTATTCTATAAAAAGTTTGGATATGTCATTGGGCTGAAATGCCAGACGGATCCCCAACTTCCCTCCTCTCCATTTCAATGTTGGAATGATGCTGGCAACATAATGCATTTCTTCTGTCAATACCCCATCCAGCCAAATATCCATTTTAGGAATAATTGTTTCCCATACAGTTAAATTTTCAGGTACTTCACAATCTTTATTTGCCCATTGTTCACCAATTTGGTTAATCGCTACACGATTGGATATCGTTATGTCATTAAAGACAAAGTTACGTCCAGTCAAAAATTTGCCGAGAGCATCCATAGCTGAGGTTTTTCCACTATTATTCGCACCAACAAATACGGTTGTCTCATTGCTCATTTCTATCCGGCTTTTATATAACTTCCGAAAATTCTGTATGTATATTGATGATATTCTCACAAATGTTCCTCCATATCTCTATTCATCACAAATATCTTTCAACTACTTTTGTAAAATAAAACGCTAAATAGCATACCATAGCCAATTTTAATTCATAGTCAAGCCTCTCATTATTTATTGCTATTTTACAACTATTAATAAAACAATCTCGACGTTAACTGTTAATCTATAATCATTCAATAATTATAATTGCCAAAAAGTCAAAATGCAAGATTTAGTAACAAATAGTCTATAAATTTTATATTTATAATTCTCCATGTGATAACTCATACTCTATCCTAGCTCTAAGTAAAGAAATATCAGTATTGGTCAGTTTAGTTCTAATATTATCAAAAAAGCTATCCAACATATTGTTTTCACTTTTTGAGCTGTTTATAATTTTTTCATGCTTAACTATAGCTTCAAATATTTCGTTGACTGAAGAAAAATGATGATATAATCCTCCACGACTAATATTGCATTCTTCAACAATATCTTTCATTGTTACATTAGCAAACCCCTTCCTAACAAAAACTTTTTTTGATTTCTCAAGAATATATTGTTTGCTGTCATTTGATTTTTTGTTCATTAAAATCCTCTCCTTTTTAGATGTAGAAAAAAGCCTTGAATTTAGGGATTTCCTAATTCAAAGCTTAAAATATTATTCTCTTATTAAAACCGACACGACTGTCGGTACGTACGAATGTGTCAAGCAATAACTAACTCTATAAAAAAATTTTTTTATTCCTACATCATACAATAAATACCGACTTCTCTCGGATTTGATGAAACGCCGCTTACTTTACACAATTTTTCCATACATTTCTTCGACTAAAATTCAAATTTCCAAGCAATTTCAATATTTTTGTCCTCAAAAACAAATATTTTATCAACAAATGCATCCAAAATTTCTCTACTCAGTTTGTTGAAGATTTCCAAATTTCTATTAAGCAAAATTTTATCGTTAATTTTATCTTCGCCTTTTTTTATTGAATTTATCTGCTCTAAGCAAGTTTCCGTGTCTTGTTTGGCTTTTGTAAGTTTAGCATTTAAATTTTCTTTTGAATAAATATATTTATCCCTGTCGATTTTATTTGAAATATATTTCGTGTAATCGTCTACAATTGATTTTTCCAGCGAATTTATGGATTTTATCAAAGTATCATATTTATTTTGCAGATTTAGCAAAGAATTATTTCTCTCGTTCATTATAATTAGATTATCAGAATCCATAAGAACGTCTACATATTCCCTAATCGAAAAAATAATGATATCCTCTAAATCGCTTTCGAGGATTTTTCCCGAAAAGCAATCATGAGTTTTTGTTTTTTCTTTTGTTTTACAGACAAAAGAAAATCCTTCTTTCCTTTTTATTCTGACCATAGCAAACCCACAAGTACCGCATTTTATTTTATTCCTAAAAATATGTGGTGCATTTTTTACGTAATCTGCATCTTTTTTCAGCTTTCGCTGATTTATAAGCTCCTGTACTTTATTGAAATCGTTTTCCGAGATAATTGCGTCATGAGCATCATGGACGATTATCCATTCTTCTTTCGGCTTATTGTCCATAAGTTTTTTGCCGGAAAACCTTACTTTTTGTTTAGCAGAAACTTGTTTACCTGTGTATCTTTCGTCTTTTAAGATTCTGCCTATTTGAGAATCTGACCAAAAATGTTTTTCTAAGTTTGTTGAATTCCAGCTTCCTTTTATTCCTTTCGTTTTCTTATAATCGCTTGGTGTTAAAATATCACGTTCATTTAATATTTTTGCAATTTCTCTTGTGCCTTTGCCAACTAAAGCAAGTTCAAAAATAGTCTTTACATATTCTGCTGCTTCTTTATCAATTACAAGTTTATTTTTTTCTGTTTCTGATTTTTTATATCCATATATAGCCAATACACTTAAATATTCACCTTTTTTCATTTTCACAAATTTGCTTGTTATTGATTTTACGGCGAGATCTTTAATATACTGCTGATTAATTAAATTCATCAAAGACAATTCCATATTTGTCATTGGATTTTCAAAATTGTCATAATTATCATTAATCGCAATAAATCTTACATTGCAGATTATGGTTAGATTTGCTAAAAGCTCGTCCACTTCAATATGGCTTCGCCCAATTCTTGAAAGGTCTTTAACTATAATACAATTAATAAGTTTGTTATTTACATCCTTCATTAATTGCCTATAAGCAGGACGCTCAGTATTGCTTCCTGTAAAGCCATCATCTATATATTCGATTATTTTGCTTTTTTCAAAGCTTGTACGCGACTCAATATAATTTTTTATTAATTCACGTTGATTTTTTATACTATTACTTTCGCCGAATGTAATATCTTCTCTTGAAATCCTTAAATAAACGGCTATCGTATAATCAGAGAGCATCATTAACACCTCCGACCTCATGAAGAATTTCCGTGAGTTCATTAAAACTGTCTTGAAAATTAAATTCTATATTTATTTCATTGCTTAGGGGAGTCATTGATATTTCTTTTATTAGCAAAGAAATCAAAGATTTATCAAGTTTTTTGAAGTTCTCAAATTTTTTGAAATTACTCAGCCATTCGTTTTTTCGGATATTTTCCTGACTAAATTTTTCTAATTGAGCGTCTACAGATTTCATTTCTTTCTCTATTTCTTGCCTGTCAGATTCAAATTTCCGACGTGCTAAATCAAATTCATATTCATTCAAAAGATTATCGGTAAAATCCATGAAATCCCGTGAAATCATATTTTCCATAGTTTTTTCTTTTTGAGCAAGTTTATTCTTTCTTTGGACTAATAGTTCATTTTTATTAAGTAAACTCTGATTTTTTGTTATTTCCTCAAATAAATGTTCTTTTTCAATGCAAAGTTCAATCTGTTTGTTTATTGACTCTATAACTACATTTTCTAAATCAGAAAGTTTTATTTGAGGGACAGATTTAAGCTTATTTTCCTTTCGAATTTCATTATTGCAAGATAGGCAATGGTATCTTGCCGATTTCTCTGTTCCGGAATGTCCGCGCTTCGCAGCTTTTCCGCATCTTGCACAATACAATTTTCCGGCAAAAATATTTTCGATAAATGTATTTCCTTTTTTCTTAAATTTTTTACGTGATTCGCGCATCAAATTTTGAACATCATTAAATTCATTTTTTGTGACAATCGCCGGATGATTATTGTTATGATAAATCCATTCATTTTGAGGCTTCTCAATGAATTTACGGCCAATACGTTTGTATTTATTTTGTATTAAAACGCCTGTGTAGATTTCGTTCGTCAATAGTTTACAGATATACGAATTATTCCAAATAATTTTTTTGCTGTATTTTATATGTTTCAAAAGACCGATATTGAAATAATGATTGCCCGGCGAATTTATGTTTTGAATATTAAGCTGTTCGGTAATTTTTATAGTGCTGTATCCTTTCAGCCTCATATCAAAAATATACTTCACAATTTTTGCGGATTCAGGCTCAATAATAAGCTTACGGGTATCTGAAAATATATAGCCATAGGGTGGATTTGCACCTATAGGCTCACCTTTTTGCTGTTTTAATGATAGTGATGAACTGATTTTTTTGCCTAAGTCTTTTGAGTACATGTGATTAATTAAGTTTTTGAATAAAAGTAAAAGCTTCTGCCTGTCTGCTGTTTCAGAAAAGCTGTCATAGTTGTCATTAATCGAAATGAATCTCACATTGTATTTAATAAATGTCTCAAAAATCAACTCTCCGATTGAAATATAATTTCTTCCAAGTCTTGAAATGTCTTTCACAATAACGCAATTAACTTTGCCATTTTTAATATCTTCGCTCATACGCAAATATTCAGGTCTTTCAAAACCTGTTCCGGAAATTCCTAAATCAGCATAAACACTGTAAATCTTGAAATCTTCTCTTTCTGAGAGATAGTTTTTTATTAACGTGATTTGAGTTTCAATAGAATCTCCGGCTCTTTCTGTATCATTAGAAATCCTTGAATATACGGCTGTATTAAAAATTTTGTTTGCAGATTTTGGTGACTCCGGTAATTTTCTGCTTTTTCTAGCCATTACCTCACCGCCTCTGAATAATGATTATGTTCTAAAATCGAATCCTCAAATTCATTTTTATATCTGAAAACTATTTCGAGATTTTTATCTCCATACGAAAGTGTTTCGATTAAATTTACGATTATTCCGCGCTCAAGAGCCGTTATATCTTTATATCTTTCAATAAGTTCTTTTATGCTGCCGGAATTTACAATTTTCGATTTTTCAGATTGCAGACTCTTTATATTATTTTCTGCCGATAAGATTTGATTATTGAAATTATTTTTAAATAGAATATATTCCTCTTTTGAAATAAGCTGATTAACATAATCTTCATATGATTTTATAAGATAGGTTTTATATTTTTGAATATCCTGTAAAGCTTTTGAGAACATTTCATCAATTGCTCTATTTTTACGCTTTTCAATATAAATATCTGATAGCGAATTTTCTATTTTATCAAACGCTATTAATGCGGACATATGATTTTTCAAGGAAACTAATACAAATTCCTCTAATTTTGCACTGCTGATATTATTATTTATACATGTTCCAAATTTATGATGCGTTGAACAAATATAATAAACATATGATTTCTTATTTTTATTTATTGTTTTTACAACCATTGGCTGACCGCAATGTGAACAGTGCAAAAAACCGGAAAACAGATGGAGTTTATTGAGCTTTGCAGAAACTCTTGTATCTTTTAACAGAAGTTCTTGAACTAAATAAAAACACGATTCCGAAATAATAGGTTCATGTGCTTTTTCAATGATAACCCATTCGTTTTGAGGTTTGTTAATAATTTTATTAAAACGATAATTTACTTTCGAACGTTTTCCTTGTTCTAAAAAACCTATATATACTCGATTTTTGAGTATTCGCTTGATTGTATTTACAGACCACCGGGATTCATTTTCATTAGCAAATGGAGATTTATAATTTAAACCTAAAAATCTTTTATATTGAAGCGGTGACAAGACACCGTTTTTATTAAGTTTATCAGCGATCTGTTTTTCGTTAAGAGCATTGATTTTATCGTCAAAAATATTTCTGACGATATTGGCTGCATACTGGTCAATAACGAGTTTTTTGCCTTGCTTCAGATAACCGTAGACGGCAAATGCGCCAATAAACTCACCTTTTCTACGTTTTACTTCAAGCTGAGTTTTTGTCTTATTTGATATATCCTCTAAAAATGCTTCATTTAGAATATTTTTAAACGGGATGATAAGGCTGTTGTTTATATCGTTCATGTCCGAAGTATTGCTGTCGTAATTATCATTAATAGCAATAAACCTAACATTTTTAGACGAAAAATATCTCTCAATATATTTTCCGACTTCAATATGATTTCTGCCGAGCCTTGACAAGTCCTTTACGATAACACAATCCGTTTCATGTTTTTCTATATTTTTAATCATTTGTTTGAAAGCATTGCGCTCGAAGTTTACACCTGAAAATCCGTCGTCGGTTTTTATATCGACGACCTGTAAATCCGGTTGATTTTTTACATATTCAAGGATGAGTTCACGTTGATTTTTTATGCTGTTGCTCTCGTCGTGTTCTTTGTCTTCTTTTGAAATTCTCAGATAAATTGTGGCATTCCATTTTTTAAAATTTTCTATCATAATATAACAACTCCAAATTTTATTCTGACAAAAGCCTGTAAACCTGGGTTGTTATGTTAGCCTTTAGGTTATGGTAACATAATGTTTTTTAATTGTCTACAGGCTTTAAATTTCAATTAACAAAAGCTGAAATATATTGTTTAAAACATTCTTCGAGAGTCGTTTCATTTTTAGAAAATGAAATCTTCACGACAAAATCACCATATTTATAACAATATGGATTTCTAATCTGCTGTACAAAAGATTTTTTACGTTCAGAAATTATCAAATTTTTATCTATTATAATGTTCCGAATATCAACAAGTTCATCTTTTCCCATAATTGTAGCCCCCACTTTTAAATCGTTATATAGCACTTTATAAAAGATTAATGACGAAATAGTCAATAAAAAATCAATCGCTAAATATCCGAATTCTTTTATTAGCAAAACTTCAGGTGTGCCGGCCGCACCATGGCTTTTGCGCCCGGGGATTCCCACCCCGTACAATACACTCTGTATATAAAGTAACCACCCATGCCTGTCATAGCGACTTTGATTGCCAAATCAAAGCATATTTTTCTCATTTTATTCTCTGGCTTTTTGCCAAAGACCTCCTGCCGCTCGAACACAGGTAACGTACCCAAAGTTTTCTATTCAGTTTTCAAGGATCAACAAAGGTATAATTCTCCCTTCACTATATAGGCATTTAGAAAGGGCTTTTGTTCAAAAATTTCGAAAAATTTTTTATGTAAATTGTGGTAATCTTTTAGAATCGTTGATGTATTGGAATTTAGTGGATATTCGAGTTTTCATATGTTAAAGAAACTTTTTATTTGCTTCTTTATCTTTTTGAGTTGATAATGAATTGAACTTCTGTATATGCCGGAATCTTTGGCAATTTCTGATTGATTTTTGTCCTCGACTACAATTTGAATTAATAAATTCAAATCTTTTTGGCTTAGTGATTTGATTGCTTTTAACAGGGTTTTATTTTCAATTTGCTCCATAAACTCTAAATTCTTTTCAAAATCTGTTCTATCATCTGGAATATGAGATATATTGAGATTTATTGTGTGACTCTGATAAGATCTAATACTCTTAAACCACGACCAATCAAAGTCATAGATTTTTTTAATATCATCGTCAGACATACCCGCACTCTTCATAAGCTCTTGTTTTTTCTGCCATTCTTTATCAAATAATTTTTTTTCATATCCATAATTAAAAGACATAAGCATCCTCCCGGTTATTAAAAAATATTTTCTAAACCGGGAATTTCAAGGATATCTTGGCTTTACAGGAAGCAATTTGTATTTTTTAACCAGTATATATTTCTTGTGTTTCTTTACTTGCTTTAAAAATATAAAGTTAGTTTCCGCTTTTTTATTTCAGAACTCTTTACAATTTTATTCTCCAAAAAAAATATTGTGATTGAACTCGTTATATCAGAACAGTATTTGCTTATCATCAAAATAACTCCCCCAATATTCAAACTTTTATGGATTTTAGGGGAGTGAAAAGATTATATATTATTTAAAAAAACATTTGTAAGAATAAGGACAAACGGTATAAAAAAAAGGACAATCAACAATTTATTTTTTTCAAAAATGTTGTTCGTCCTTTTTTTAATGCATTTCGTCCTGAGTATATTCAATTTTTTAATAATATTTGTTATTCTGATTTCAGGGGAGGGATTTAAATGTTATATAAAATATGCAAGAAAATTGCCGTTAAAATCAGCAGACCGGAATCAGATGATATTGAAGTCGTCAGATTTGGTTTAGAACTTTTGATAATCACAGCTTTGAGCATAATATTTCTATTGATTATAGGGTTTATTTTTGGATACGGTATAGAATTGACGATATTCTTGATTTCTTTTGGCTTATTACGTACGTCGGCCGGTGGTTTGCATGCCAAAAATAATATTATATGTTTTATTTCATATTTCAGCATTAGCTTTTTAGGGATTAAATTTGTAAAAATAATTCCGGAATCATTGCAATTTTTTGAGATTGTAACTTTTTTATTGACTTCAATGATTTTAGTATATATATTTGCGCCTGTTCAAACACCGTCTCGCCCAATTTTTCCTAAAGAAAAGCTTATATTCAGAAAAAGAAGTATTATCTGCATTTGCATTTTATCAGCTTTATCTATGCTTTTATTCTTCTTATCATTTAAAACTTTGGCGAACGTTATGGCAATTGCAGTATTATTCGAATCATTGACGTTAATTAATTTCAAAAAAACTAAAAAATTGGAGGAATTAAAATGACATCATTAATCACAAGAATCAAAAATTCAGAAATGACAAAGATTTGTAGTATTGCAATGGCAACAATCATTGTTGCTTTAGCCGCTTTTCTTGCACAAGCCGCTTCAGGTTTGGCGAATTTATTTACTTTTTTGCCTTGTTATTTTCTATTAGGTCAACCTGAAATTCCTGCGAGTATGTTGCAAAAAATCTCAGACAAAGAAACTAAATAATAATTATTCTTTAAGGGTGCGCATGTAATGCGCACCCCGTTTGGCAATTTAAATCGGCAAAATAACCAAAACTTCAAATATATTATTTTTATTAGTGATCTTTAATTCTCCATCGAGTTTATCGCAAATTCTTTTGATACTTTTCAGACCATGTCCATGAAGATTAGGGTTTTCTTTTGTAGATAAATATTGACTTCCCCACACTTCAAAGTTTCCATTAAAGGTATTCATAACATTTATGAAAAGCAAATCTTTCTTATTGTAAATTTTTACACTTACAATTTTTTCTTCTTCTATTTTTACAACAGCCTCTAAGGCATTATCCAATAAATTTGCTAGAATTATATTTAGATCAGTTTCCGATATTTTTGTATTGAGCAAATTTGGAACGGCATTTTTGAAAATAATGTCATTTTCTTTTGCAAATCTTGCTTTTTGTAATAAAAGAAATGAAATCGCAGGATGATTATCAATAAGTCCTATTCCGGTATCAGAATATTCAATTAACATCTGCTTCAAATATTCAACGGCTTCCTTTGCCTTGCTCTTTTCGGTCAGCTCTGATAAATATTGCAGATGATAGCGGTAATCGTGATTTAATTGATTTAAATGTTCTGTCATAGTATCAATTTCTCCAATGAATCTTTGGTACAGCCTGTTTTCTTCATCTATTAGCTTCCTTTCTTGGTTCTCTTTTACAATTCTGTTTAGTTGGTCAAGCAAATATAGTAATGAAATAATTAAAAATACAAAGCTAATCGAAAAATACAGTATAAAATAAATATTCACTTCTCTTTTTTCAGCAAACTGATAGAAAAGAACAGCCATATTACAAAGGTTTATTAGAGACAAAATAAAAAATATGTATTGATAAATATCGAATGCCCGAGATATCTTATTTATCTCCTTTTTAGAGAAAATTGCAAACACTATACTGTATTCAATAGCTTTGGCCATAAAAACAGAAATTATAGCGACAGTAATTTCACCGATAATTGTGTCAAAATGCATTACATATACTAATATAGCAACAACAAGAAACTCTAGAGCAAATCCAATTATTACCCATGCAAAAATACTTATTAATATTTCTTTTAAACCGCTGTAAAAAATTTTGAACGTAAAAAAAGTAATAGTCAAAGCAAGGATTGTCGCAAATATCTCGATGTGTATATTTATCCTTAAAATCGCTACTAAAAATGATAGTACCAGCTTTAATAAAAAATTAAATTTTATTCCTTCATTCTGTCTGCAATAATATTTTACAATCATATGAAGTACATATATATCAACGAGATTCGTGATAAAGCCCAATAATCCTAAAATAACAAAGCCCTCCACATATTAATTATTAGATATTCTCATAATTTAGATACATAATCAAAGTATTCGACTTTGAAATCTCTAAAATATTTTCTTCCGATCGGAACAACAAAGCCATTGTCCAAAATACATGATTCCTTTTCTCGCTTTGATATACGACTAATATTAACGACAAAAGATCTATGGCATTGATAAAAATAATTAGGCAAATTATCCTTGATGTTTTTTAAAGTTGAATAAATATTTATTTCCTCTTTGTTGGTGATAATTTTAGTAGTATTGCGCATTTGTTCGAAATAAAGTATTTTGTTAAATTTAATCTTTATATCTTTTCCTTTATCATTGTAAACAAATAGCAGTGCTTGGTCAGTTTTTTCGGAATTGTATTGATAAAATTCGTCTAGTACTTTGTGAACATCCTGTTTAGAGACTGGTTTTATTATATATTGAAAGGCATGAACACCAAATGCTTTTTCCATATGACATGTGAAACCCGTCAAAAATATAATAGTAAGATTTTTATCGACTTTTCGCAAATTCTTTGCCAAATCTATTCCATCCATCGGCTTCATAGAAATATCTGAAATCAGAAGACTATACTTATTCGGAAAATATTGCTTCAAAAGTATTCTCGGATCCAAATATTTATCAATTTTACAGCTAATTATTTTATTCTTTGTATGATAATCGCTTATAATATCGTACAACTTGTCTACAATAAAATGATCGTCGTCACAAATTACAATGCTAATAAAATCACCTCTATCAAGTTTATATTTGTCATAACTCTATCGAAAAATCTTATTGGATTCTTTACGAAAGACAAATATTTGACAAATTCAAGAGCAAAAATCAATAAAATTTTGAAAAAATATGCTTTTACATTCAAAAAATTGAAAAAATATAATATCATATAATTATTAAAATTTGACAGTATACTGAGGAACGAATAGATTTTCGTTCGTCAGTACAAATTACAGAAAGTAGGGACTAAGCTATGATTAGAATTAGCATTTGTGACGATGACATTGAATTTTTAGAAATACTCGAAAAAAAAATTATAGTTCATTTATCCGGATGTAATTATAAATATCGAATAGATAAATTTTTTTCCGGAAAAGATTTAATTGAAGAAATTGAAAAAAATGGACTAAAATATGACATTATTTTTTTAGACATTGGAATGCCAGATGTTAGTGGAATAGAAGTGGCTAGAAGATTAAATAGCATTCTAAAAAGTAAGTTTATTTTGATATTTACTACATGTTTAGAAAATGAATGGAGCGAAGGATACCGTTGTGAAGCCTTTCGCTTTATTTTAAAAAAACGTTTGGATTTAGATATGGAAGAAGCCATGCCCAGTATTCTTTCAAAATACTCTGCCGGACTGCAAAAAGAAAATTTTGTTGTATTCAAGTATAAGTATGAAGGAGAATACTTGAGTTTGAATATGGAAATACAAAATATTCTATATCTTTTTAAAGGTAAAAACAGAAGAATTCTTTTAGAAACAACCAAAGGCAGATATGAACTTTTAGTTAAGCCGCTTTCTTATTATCAAGAAATAATTAATGATGATTGCTTTAGTATTTTTGTCCGTAATTATTTAATTAATATGAATAAAATTCAAGATTATAGAAAAGGCAGTTTTATTCTTGTCAATAATACAAAAATTCCGTTAGGTGCTTCTAAAAAAAGTCAACAAATATCAAAAAACCGTTATTTACAGTTTCTTTCAGAGAGGATTTGAAAATATGAATTTTTTGTGGTTGTTTATTGAAACGCTTATGTCTGCGATAGATATCGGGCTATTATTCTTTTTTTGCAATAAAAAGCTGGGAGTTAATGAAATTTTTGAGAGAGTACATATTTATTTGGCAATGATTGTTGCAATAATAATTGTAACTTTGGTAACCTATATAACGATTTTTGCAGCGTGGAAGTCCTTATTTTCCATATTTTTAGTCATTGTTATATCGATTATCTTTTTTTCAGAAAACATAAAGTACCGTATTATTTACAGTATTTTGTACATCATCGCTCTTTTAATATCCGATGCTATCGCATCAGTGATTGTATCTGTAGTTAATTATTCAATCCCTTGGACTATAGTACTGGAAGAAGGTAACATGAGGCTGGCAATGATTTGTATTGCGAAAATTATTCAAATTACGATAATAACACTTATTTTGCATTTCAAAAACGAAAAGAAGACTATCTTGCCTTTAAAATTCTGGTATATATTTTTGTTGATTTTTTCTTTTATGTTATGTACTACAATCTTAATTTTAGAGATCGGCTTTTTAGACAATAAATTTTTTCCTATTCTAAATCTGCTCGTAATTATAGCAATGCTTATAATACTGATATTTTATATTTCAGTTTACTATTTTTATTATCAGTTATCTAATTACATCGAAACCAATCAAACCGCCGACATGATTGAGTATCAAAAAGATATGATTGAGAAATATTTAATTCAAACGGAGGAATCTAACAAGATACTTCGAATCTTGAGTCATGATTTGAAACATAATATTTTAAGCTGGAAGAATGATTATAGAGATAAAACTTATAAAAAATCAATGGAGCATATATTGGAATACGAAAAATTGATAAAAAACAGCGGAATTATTGATGTAGAAAACGAAATAGCAAATGTTATCATAAACCAAAAATTATTGATTGCTAAGAAGAATGATATTGAATTTGAAGTAAGAGGTATATTCTATGAAGATATTATGTTGTCAAAAATAGAAATATGCTCATTATTGGGAAATTTGTTAGATAATGCTTTGGAGGCAATAGAAAAAGTTCAATCCGGAAGTGCTAAAAGAATTCGCCTTGATATAAAAAGAAATGGGTATTTTCTTTTATTGAAACTTGAGAATACTTATGCAGAAGAACCGGTAGTTAAAAATAAAGTATTTATAAGTAACAAAAAGAATCGTTTTAGTCATGGAATAGGAATGATAAGTATAGAAAAAATAGTATCAAATTATGATGGAGCAATCGACATCGATTATGCTAACTACTTATTTGTAACAACTATCATGCTGAGGGCCTATTCGAAAAATATTATTAATCATATTTCATAATATTAATGTAAAAAAATGTATTATTAGTGAATTAAATGTAATAAAATGAAACATTCCGACGTAAAAATGGTCATTCCGACGTAAGCTATTTACAAATGAAAAATATGTTGTATGATGTAAATATATCATAAATTACTATAAGGTGGAAAATAAATTGATATATTTAACAAAACATATAGCATTTATTTTATATGAAAACGGTATTATCTCTAAAGATGAAGAGGATGTTTATATTTACGGAGCAGAAGTAGTTTTAATGTCATTAGCCACATTAATTTCGTGCATACTTTTAGGATATATATTTGGCAGACTCTTTGAAATAGCAATTTTTCTTGTATCGTACCGTTTATTGAGAAATTATAGCGGCGGATACCATGCAAAAACTCGTTTTCGATGTTACTTATGCTCTATAAGCATTTGTATAATCGTATTAACTTTGCTGAATTTTCTGCCTATTGACTTAAAAACACATCTATGCTGGATGCTAATGATAACAATGGATTGCTTATTAATATTGTTTGCTCCATCACAAAGCATAATAAATCCCAAAACAAAAGATGAATTAAAAATATGCAAAAAAAAGCTTTTACGAATTCTATTTTTGAATAACGTTTTAGTTATTGCATGTATAAATTTCGAATTTATAGATTTTTGTTTTACATTGGTTTGCGCTTTAATGGCAGCAGCTATTTTAAGCTTTATAAATTATATCTTAATATTAAAGAAAGGTGTGGATTATTTATGAAACAAGAAAAAAATTTAAAACAAGAATTACTGAAATTAACAGCAAGAGGATTAAATTTTGCGGCTGAAAAATCAGCATCAAAGCTTTGCCTTTTTGTATCTTATGAGCCAAAAATCCCACAAGCTCTGAAAAAACAAAAAAGTAATTAGTACCAATTCTATGTTTTAGAATGGAAATAGTATAAACAGCTCCACTAGATGTTTATTGTGTGATTTTGGTCTCATACTATTTCCCTTTTAAAGAATAGAAAAAATATTTCATTCCGTGCTTGAAGCATTGCACGGAACGCTTCGCTGTGAAAAATTTTTTCTACAAATTGAATGGGAATTAGTATCAGTAACAATAAACATATTTGAAAATTATTTATCATAATCACGGAGGAATTCTATGGAAATAATTGAACAAACAAACAGAACTATTTTGTTTGACGAAATTAATCCCGAAAAACTTGATTTACTGACTTTAGTTGGTGATGTAAAAGGTCTTGAAAGTGTAGATGATGACAAGGTTAAAGAAATAAACGGTCATTTGCTTGTGAAGTCTTTCGACGAATTTCTGGATAAGTTTGAGCCGACTATCTATAGCTTTTTCAATGCCGCAAATCAGAAAGTTATTTATACATTAAAAAAACCAACAGCGATACCGGAAGATTGTATTCAAGAAATTCCGCTTGACCGAAATAATGATTTTATCAAAATGCTGCTAACAATGATACAAACTAAACGTTCACAAGGAATTGAAAATGTTGACTTTAGATTCGATAGAATCTTGGATATGATTTCACCTAAAAAAGTCATGGATGATATTCGTTTTACCAGAAAAGAAATACATTATCTTTACTCTGAGTACGAAAAACTTGATGACGGCGATCCTCTTCGTCTTGATGTAGCTGACAAATTGAATATAAAATTTGAAGAAGCGAGCAAAACATATAACAATATTATGGCAATGCTTCCACTTGCTATTGATGATTGTAAGCAAAGGCTGTTAGCCGGTCGTGCTAATGAAAATGACCGGGCAGAAAAATTTATAGCCGGTCAGCTTACAATGGGAGAAGAAGGTGAACTGAAAATCATTGAACGGCCGAAATCCGAATCAACAGAGCTTATGATTGCTGAAGAGAACGCAAATAATGCACTTGTTCAAGCATTTAGAGATGACTATGAAAGTGTTAATGAAAATCCAACAGATTATGTGGCACAATTAGTTGTACGCACATTTTGCCCGCTTCCAATAACAAATTCTGCTGATTTAGATGTACCGAAAGAAGTAGAGAATTATAACAACTATCTTTCATTTTACCAAGAGACAAAAAATGATTTTATAAAAGTAGCAAAACCACTGATTGAAAAACTTCTTGGTGTCTACATATTTTTTGATCAGTATAAATCTAAAAACAAAGGCATGATGCCTTCCATGCTTGTTTGCAACAACAAACTTGATATGCTTACGAAAAGCAGTTATTTACCAAGACTGCAAGTATATCTCAATACTGTCAATAATAAAAATGACTTTCGCAATACCATTTGGTTCGGAATTGTGGGAGATATCGAATTTAACTTAGAAAACAATGTAAAACTAACGCGTGAACGTTTTAAAGGAAATAAAAAAGTCGCTAAATCTGATATCAACTTAATGGAAAATCTTACATCTTTACTATATGGCATTTGTGATTATAAGATTCAAACATTTTTTAGTTTTGAAACTTGTGAAGAAACATCATTTACAGCCGTTGCGACTAAGGGTGTTGATGACTACATAGACCGAACTCAGGTTCTTACTCGAAAAGAATATAGCGAATATGCAATTCCGTGTTTGCCTAATATGAGTATCGTTCCAAAAAACAAATCAGGGTTAATTTTAGATTCATATTTAGTTGCAACTGAAGAAGGCGCAGAAATTTCTCAAGAGAAAAAGGATATTTTGAAAATTTGGATTGAAGGCGTATATATACCTGCAAGTTATGTAGCTGCCGGAATAACTGCTTCCTATCAGTGCCCAGAATTTTTGCGTACAAGATTTAAAAATGTTACCAAAGATTATCCGGGAGTTAGATTTGATCTCGAAGCTTCTAATTATGCGCTCAAAGTGCCGACAACTTTAGCAAAAGAAATAAGCGGATATACAAACAGTATAAAAGACACAATCAATAATAGAAACTTTGGATTTGTTTTTTCAAGTGATAATAATCAAGTTGATGGTAAAGACTTGCGTCAAATAACTGTTTATAAATGCCGAAGTATGCAGCTTGTTGAAAACGAATACGAAAGTATATATAAAACACTCACAGCGACTTACGTTTCAAGAATGATGCGGGCTCAGACCAGCGATTATAAACATGACAATGTTGTTTTCTTCTTTAGTGCAAATCCTCAAAGCCAAAGAAGTATGTGGCTGAGTAAGACAGGATTTATTAATTCGATCATGCTGCCGCATGACGATATGGGCTATAAAATTGAAGAAGAATATAATATTTGTAATGTTGATATCAATTTTGGAGGTAATACTAAAAACCTTGAAATTATCTTAAATAAAAACGCGAAATTTGCATAAATTAATTTCTTAACACAGTAGGAACACAGAAATGTGTTATCTATATACTGGTTCGCTTTTTCTAAACGCGTTACAATTCTTTTAGAACGCGAATCGTCATTACACACAGAACTATAATTTGTGTGAATATACATAATGAAAGGAGGAAAATCCATGGGTTTGAGATTAAAAATCGAAGGTGCCGAAACAATTAATTTGGATGAACATAGTATAGTTTCGTGCAAATTTATAACTGATACACCGGATGATTCAAATGCACGTTCCACAGATGTTGTTAATACAATGATTCTTGAAGGTAAAATATTAACTGCTGTTGATGGTGAAGTTGCAGACGACACTATGAAAATAGCGAAATGGTCTTGCGTTAGAGCGGAGAGTTCGGATAGTTATAGAAAAGCTACGGTAGAAGTTGTCGTTGCTAATCAAATAGTAAGAAAAGTACATTTTCCAAATGCATTTGTTGTGGATTATACAGAGCACTACTTTGATACCGAAGGTGCAGGTACATTTCATCTTGTAATTAGGCAGAAAAAAGACAAATTTGAAGCTACAACCATTGAAGGCGGCTACGGTTTCTAAAAATCCTAACAAGAACTCCGTTTTGCTTCTTAGCAAAACATTTTGGGAGCCGTTCATTTATTTTGTTTTGGCGAAATAAAAGGAACGGCTCTTATGGCATTTTAAAAAAATATATTGATTGTAATGCGGTTTGATTTTTCTTGATTTTATACTATTTTCAATATAAAGGATAGAAAAAAATATTTCATTTCGCGCTAGAAACATTGCGCGAAACGCTCCGCTGTGAAAAATTTTTTTCTACTTATCAAAATGAAAATAGTATTATATGACTCTAAAACAAAATCTTTTAGAAAGTAAAAAATGAAACTGCTGTATGTTAAAAGAGGTTCACAAAATGATTGATTACTACAAAACCTTACAAATCGAAAGAACTGCTACCTCAGACGAAATAAAAAAATCATTTCGAAAATTAGCAAAAAAATATCACCCTGATGTTAATCCGGGAGACAAAAAATCGGAAGAAATTTTTAAACAAATAAATGAGGCATACAGTATTTTGAGTGATGAAAGTAAAAAAGCTGAATATGATAATCGTATGTTTGGCAGCAACACAGAAGAATCACATCAAAATGAAAAAAGTTCGGCAAGTTCAAAAACTTATAATCCTAAAAACAAGATGCAAGATTTTGTACATACATCTAATGCTTTTGAAAGTTTTTTTGGCTTCAATCCAAATAGTGATTCACCGGAACTGAAGAAAAATAGCAAAGTCAAACCTATGAAAACAAAAGATGCTTTTGAAGCGATATTTGGAAAGAACGGTTTTAAAAAATAAAGGGGTTGATTTATCTGATTGATGAAAACTTAAGGAGAAAGGTTTCATATATATTAACTGTTTTTATTATTTTTTGTATGTCTGTGTTCATATTCTTCTTATATTTTATAAATAAAGATATCTCAATAAGGATATTAGGAACTATTGCACTGCTTTTACTTTTAGTTGTTTGGTACATATTTGAATATAAAAAAAATAAAGTAAATTCGATAAATCCACTGATTCATTTTGAAGAAAAAAACATAAAAAGGTTTATTTTGATTACATATGAAGGTGAAAAAGAGAAAGAATGGTATTGCGACGGTGTCAAATCATTTTTGATAGGCAAAGGGACAACCTCCAAAGATGTAGATATTGAACTGGGGGATACACATTATAGCAAGTTTATATCTAATGAACATGCTGTGCTGAATTTTACAAACGGGTTTTGGTATATAGAGGACTTAAATTCTACTAATGGTGTAGGTCTCAAAAAAAACGGCGAAGAATTCGCTTTAAGGCTAAAGCCTATGGTAGCTTATAAAGTTGATGAAGGAGATATAATCTATATTTCAAAGGCAAAGATTTTAGTTAGATAAAATAACTTTAGTTCGATGAGTAGAAAACGCTCATCAAAGATTTGATTATATTCGTACTTTTTTATGCATAAAGCGCATGAAGAAGTATTTCAGGAGGTATGAAAGTATGGCATTAACAAGATGTCCCGAAGGTCATTTATTTAGTTCGAGGAGGTATGGGAACATCTGTCCATATTGTAACAAAACCGTTATTCTAAACAGAAATGGAAGCACAGCTGAAGATGCAGACGGAAACTATAATGACAGCATGCCTTATATCGGCGATTTAGAAGTGATGGAGCCGGTAACAGGCTGGCTTGTTTGTATAGATGGTCCGTCAAAAGGCAGAGATTATCGAATACTTACGGAAAAGAATTTTCTTGGACGCGCAGACGGCATGGATATTCAAGTATTGGGCGATAACTACATTGCAAAACGTAACCACGCAGTTTTTGTTTATGAGCCGAAAAGAAGAAAGACTCTATTATTACCCGGAAACACTCAAGGGCTTGTTTATGTAAATGAAGAAGCAATATATTCGCCGGTCGAACTTGCGCCTTACGATTCAATAGAAATTGGAAAAAGTAAGTTTTTGTTTATTCCGTTATGCGGCGAAAACTTTGAATGGTCTGAAATCGATGATATTGAGAGCGGACGCGAAAAATTATAAAAAAATATATTTTATGCTTTCGGTCTATAAAGTCAAGAAAATGAAACTACAATGGCATTAATCTTTCGCGGAATTGATAAAGGAGAAAAAATGTTTAACAATATCGAATTTTCGATTAAACCAATATTTATTCTAATTTTATTTTTTGGGTTTGGTCTTATTTTTATTTTATTAAAGACTAAGCTTAAATATAGAAATCATAGCGAAGATATTTTGCCTAGCGGTGTCAGAATCGGCAATGCTCAATTAATTGGTCAAAAAGATTATCAAAATGATTACTTTGCTTTTGCAGATGATTCAAAAAACAATACAATTCTAGCCGTTATCGCAGATGGAATCGGTAATAAAAAAATAGGTAAATATGCACCGGTAATAAGCGTAGAAATCTTGAAGAAAAATTTTATTGATGGAGTATACAAAGAGATGTCTATAAATAACTTCTTCAAAAAGTCGTTTTACCAAATAACAATGCGCCTGAACGACAATATCTACGGCAATAAAATAGGTGCTGCCATAGCAGCGATTATAATTGATAAGAGTATTCTATATTACGCATCTATTGGAGAATGCCCAATATTCCTATACAGAAAAGGCGAAATGTTTAAACTAAATGACAGTAAAAGCTCATATATGCAAACAGGGAATATTTATCTTGAAATGAATGACATTGCAATGTTATGCACCAAAGGCGCACAGGATAGTTTAACGGAGATGGATATAATATGGAAACTTTCGGAAGAAAACCACCCATACGACAAGTGTCAGGACTTGTTAGAAAGAATAAGACAGAAAAGGATGGTTTCTCAGGACAACGCAACAATAATGATTCTGGAAAAGATGCTTTAAAAAGCACTGGCATGGGTTCAGGATTAAGACGCCTAAACAGCGATTTTGTAACAAAATATATATCAGAAGCCGGAACTAAGAAAAGAAACAAAGATTATTTTGGCTTTGTAGAGATGGACAATTTCATTTGTTGGGCGATAGCCGAAACTTATGACAATGAAGAAGAAGTTATAAGCGCAGAACTTGCTGTACATACTGTATTGGATTTGTTTACAAAAAAACCAACGCTATCAAAACGAAAGCTGAAATCATTTGTTAAGGAAGCTCATAAACAGTTAAAAGAACAGAGCGCCAAATTTCAACTAAAAGCAAGTATTATGGTTGTAGCGTCAAACTACAAAAAATTGCGCTATGTTCATTGCGGAAACTGTCATTTAAATATTTTCAGAGGAGAAAGTATTTTTCTAAAAAGTCATGATCAAAGCCTGTACCAAGAAATGATTGATGAATACAAAATTCCCAATGACGGTATATATGGAATTGAAGAAAGCAGAAATTTATCAAATTTTCTCGGCAAACAAGGAAAAATAAAAATTGAGTCCTCAAAGAAAATTATTCTTTATGATGAAGATATTTTACTTTTAACAACATGGGGCTTCTGGCAGAAAATAACGACTCTGGAAATGCTGGATGCAGTTGAAGGAGCAAAAGATGCGACAGAATATCTCGATGAGCTGCATGATTTATATTTAAGCAAGCAAGAGAAAAATGTCAGTAATCACACATTAGCCACAGTCTTTGCACAAAAAACTTTTCAAGAAAAAGATAATACTAAAAAAATAATTAAGATCGCTCTAATGGTTGCCATACCACTTATTATAACAGGCATTATTCTATTTACATATCTCTACAAAGCTAACATAAAGCGCAAGGAAATTTTAAATAATATTGCCGGATTCCAAAACAAAGGCAATGTATACATAGAAGATAAAAATTACGAAAGAGCTCTTTTAGAATATGAAAAAGGAATTAACGAAAGCAAAAGTTTAAAAGAAACAAAAGGTAAAAAAGGTGAAGAAAATGCTGATATTAAAGAATCTTTAAGTTCAAAACAAAGAGTTACTCAATTAATAATTGATGGTGATGAGCTGTTTAAAAATAAAAAGTATACAGACGCAAAATTAAGTTATGAAAAAGCGCTTAATGAAGCAAAAAATGAAATTGATTTTTACGATTTATTGGATGAAGACGAACTTGAAGGTAAAATTTTGGCATGCAGTGAAAATGATTATGTTTACGAGCTGATTTCATTAGCAGATTATCAAACGGAGCTAAAACAACCGGAAAACGCTATTGAAAATTATAATAAGGCATTAAAATCTGCTTTGAAAGTTAAAAACGCAGAAGCAGAAAAAGATATAACACTTAAAAAAGAGAAAATTGAAAGCCAGATAAAGGCTGACGAAAAATCTGAAAGCGAAGCTAAGAAAGCAGAAGAAGAAGCAAAAAAAGCAGAACAAGAAGCTAAAAAGGTCGAGGAAGAAACGAAAAAACAAGAAGAACTGGAAAATAAAATTAAGTCAATTGAAAAAACTGAACTGACTGCTGATAAAGCCGTTACGTCTAAAGATTATTTAAAAGCTCTGGACATTTATAACGATTCCGTCAAGTCTTATGTTGAATTGGATGAACTGGATAAAGCCGCCGCCGCCGAAAAAAAGATTTCTGAGTTAAGTGAAAAAATAGCTAATGAAGAAAAAAACACACAAGCCGAAATAGCAGACGGCTACGTACGTTCCGGCGATATGCATATTATTGATGCAAATTTTGAAATAGCAATAAGCAATTATAAACTCGCACGAGATATTTATTCCAATTTAAAAATGACAAGTGAAATTTCAAGTGTTAATGAAAAAATAGACGCAGCTAATATTAGCAAAAAGGAATTCGAGAATTCGAATAAACTTATCGAAATTGACATAATTGAAGCTGAGGCCGATGAGCTTTTGAAAGACGAGAATTATGCCGAGGCAAAAATTAAATATAAAGAGGCTCAGGCACTCTGTAAAGGCATTAATCAAAACGAAAGAATGTTATTAATGCAGGATAAAATCAAGATAATTGATGATATCGAGAATGATTTATTGATAGAAGACCAGTCTAAAAAAGATAAGCAAGAAGAAGAGAGTTCGAAACAGGAAAAAGAAAAAATTATTTACAGCGCAAAGGTATTGGAAACATTTGCTGATGACCATGCGAAAAAAGAAAATATTCAAATGGCCATTAATTATTATAAACAGGCAAAAGATACATATCAAAGCGTTGATGCTTATGATTTGGCGATTGCGGTTCAAGAAAAAATATTGGAGCTGCAAAGTAAATATATGATTTACTAAATTTATTTAATATTTATCTAACTGAGGCGGAGTAAAATTGAGAGATATTATTCAGGACAGACTTAATAAAATAAATGATCTAAATGACCGTCGCTTTATGAAAAAAATTCTTTATGATGTTTTTGATAACGTAGTTTTATATAACATGGATATGTATAAGCGATTGGAAAAAAGAATTTATGATGAGATTGAAGACCCTCTTAACAAGTTCTATATCTACACCTGTTTGGAAAAAGTCGAAAATATTGATCCCGTAAATGATTTTTTGCATCCAATAATTCCTGCTGACCTTGATGATACAGTCTATGATATGAATGAAATAAACGAAAAACTTCAAAATAATCAAGAATTTATAGTGACCAGTATATTTTTAAAATGTGATAATCTCACATTTCGAGAAATTTTAAAACGCAGAAGATATTATAAGGGCTATGTAAAAACGAATCAAGATGTCCATGAAATTGAAGTCTCTTTGAGAGAATGCAGAAAGTACATAGACGAAATTGAAAAGCTATACCGAGTTTTTCAATACAATAAAATTATATGGAGCACATTAAATTGTCCATATGCCTATAAATATGTAGATATTATCCTGAATTCATCAATTTTGCTTAAGCCTGATGAAAAAATAACGGAAATTATAATTGATTTGGCTGAATATGAGAAATATAAGGAAATCAATGCAATCCCTCTTTGGAATATAAAAAAAATAGAAGCCGAAGATAAATCTTTTCCTATGCCTGCAAAGGATAGAATTAATTTTGATCATGTTATTTCTCTTGAAGAATTCGGTGTACAAAATGGTTATTTGGTCGGAATCGAAAATGTTGATTATATTTATTGTAAGAGGCTTGAAAAAGACTTAGTTATAGTTTCTCCAAACGATAATCAGCATAAATGGAGTTTGCTGCAAATTGAAGATATAAATAATTCAAAGCAAAGCATTTACAACTTTGAATTGCTGTCCAATAACCGAAATTTAGGATTTATCGGACGTTATTCAAATGTCAAATCGATGATTATTCGTACAAAAGGCGAAATCGCGAGGCTTGTTCAATGTTATGAGCTATCAAAGGAATTATTGTTTCAAAATGCAGAAGTCAGGGACAGCTATAAAAAAATCGAACAAACAATAAATTTCAATGACTTTATAGATGATAATATCAGAGTTGATGATGGTAAAAAAATTTTGTTGTTGAAATTCAAGCCCTATGATAGGGAAAACTATTTAATTTATGACAAAATGAGCTTTTTAATATCAGAGCTTCAAATTTTATTTCCTGAATACAAATGTATTGGGGAGCTGGTTTAATGAATTATATTTGGGAGCTTGCAATAAAGGCGATAGAAAACAATATTGACCCCGATACTATCTTTTATAAATACGGCCGTCCTTTTTCAGGATATATGGAACTCAGCTTTTTTGAAATGAACGAGACTAAAGTTCTTCAAGATGTAGAAATAAATCCATTCTATCGTTATTACAGCATTTTTAAGGAACTGTTTGAACCAAATGTAAACGAGAATGAAGATATTGTAAATGTTATTCATGATTTATCAATTCATCATTTAAAGGATATCGATGTTATGGCCGGCATGAATAAACGGGAATATTATATAAATTTTGTTATCAATGACATGAAAAACGGATATTTCGGCGAATATATTAAACAAAAAATCGATTTATTCACATATATTGAGCAAAAAGTAATCGCTAATAATATTCTAACCCTGCACAGTACCGGTGAATGTATCCACCTTTTAAGAGATTGTGTAAGCCGGATTTTTACAAAAGCATATATTTTTTCAAATGCCGTTGAAAAAGATGAAATAGTATTTTTTCTCAGAACGGAAGAAACTCCACAAAAATCAGAACAGATTGAAGTTCTCAAACATTTATTTCTGCCTTTTAAATGTACGGTAGAAGTCTATTGGGAAAACATTTTCGGGGTATTTGGTGTTTATGAAATGATGAAAATAGGCAGAATAATGAATTATTGAGATATAGCTTTAGATATCTTGGAGGTAAATATGAAATATACGTATCAGCTTAATCCGGTAGAAAAAGCTTTAAATGCTGCATATACTCTCGAAGAACTGCAGGAATTGACTACTTTACAGCTGCGTGAAATTTGTTATAAAGAAAAATTGGTCATTGGAGTAGCTTATAAACTCAATCGGGTTTATTTGATTAATACTATATTGAAATATCGCGGAGCTAAACTATTTACTTTTATTGATAAATTCGTTGTTGAGAGCTTTGAATTAGTAGTAAATAAATTCGCTAAAATGCTGAATCTTATTGAAGAACATGAAGAAATTCAAATACCTACAAGGATCACACTTTATAAAAAAATAGAAACAACAATTAATGATAATTATATAATAAAGGGCGAAAGGCTCAGCGAGGGCAATGTACTGTTATTCAATGAAAATAGACAGATTTCTGGTATTCTAAATTTAATTAAATCAAATAAAGAATACTATCTGATTTGCAAAAATGAATTGCTGGATTCATCAATCCCGGAAGCTATGTATAAAAATTATTTTTTGGGATTCATAGACGAGAAATCATCAAGGTATTTATATAATTATTACTATTCCGGAAAAATGATGCCTACAAAAATTAATTGCTATTTAGTGAATATATCAGAACTTTTAATAATTGATACTCAAGCTGCACATACTTCTTTAGTTATCGATTTTGGCACCAGCAATTCTGCAGCCGGGTCTTATTTGGGTGAACATCACATAGGAAATAATCTGAAACAAGATTTACAAAAAAACGGAGTTGCTTTGAATAAAATAAACAAGACAAGATTTGTTAATACTTTGAGCAAAACAAATGTATTATCTGAAATACTGCCGTCGGTTGTAGGCATAAAAGATTGCAGCGACTCTGCTCAAATAGTATATCGATTCGGATATGACGCTCTGAAAAATGCCAGAAAAAACAGCTATAATAATCCGGCAACTGTGTTTTATGGGATAAAAAAATGGATAAATGACTACAACAAAATCGAAGAAATAGCTGACGAAAACGGAAATATCGCTTATATCACGCGAAAGAATATTTTGAAGTCTTATTTTGACTACATAATCTCCGTGTCCGAGCAGCAGCATAAATGCAGTTATAAATCTTTACATATAACCAGTCCGGTTAAACAGAAATTTCAATTTCTTGAGATGTACAAAGAAATACTTCCCGAATATGAAATTATTGTTGACACAGCATTGGATGAAGGAATTGCGGTTTTATATAATTCGATTTCAAACCAGATTGAAAACAATAGATTCGAAGACGGCAAAGATTATTGTGCGCTTATTATCGATTGCGGCGGCGGTACTACCGACCTTACGAGCTGTACATATTTTATAGAAGATAACCAAATAACATACTGCCTTAATTTGACAACAACTTATGCTAACGGCGAAACAAATTTCGGCGGAAATAATATCACTTTTCGGATATTTCAATATTTAAAAATTTTATTCACTAAATATTATGCTAACGAAGAGAAAATAAATATGGAAGATATTTTTGAAATTGATTTGTCTGATATATACAGAAATGTTGATAAAAGCACTATAGATGACATTTATAAGAATTTCGAATTAATCTACGATTCCTGCGAAAAAATTATACCGACTAAATTTTTTAATTATAAAAATAATCCCACGGAAGATTATATTAAAGTTAAAAGTAATTTTTATTTTCTCTGGAATTTGGCAGAAAAAATAAAGATAGAGCTTTTTCAGACTACAAGCGAAATGCAAACTAATTTTCATAAATGCGGACTTAAAACCGATTTAGCCGATCCCAAAATTTTAGCAGAAGAAAGCTGGAGATTAAATATATATCAAAATTCAAAAAGGCATAATCTAAATCGAAACATTACAAATGAGCATAAGAAGCTTACATTAACTACCGATTTTCCGGAGGTCATTATTACAAAAGAAGAAATCACTTTATTAACGAAAGCTGAAATATATAGTGTAATAAAAAAATTTATTGAACCGCTTTTTTTAAATGGCGAGCTTGATCAATTTAATTTTATCAAATTAACAGGACAAACTTGCAAAATAGATATATTTCGAGATGCATTAAAGGAATTTATTCCGGGCCGGTTTATTGAATCCTCCAGAAAAGAAAAAGCAGTACAGGATTTTAAACTGACTTGCCTCGAAGGAGCGGTCAAATATCAAAACGCAAGGAAAATTGGTTTAATTGCTCCGGTTATCAAAAATAAAGCGCCTATAACTCCATATAAGCTCGTTTCATACACTCATTCCGGAAGTGAAGTCATTATGATTTCCAGCCTTGAAGAAATAACAAAATCGTATGGTTTTGTTTCAAGAAATATTGATACTGAGGATATAGAAATGATATTGATGGATGCGGGCAACAAAATCCTTCACAAATATCCTTTCATTACAAATATTAAGGATTTCAGATCGACAACTTATGAAGAAACGACCAGAGAATATTCGGAAAAAATTTTGCAGGACGACATAGACAGCATTATAGACGGTGAAATAAAAATATTTACTTTCGCTTTTCTAGATAAATGGGGATTTTATATTCTGCCGTTGGCCAGAAAAAATGGCACACTTTTGATTGGCGAAAGAAAATATATGCCGTTTGAAAATGATGAATGGGAACTTAATTTTTTTGATGGTCAAAAATGAGTTTTTCAAAAATAAAAAAATCAGGAAAATACTATGAGGCGATAAACTATGCAAGAACTTAATTTCCCATATTTTAAAAAAGACCGTATTTTAAAAATAGAAATGCTTGAAATTATGAGAGATTATCCGAGAGATGTTTTAGATGTCTGTACTGAAAATTTGTCGGATGGAATTATCTCCGGCTTGATGCCAAAGGTTGATAAGCAAATAATCACTTTTTCAAAGGGTTTAGTCAAACATAAAGGAAAGATTTATGTTATCGGTAAGCCCACAATTTTAAGCTACGGTGCGACCGAGGATGAAGTCTCTATAAAAATGAACTTTTATGATGAAATAAGCGATAAAGATTATCGAACTCAATATATAGAAATTGAAATAGAGCCATATACCGAAATTACAGAAAATCAACTGGAACTTGGCAGGTTTAAATTGAAAAAAGGCGCATATTTGCGTAGTGAGTATCAAGACTTATATGATTTTACGACCGAATATAACACAATTAACATCGTAAATGTTTTATATTCCGGATACAAACAGCCGACTCTAAGCAATATTATTCTTAAATACTTTGCCAGAGAAACTTTACAGACAAGAACCCAGAATCAAATGGACATTACATTTTGCCTTTTATGTCTTAACAACGAAAGAATTGAACGCGAAGTTATTCAAAATTATATCGCTTATAAATTAGAAGAAGAGATAAATCCGGTATCTAATTTTACCATTCATACTAAACTTGTTAAGATTCTAGAAAAAATCAAAAAAGAGAACAGTGGACTAAAGAAAAAGATTCAATTTGGACAGAAAATAATTTTAGATTAAAAATATTTCTTATAGAGGCAATGGCTATGGAAAACAAAAAACTTTTTAGAGATGCATTTGAATTGGCTAATCGGCTCAATAAAGGCAAAGAATTTTCTCTGCCGTCCGTCGAAAATCGATATCCGCCTAGCGAGGACGAAATGCTTTTAAATAGCAGAACAATTTTACTCTCCGGTGCAGAGTTTGACGTTATTGATAATGGAATATCTAAAGAATATCTTGATTTTTATATAAAATGCATCGGGCCGCCGATAGCGATAAAACGACGATTTCATACAATAAAAAGCAAACTTTCAAGCCATCAAGACTACAGGATGAAATCAGGCGGGCTTCTTGGTTTTGGCTGGACCATAGATTATGAAGTTTATTGTGAATATGACAGCACTAATTTATCTATAGCAGATACTTCTAACAAAAGAATTGTCTTTACAAAAAGCGGAGAGGATTGGATAAATATTTCTCCGAATAGCTTAGTTAAGGTGATTTCAGAGAATAGCTCTAAAAAAGAAATATCAATAAAAAAAGATAATTATATCCATGTATTTAGTTTTGACGGTCACCTTAAAAGAATTTCAGACTTAAATAATAATTTTATAGAGTTTAGATATATTGCCGGTACCTGTTTAATCAGCTCTATTATCTCTTCTTGCGGAAAAAAATTAATGTTTCGTTACAAAGATAACAAAATAATTCAATTGACTGATCATACAGGACGGAATATTAAATATTTTTATACTGATTCTCTTTTGTCTGCTTTCGAACAAGCTAACGGCGGAAAATGGACTTTTTTGTATGATATGAAAAATGGAAAACTGAATAGAGTTGTAGACCCATTGGGCAAAACGGATGTCGGATTGATATATAACAGAAAAGAATTTCCGGTATTTATGTATTTTCAAAAATATTCAACATGGAAGATTGAATTTGATGAACGAAATAAAAAATTTGATTTCTATTTATCGAACTGCTCATTTGACATGGTTTATCAGATTACTTACAGCCAAAAATTTATATTCAGCATAAAATATGACCGGCAAAGTCTGATTAGAGAATTAACTTTGCAGAATAATCGCGTTTGGCATTTTGATTATAATGAAGGTTTATTATTGTCATCAAAAGAGAATTCGGGTAAAGGTAAATATTATTTCGAATACGATAAAAATAATCTGATGATTTATAAAGAAACGCCGGACGGCAATTTCGAAAAATGGACAAGAAATGAAAATGGCATTGTAACGAAATATTTAAAATCAAACGGTTTTGAATCACTTTACGAATATAATAAAACAGGAAAATTATGCGAAAAGAAAATTAAAATAAATAAAGGTGTTACGGCAGTCATAAAATATTCCTATGATGCCAAAGGCCGCTTGATAAACAGGATTGACCCGAATAAAAATGAAATAAAATATATTTATAAAAGCGATGACAGCATTTTGCCGGAGCTGACATATTATCCGAACAATTTTTGCTTAGAGCGCGGATACGATCAACTGGGTCGGCTTATTTATGAGAATGAGCTTGGTGTAGAAAAACGTTTTAAATATAACAATATGGATAAATGCGTTGAAATATCTGTAAACAATACTTACAAAGAATTAAGACGTTATGACCTGCTCGGAAATCTTATAGAAATTACGTCGCCGAAAGATGTTGAATATTCGAAGCTTACCAATGAAGTAAGCAAAAAATATCGTTATAAATATGATGAGAATTATGAGCTTGTAAATATTGAACTACCCTCGGGAAAGCAAGCAATTAATATAGTTTCAAATTCTGATACAAAAAAAGATAAAGCCATAGGCGAAATCTTGAAATATGATTTTGCCGGAAATATTACAGAAAAATGGATTCCTTCATCCAAAGATTTATACAATGTGATTTTATACGCATATGATAAAAATCAAAATAAAATTCAAGAAAAAATCAGTTATACGGAATCTCACCTCGGAGAATATCCTTTATCTTATTTAATAATAGATTATAAATTCGATAGCAGGAATAATATTTGTCAAATACATAAATCAACGGGTGAAGATAGAAAATTATTTTATATAGGCATTAATCGATTAGTTAGAGAAATCTCAAAAATAAACGAAATCACCGAACAAACTGTCGCTTATGAATATAATGAATTTGGCTTATTAAAACAAAAGGTCGATTATTTGGATTTAAATGATACCAATTTCAATGATTATGAAAAGAGCAATTCAGAAACGAGCTATATAAAAATAATAACTGTGTTTAAGTATAATGAAAACGGCAAATTAATAAGGATTATTCTCCCAAACGCTGAAATTCTTGAATTAACTTATGATTGTGACGGAGAAATGTTAAACCCTATAGCTTTCGAAGAAAAGCAAAATATGAAAAATATAGGAATAAATATTTTTGATAAAAACAACCGCTTAATTAAAAAAATTTATCCTGATGAGAAATACGAGCTTTTCGAATATGATTTCGCCGGTAATATTTCAATGTTTACAGATAAAGATGGAAAATCAACGTTTTTTAGATATAACAGTATAAACAGGCTCAAGGAAAAAATCGACGCCAACGGAATAAAGACTGAATTCCTATACGGTGCTGACGGCGAAATAAATGGTACAAAATAAAAATATCTTCAATTTACAGAAATTCAATTCAACTGAGGTGTGTTTATGAAAAAGATAATTGCTTATTTTATTGTTTTACTATTCTCTATAAATACTGTTTACTCTGAAGAATCAAAAATTGAAAATTCGGATTTATATAATCAAATATTATTTTTAATAGACTGCAGTAATTCTATGAATTATCATGATGAAAATAAGCTGGTCGGCGAAATATTTAAAATGTTTGTTGACGCTTCCTTTTCAACAAAAACAGATATCGGATTTGTTACATATAATGATAGAATGCTGAAATCATATTCCCTTACCTCGATGAATGATAAAACTAATCGGGAAAATATAAAAAAAGAAATTTCTGAAATTAAAAGATACGGAAATACTGACATAGGAATGGCTCTTGATTATGGGACGAGCCTATTCGAAGGCAGGGTAAAAGATAATAACAGACCGGTTATTGTTCTGTTTTCTGATGGTGAAACGGATCTTAATAATTCTGTTACAGGCCGAACTATGGCTGACTCGTTGGCAGATGAAAACAGAGCATATGAAAAGCTTAAAAAAATAAATTGCCCGGTTTATACTGTCGGAATCAGTAAAAACGGCGGGCTCAATACTGAATATTTGCAGAAAATCGCTGACAATACAAACGGCAAAAAATATGAAATACAAAATTCTGATGAGTTGCTTAATGTTTTTAATAACTTATTCACGGATGTTACAGGAACAAAAGTAATCACTAAGAATCCAATAATTTCTACCGGCGAACCGCAACAAATAAATATTAAAATCCCTGGAAATTACGCAGAAGAAACTAATATTATTCTACAGCATAAATCAGAACTTCAAAATATCAGCATAGAAAACGCAAGCGGCGAGATTTACAAATCAAAGAATTATTCAGGGATAAAACTCATTAACCCAGACGCTACAGAGATAAAAATCAATCTCACAGCGCAAAAAGGCGACGAAATAAAGGCAAATATCACAAATTACATAAATATTTATCCTAAGATAGAAGAAATCGAAAATTTATCGGCTAGAGAAATTACCATAAATGCGAAATTACATAAAGCTTCGGGAGAAGAATTGAAAGAAAATTATCAGAATTTAAACGCAGAACTCTTAATTACGGATATATCTACAGGCGAAATTGAAATTTTGCCTATGGAAACAAGCAAAGAATATCTTTCAGCTGTTTATAAAAACGATTATCCAAAAAGCACTAAGCTGGAAGTAAAACTGAAGGATGAGGATTATTCTGTATCTTCAAAACCGTTTGAAGCAACTTTTTTAAACAATTCGCCGACACAGATAAAAACAATAGACAAAATCCTATTCAAAAAAAATCATGAGAAAGAATATGACTTAGATCGATATTTTAAAGATTCCGACGGCGATTCCTTGGAATATAAACTGTCTAGCCAAAAGTCAGAAATCTCTGAGGCTTCGATAGTAGAAAATAAATTAATTCTAAAAACATTAAAAGAAGGAAATGATGAGATTTTTATTAATGTTATAGATGATAGAGGTGGCACTTTAGTGGGAAAATTTAGTTTTGATGCGCTGCCGTTTTGGATTTACTACAAAAATATTTACATAGGAATAGGATGTATTTTTATTACTTTGCTGACTTTATATATTTTACTTAAATTAAAAACCGATAAATCAGAAATCGTTCCCGCAATACTCCCCGCAATCGGAATAAAATTTAGCGGCGCACGGTTTGAAGGCTATTTTTTAAATACACTTAGCGGAAATGAAGTTCCTGTTTTAAACTGGAACGCAAGTTATATAGAAAACAAACACTCCATTTCGTTAGGCGAGTTATTCGCTATGATGGATGTTTTTGAAAAGCTTCCGGAGGCGCATAAAATTCATTTGAAAGCCGGAAACAATAGTACAGTATTATTTCATCATGATACTGACTGTATAGTGAGCCTCGGAGATAGAAATATTCCAAGCGGAAAGAAAGAAGTTTTAAACTATGACGACCGATTATATATAGTTTTTGAAGATCATGTAACTGAAATGGAGCTGCGTTATAAGAGAGTGAGGAAGATGTCGGCATGATTGATGAAAAGTGGAGCTGGAATCAGCCGGAAAACAGTGAAACCAGTCCGAATTTTATACTGGATTGTGAAGGGAATAAAATATTTTATTACAATCAATATTTGGATAATACATTGAAAGAACGCAAATTAGGTCACCTTATCGGAATTTCACCGGATGGCGAAGAAATCTGGGAATTTGTTTTCCCGGACTATTCTTACCTTTATTTTGAAGGCGATTTGATTTTAAAAGATAATTTAATCTTTGTTCTTGTAAATAGCAGCAGAGAGTTTGACAGCGGTTTCGAGCGCGGAATTTATACATTTGGGTTAAATGGAGAATATGTATGTAATATGCGCAAAGAGTCCGAATTAAATTCGTCTATAAGAGACCGGAATAAATTGAAAAATATAAAATGTTAAAATTTTAGTCTTCAATTTTGCATATATACTAACGGCTTTTAAAACATAAAAATACTATTTTATTTGAAGGTGAAAGAATGATTAGACTAATTTCCAGAAATAAAAAATATCCGTTTGAAATCCAAGATGTTGTGAAATATGAAGTAGAAGTGGCAACCGATGAAAAGTCGGTTGCAAAAACATACGAAACAAAAAATACACTTATAGTTGTACTTCATGTCCCAAAAATTTCGTATAAAAACGAGGAAATTCAAAAATTGCTTGCGTGGGCAAACTCTAAAAAATATGATGAGAATTATTACAGAGATTTGGCAGTTCATATGAACATGGTTGGCGCAAACGAGAGGAGTATTGTATTTACACATGCTGAAGTTACTGCTGAAATTGAATCAAAAACTAAGGCTGATTTTGTTAAAATCACTCTTTTTGTGAATCAAAAAAGAGATAAATTTGTCGGCGTGGCTTTTGGGATAGAGCTTGATGAGACTTATGAGCGGGCTTGGGATAGAGTTAATAATCCACCAAGGCTTAATATATTTGTTCCGGCAGTTGTAAATAAACTAACCAATAATGAATATGCCGTTCCATACGGTACCGATACATCCCAGAAAGATCCTTTCTACAAGGAATTATTGATTAAAGGATTTCAAAAAATGAATTTTCATAAAGGCTTAATGTTAAGTACAAATTTCCCTGAAACCTTAAATAAATATACATTTGGTAAAAGGTTCAATTCAAATAGAGTAAAAAAGTCGGACGGAGTAGTAAGGATATGGTATTCTATTGCGAATGGCGGAGCCTTATATAGAAAAAGAGATGCATATTATTGTATATCATTTAAAAATAATACCACTCAAGAGGTGAAAATTAAAATCATTGACTACAATTGTCAAGTAGGAGGCATATGGACTACAGCAATGGATGTACTTAATTTTTTTACATCAACTAATAAAGGAAAGAAAGAGCATCCTATTAATGTAACAGGTGCAAATACCGGTTCTACCGAGTTTACCATATCATCGAAAACATCAGAAAATATATTTATTACTAATATTACAACAGCACATGAAGCTATATGTGGTTTTATAGATTTTAAAATCGTATCCGGTGATGAAATTTGGGTTGTGGATTATGCTGTAAAAGATAAAAGTGAGGCAGAAACAATACCAGGAAGTTTTTACAGAGCCAGTAATGTTGGGGTCATTGGAGATATAGAAAATTTGAAAAGTTTAGACACGCTCAAAGATGGCGATTTTATAAGAGAAGATGTTGATATAATGGATTATAAATGCTATTCGGGGCATCTAAACTCTTATAGAATTTTTTGCAACGCCTCTATTAAAACTTCAGAATTTAAAGAAAGAAGTACTTATCGAAACGTAGGTTTTGAAACAGGAAATAATAGAGCAGACAATGCAAATAAGCCTTCTGATTTAATAACTACGGTATTAGCCGATGAATATCCGGCAACGCTCACTATAAAAGAAGCCAAATTTGATGGAAAGTTTGATGGAGAATTTAATGGCACTCAAAAATTCAATATTGAGGATCCGCTTAATTACCATAATATAGGTAATTGGTCAATAGAATATTTGATCCAGCTTGATATAATAAATGATAATAATAGTACTAAATCTTACGATTTGTACCTTGTTCCGGCGTCATATGCTGGTTTTTTATTCGCAGAATTGAAATCAGATGTTTTCGATGGTACTCAAAAAAACTTATCTGTTATTAATACATTAAATAAACCTACTATTATAGGAGGTTCTGCAAAGTTTATACCACATATGGAAGGTAATAAATACTATGATGGTGTAGATAAATTTGGTTATTTAAGTAACAAAGTAGATAGGAAAAATAATATAATAAAACAAGCAATGTTTCAAGATGAAGTTTTTAGTAAATATATAGCAGTCAAAAAAGGAATATCTGTTAAGAGCCAAAAAAAGATAACAATAAATTATTTATATGTTTTAGCAACCCAAACAAATTCACATGTATTTCATGTTTTAGTTCAAAACGATTAGTCTTTGATAAAGATCAATACAATATAAATTTGTATTTATACTATTTTCAATATTAAGGATAGAAAAAAAATATTTCATTTCGCGCCAGAAGCATTGCGCGAAACGCTCCGCTGTGAAAAATTTTTTTCTACTTATCTAATTGAAAGTAGTATTAATTATAGTATTTTGAATATATATCAGCGCAATAACATTTCTTAACGAGATCTGTCGAAGGAAACTTTTGCAGTTATCAAAAATTAAGTACTATGATCTATAATTTGAAGGAGGGGTATTTGTGATAAGAATATTTTCTTTAATTTTAGCTTTATTAATAACATCGGATGTCAACTTACCTAAAATATACAAATATGTTGAAACAGAGGTAATTCAAAAAATTGATACAATGTCAAAACTTAAATATGAAGACGGGATTCTTGTTTATTCATCATATGCGGATGACCTGCCGGGAATCGATGAAATTTTAAAAAATACCAAAACAATAAAAATTATGGTAAACGAAGTTAAAAGTGCAGATAAATTAAAATATATGGCAAATTCAGAATGTGTAATATTAGATTACAATGCAGATATATATGGAGAAAATAGCTTTAAATTGAATATTAATTTTTTATTAAATTTTAAAAAATTAAAAGAACTTGATATTCATACCGGATATTTTAAAGATCAAGAAAGAGAATTGACTGAAATATTATCAAAAAATAATAATTTAGAAGCTCTTGAACTCTATTATTTTACCCTTGACTACGGTCTGGATTTTCTTTCGAGTCTAAAAAATTTAAAAAAACTGGCTATACGACATTCAGATTTAGGACGTATACCCGATCTAAAACTGATGGAAAAGATAGGCGAGTTGACTCAACTGGAGGAACTCGATCTTTGTGCCAACGGATTTATTAGGGATATATCAGCTTTGAAAAAATTAAAAAATCTTAGAAGATTGAATATTTCCGGAACAAATGTAGAAGATTTAAGCCCTTTGACGGAAATGAGTAATCTAAAATCTTTCGATTTTAGACAGAAAATTGCTGATATAAAATATACTAATATTAACGCATTGGCAAATCTTTCGAATTTAGAAGAGCTTTATATCTGTTCATCAGAAATCAAGGCAGAATATTATGAATTGATGGATATGTTAAAGAACTTTAAAGATTTGAGAGTATTATACTTTCAAGGTGATAATTTCGGGCATAATAATAAATTAAGCGATTTCTCATTTTTAGAAAACATGAAAAATATGGAAAAATTAGGTATGTCAAATACATATGCAACCACTCTATCTGAAATTAAAAATCTGACAAAATTAAAAAAATTAGAGCTGATTGATTTTCTATATAGTTCAGAAAATCAAGAAATATCAGGAGATTTCTTTGAAAAGATGACAGAATTGGAATATATTGATATACGAGGTCATTCTTTAAGCTCACTATCCGGAATGGATAATCTCGTTAAACTAAAACACTTAAGTCTGGAACATATTTCAGATACAAATTATGATTTTCTAAAAAAATTAGATAAGTTGGAGCATCTGGCAATAAAATATTCAGATTTTAGCGATACGAGTTTGCTTAAAAATTTGATAAATATTGAAAAACTTGTACTAACCGGCGATGAAGTGTCTGATATTTCAGGTTTATCTGAAATGAAAAAGCTTAAATATCTATATCTAAATAACAATAAAATTTCTGATTTATCTGGGTTATCCGGATGCCATGAATTAGAAGATTTGCATTTAGATGATAATAATATAAGAGATTTGACCCCGCTGTCAGATAAATTTAAGATTGAAACATTGAGTATTTCGGGTAATAAAATATCCACTTTGGATCCAATATCTAAATTACCTAAAGTCAGATACCTATCTATATATGGAAATAATATTACGAATGTAGAAGCTTTGTATGAATACTATTTTCTAGATATATTTATTTGGGATGAGGCAAAAATCTCGGAAGAGCAAATCAATGAATTGAAAAAACAAGCCGGAGGTTTTGAAGGACCGCATTTAAGGGTATAGATATATTTTTATGACCTTATTACTAATCTCCAATTAAACCATAGAATCCGTGGAAACTGAGTGCGAGATAGAATGAAAGCCCTCTGGCAGATGGATGATGTGCTTTTAATGGAGATTAGGCTTACCCATTGGTATAAAGTTTGGGAGTTTATTACAAAATGAAAAGTGTATTTAAATGTTTATTTATTTTGATAATTATTTTTTTTATGACTCTAATGTTTTCAGAGTGGGTAAAAAATCATGATTTTTACTTGATTCAAGATGTGATAAGAGATTTTCATTTAAATGATGTCTACAATGAAAGCGAGATTCAATATAAGATGAACAGAACTTTTATAGAAGAAAAGAAATTAAAGATTCCATGGGCAATAAATACTGAAGAATTAAAAAGTTTAGAGTATTCTTTGCCAATTAAAACTGATACACGGTCGCTTCAGTTTGAAAAAGAAGGAAAAAGTGTATTCTACGAATTTAATTCTAAAGGACAACTTTATTCTATAAGCGAAAAAATGATTTATACATCAGAAAATGATTTGTATGATATTTACTTTGATATTTTATACTACCAGACTAGCAAGGCATATGATATTAAGAGTGAAAATATTGGTGATACAGTGTTAAAGTTGGTAAACCAGTTTGGTGAGTTGGAAATATCAAGATCTACACCGGAGTATGATTTAGATATTTTAGGATCAATTAATCAATTAATTAAATCAGATCACATTTTCACATCAGATTTAGATTTTGAAAATTTAATATTTAAAAATGATATGATTTACAAGCAGCTGTACATAATCAATTCGGTTAACATTGAAATTTCAATTCAAAAAATGGATAATTCCAGAGCCATTATTGAACGAATTTTTACTTATAAAAAATTTGATTTTTAAAAAAATAACTTGGAGCTTTGGAAAATCAAGTAAATGGTATAAAATTACAAGTATGGCCCAGAGCTAAATTTAAACTTAAGCCGATGAGGAGTGTTAAATATATTGAAGACCGTGTATAACGACAGAAAAACGCTGAACACAATTAAACGCTTTACCAAAATTTCTTCTAAAACAAAAGATTTGGATTTAGGTGCCGGATGGTACACAGACTTTAGAAAAGATTTTTTTGAAACAACAATTCTTGAAAATAAAATAAAATTATTTATGCCTATGGGACTTGTTAAGTTGGAAGCAGAAAATCACATATTAAAGATAATTTCTGAAAGTGTTGATCAAGGCAAATATAATAAAGAATCTTATGTTTATAAAAATTGTAAATTTGAATTTTTGCTCACTGAATACTCAAGTCAGTATTTATTTAGGGAATTAGCCGAACAAATTGTTCAAGAAAACTATAAGTATGTATTGATTTTAGAAAATGAATTTATTAGTAAAAATGATTTGTATCTATGTTTTCGAGAAATAAGCGAAATTAATATTTATCGTCTCATAACATTTAAATTAATTAAGGGTAAGATTTTGATTTCATATTTTGAATGTTCAAATAGCGATTCAAGTGTTTGGGAGAGAAATTTTTCCTATATTTCAAACTATGCTGAATAATACTTTTCCCTTTTTCTGTCTTATAGAATGAAAATAGTATGGTAATTTTAAAAGGTGATGATATTTTGAAGATTGATGTTATACAAAACAATGTTAAATCTGAGGTTGAAACCGTACTTTTTTACTTAGATGAATTTATTTGTAACAATAACGATGAATTAATAAATAATTATAGGATGCAATTCTTAAATCTCTTCTCAGAACTCAATAAATATTGTAAAGACAACGACGCAGCAACAAATATATTAACGATAGTTTTAAGCAGAGTGACTATCGAGATGGGTGAGTTCACGTATCCGACATTTTTATATGGCGAAAAATTATATTTGGATTTGATATATGAAGGAACAAAAATTGATTTTTCTGATATCCTTAAATTTTTTATAGAGTGTAAGGATAACTGTGTATTACAAAATAAAAAATACTATCAGATTTATAATTCGGCGCTCATTAAGCAAGAAGTTTATAAATACCTAAAATATTTTAATTTTTATATTGTCAAGATTTTGAGAGAGATATTTATAAGTACGGAAATAGTCAATTCTATAAATGGAATTTTTGATAAAAAGAAATTTATTGTTATAGAAAATGAGTTTTATGAAAAGCCATATCTAATATGGGAGAATTAACTATAAACCAGTGTATATAAGGATGATTACAAATGGATTATTACATGATGCTTTGTGATGACAAAATACAAAATCCTCTGAAATTAAGCACCTTCTGGAATTTCAATAAAAAAGATGATTTGGTTTTGATTGAAGAGTTTAAAAAAAATATGGCGTTAGTTGACTACATGATAATGAGAAAATTTTTCGAAAACAGATTTTTATTTTCAGATAAAGTGAAAGAAGCAATTTTCAATTATTCCGATGACTATGATACAAGGGTAATTTTTGTTACTGATAGAAAAAATATTTATCAATACACGTACTGGGAGATCGATGTAAGAGAAGTTTCGTGCGCCGTGACTGGTAAGTACTTGGATAAAGATATGATTCAAATAGATAAAACTAAGATTAATAAAAATTTAAGCTTGTTTAAAATAGTAATCGAAAAAAAATCTTATATAATTGTACGATTTGATTTAGCTGAAAGTATTTTGAGAAGAATACCTATCGGAATTAAATTTTGTAAACTAAAATAACGTGAGTTTGATGAACAAAAAACGCTCATTAAAGATTTGATTATATTCGTATTTTACCACGCAAAAAGCATGTGAAAAAGTACTTATACGATTTCCCTTCTAAAAAATAGAAAAAAATATTTCATTCCGCGCTTGAAGCGTGCGCGGAACACTTCGCTGTGAAAATTTTTTTCTACACATTAAATGGGAAATAGTATTATAAAGTAAAAATCGCCGCACGATTTAAGCTGCTTATACATCTTGTGCAACTGCGTAGAGATCACGTTAAAATATTTGGAAGAAGGAGATTGACTTGTGGCAGACGAAAACGGCTTATGTGCCGTCAGAAAAAAGAATTGAAAGGATAGAAAAAATTCCTTTAATTTATGGAATCATAACTTCCGGTGCCATACCCGATTACAGGAGCAAGAAAGAATATCCGGTGCTTGCCGGGCTTATCGAAGGAGGATTCGCAACAGACATATATCTGAAAAAAGATCCTGTAAAGAAAAAAATGTATATAAATGAACTTGATGATGAAAATACTTTTAGGACAAGCGGTAAAGCATCGCAGACCGATCCGAAAACCAAAGGCAAATATCAAACCGAATTGCCAAGTGATACCTTGCTTGAAACAGGCGAGTATTTACCTGCTAATTTAAGCGTTGAAGAACGAAAAAAATATAAATTATTTTGGTACAACGGAAATAGAAATGTTGTTCTAAGACATGATGAAGATGAGTCATTAATACCCATTGTTTTAGCTGAAAACCTTGTTTCAACTGTTCCGGGTATAAATAGTAATATTTTAAATTCAATGCCAAAAATAGACAAAAACGGTATTACATATGTTTCGTCAAAAAAATTGGCGGAATTGCTTGGTGTTTCGAATCTGTATAGTAGATGGGAATATCACGGAATGTTAAATATTATGATAAACACGCTTATGAAAGAAAGCGATTTTAAATTGAGAAGAGAAAATGCGAATATTTATATCTCACTTAATTTAAGATATTCAGACAAAACAGACTACTCAACAAAAATTGTTCCGCTATGCAAAAATTCCAAAGATTCGAATCCGGTGAAAAAGTTGGAATGGTCAAGTTTTAAGTATGACAACAATCATGAAAAAAAAGGGATAGATTCATATTTACAAGCTATTAGAAATGCAAAAGATATTTGGGGCGGAAATTATCAATTGAATGAAAAATCTGATATGGGCGGATATGCAAACATTATCTTGAATTTCGACTTGTCACTTTCAAGCAGTATAAGCAATTTTAACACAATTATAAAAAACTCAATTGAAGAATCAGCGATTAATAACTCTCATTGTGATATTGGATCTAGCTGGCAAATCAATAATATAGGGAATATATTTTTGTATAACAGATTTGAATACGAAATTTCAGAAACAGCTTTTATAGAATTACTGGATATTGAGGATTATAAATTAATAGCTGCTCATGAAATGGGACATTTAATGGGACTCGGAGAATCATATTATGATTATGTTGTAAATAATGATGAAATTCCTCACAACAATATTATGGAAGTGATTGATATTAACAATAGTTCAAACAAGGTGTTTTCTAATGATATCGAATTATTATTTTTAGCTTCATTGTTGAATAAAAAACAATATTATGGCACAGGTGACGGTCATCTTCAGTCTATCGGAATAGATTCTTAAAATTTGGAGGGGTTCAAAATGTCTAATGATATTAACGATGATTTGAGTTCTGTATGTGAAGGGGCAGTTTTAGAATGTTCGCTGGGAACAAACACATCAAATCTTTTAGTACCCAAATTTCACGGGTCGTACTCTGTGGAAAAATATCAAGCAAATATTACGGATTGTAAGGGAGAGATTAATATCCCAAGCTTTTGCAAATGCAAAAGATCTCCGATACTCCCGGCATGTACACCGCAAATAGTTATTAAGTGGATAAAAGGACATCCGGACTTTATTTTAGATGGTGAGTCGGCACTTTTAAAAAGGTGTATAGTTCCTTGTATATTTGGTGGAATTATAAAAATTATAGAAAACGGACAATAATATAACTTTTTGAATTTTGATTAGGAGAATTAAAATGGGCTTAGTCGTAAAAATCGATGGAAAAGAAGAAATAAACTTAACAGATTTTACAATTGATAATTATAAAAAGGAAATAGAAGAATTCTTGGACGAAAATAATTATTTATCTGAACATGTTGTTGGAATTGAACTTTATGGAAAATATTATATTTATGATAATAGTAAAGAGGCTCTTGAGGTTGACAAGTTGTCAAGATGGTCTAAAGTTGTTGCGCATGAATCTGATTGCTATAGAAGTATTGATGGGAAATTTTATGATGTAAACAATATTTTATATGATGAGTTTATTTTTGTAAAAAACTTTATTGTAAATTATAAAGAGTCTTATGACAAAGAACAAGGCATTTGTGAATTTTATGTTTTTATCAGAACTTTTGACAATTTAGAAAAATCTGTATCTATATAAAGCTCCGAAAGGTGATGAATTATGGGAATGCTTGTGTATTTGAATATTGACAGTAGCATAAGAGAACTTGAAAACATTGAAGAACTAAATATTATACATGAACTAAACGAACACGGTAGACTGTATATGACGGCGATAATTCAAGAAGAAAGCAAGGCGGATTTTGCAAAAAATATAACAGGATATAAGACAATTGAGGTTGTTTCACAAGATGAAAAAGATGAATATGTAACTTTATTTAAAGGTGTAGTTACAAAAGTTGTGGTTCATCAAATCAAAGGCGTTTATTTTTTGATAGTCGAAGGAAAAACGGGTTCTTTAAAAGCCGATGCAGAAATCAAAAGCCGCTCTTTTCAAGATAAAGAAATGACATATAGATATATGGTAAAAAAAGTAATATCTGATAACGGTGGTGATATAAATTACAAAGCCACGCAAAAAAGTATTGAAAAATTTATTATGCAGTACAAAGAAACCGATTGGCAATTTATTAAAAGAATGGCTTCACATTTTAATCTGCCAATTGTTGCTTCATTAATTGACAGTCTTCCTAAAATCACCTTTGGAATCCCACAGGGAGATAATTTAGGTGATCTACAGAAATTCAATTATTATATGACCAAGGATATAGAAAAATATAATAGAGAAGTAGTAAACGAAAACAAGCACTTGAAATCTCTTGACACCGTGGAGTTCCATATAGAAATTGAGAAAAATTTTAATATAGGAGACAAATTTACATATTATGATATTTTATCACAGAAGACGTACTCAAATTTTTTAATAAAACGTAAAGAGATTATTATGTTAAACGGAGCATTAAGATTCAGGTATGCAATATCACCTAAAGGTGGTTTAACAGTAGAAAAAATGTATAATGAAAAAATTGTCGGACTATCTTTAAAAGGTGAAGTTTTAAAAGTAATTCAGGATACGGTTAAAGTAAAACTTGAAATAGATGATGAGCAAGATGAGGCCAAAGCATGGCGGTTTAAATATACAACACCTTATACCGCTGAAGGAAACAGCGGTTTTTATATTATGCCTGAAATTGACGACACTGTACTTATCTATTTTCCAAATCGTGAAGAAGATAAGGGAGTCGGACTTAATTCCATAAGGCTCAAAAATAAAGGTACGGATAAAATAGAAGAGCCGAAAATAAAATATTTGCGAACTATCGATGGGAAGGAAATAAAATTAGCTCCGGAAGAAATCGTAATAACCTGCTGCAATTGGAAAGATGAAAAAACCGGAGAGGAAAATAAAATTTATATTCAATTAAATGAAAAGAAAGGAATTACAATACAATCCACAAAACCTATTCATATAAATTCCGATGCAGATATAAATATAACTGCTGATAAGAAAATCGAGATTTTGGCAGAGGACGAAATCCGGCTTAAATGCAAAAGCAGCGTGATAAATATGAGCAATAATATAGATCTCGTAAGTGAAGTTATTAAACTTAATTGACGGAGGTAATCACGATGAAAAGAAAAGAAGCCATAAATTATTCAAAGCTTTATATTGAAATATCCGTCGAAACTCTTGAAATAAATGCACTCGAAATAATCGAACAAACAGGTGAACATACGATTTCTAAAGCAGAGCTTTTTTTGGTAAACGAAAGTGAATTTTCTGTAATGAACAATATAACAAAAGCTACAAATGTAAAAATCGTTTTGAAAGAGGATGATGAGCTAAACGTTATATTTATCGGCATGGTAATGAATTTTAAACTCGAAAAAATCAAAGATACCTACAAAATAGATTTGGAGCTTAAAAGCAAAACTATAGAAATGGATTTCAAAAAGAAGCGCAGAAGTTTTCAAGATGAAAATAATCCTTATTCAAATTTATTTAAAAAAATCATTGAAGAGGATAACGGCGGTAAATCATCTTTAAAAGCATCACTTGGAAGAATGCAAAAAGAATCGATTATTCAATATGATGAAACCGATTGGGAATTCGTAAAAAGGCTTGCTTCAAAATTAAAAGCGGTCTTGATAATTAATAGCCGAAGTGAATTTCCAAATATCAGAATAGGAGTTTCAGACGGAAATACTTTTGAAGAGACCACTGAAACATTTTATTTGACAAATCAAGCAGAAGAATATTTTAAAAGTCATTTGAATTTTGGCGATTGGATGAGCGAAGAAAAATCATTTTTTAGATATGAAAGTATAAATGATTATCAATTATCCGACACAATTATATTTGACGAACAGAGATTGAAAATATTCAAAAAAATCACGAAGCTCGAAAAAGGGATAATTACATTTGAATATTGTTTGCTTAAAGAAAAGGGATTTCGTCAAGATTTAATTGTTAATCCAAAAATTTTAGGAGTTTCTATAAATGGCAAAATTTTAAAAATAGACCGCGACAGGGTTAAAATCCATTTGGAAATTGATGAATCTCAAGATGTATCAAAAGCATATTGGTATAAATGGGAAACAGCCTATACAACAGAAGGAAGTACAGGCTTTTATTCCATGCCGCAAGAGGGAGACGAGGTGAAATTATATATTCCGAAAACCGAGATTGAGGATGGGTATGTAAGAATCGTAAATCGCTCGGACGGAGAATACAATCTGAAAACCCAAGACCCGAAAGTAAAATATTATGGAACGATTGATAAGAAAGAATTAATGCTTGCACCCGATGAATTTCAAATAACGACGACGAACGAATTGATTTTAATAAATATGCACGAAGAAAAAGGTGTTGAGATAACAAGCAGCGGATATATAAATATACAAACACAGGCTGAAACAAAAATTGAATCAAAGAAAAAAATCGGAATAAGAGCCGGAGAATATATATTGTTGGCAACAGCAGGCAGCAGTATCAAAATTGATAAAAATATTAACATAAGCTGTTTGGGCACACTGATTAGATGATAGCGGAGGTCAAACCATGATTAGATTAATTTCACGAAACAAAAAATATCCTATCGAAATACAAGATGTGGTAAAATATGAAGTAGAAGTAGCAACCGACGAAAAGTCGGTTGCAAAAACATACGAAACAAAAAATACACTTATAGTTGTACTTCATGTCCCAAAAATTTCATATAAAAACGAAGAAATTCAAAAATTGCTTGCGTGGGCAAACTCAAAAAAATATGATGAAAATTATTATAGAGATTTGGCTATACATATGAACATGGTCGGTGCAAACGAAAGAAGCATTGTATTTACACATGCAGAAGTTACTGCGGAAATAGAATCAAAAACCAAAGCCGATTTTGTTAAAGTTACCCTTTTTGTAAACCAAAAGAGAGATAAATTCGTCGGCGTAGCTTTTGGTATAGAACTAGATGAGACTTATGAGCGGGCTTGGGATAGAGTTAATAATCCGCCAAGGCTTAATGTTTATGTGCCACCCGTTATGCCTTTACCAGCAAATAAAGAAATTGAAAGTGCAAAAGCTCAGAGTGGAAAAAGAATTATAGTAAAAATTTATAAAGATGATAATAAAACGGTAAAAAATACAATAAACGGAACCCTTAACGAAAATAACACTATTAAAGAAAATGACTTCCATTTAAATGTGCTTCTGAGAATGGGTATGTATCCAAGCCGACAATATGAAATTGATGAAATACCTTATTATGAAAATGGAGATTATGTTTCCAGAAATTACTATAAATCTGTAGGCAGTAACATTGCATTTGTAAGGAGCGGCCGAGAATATGAGTTCTTTGAGAAGGGTATACCTAAAGACCTCAAAACGATTTTTGAAAAAACATCAAGCACGACAGGTTATACAATGACCAGTGACATAACTAAAGACAATGTGCGAACGATAGAAGTAAAACGAAATATTGTGAATATACCAATAGAGATATATCCTAAATTTGCTGATAATTTTCTTAAATCCTTAAAAGGTGACTATAAATTAAAAAACATAAAGGCAACAACCAGTAATATAAAAGGATATAAAGTTGGGACAAAGATATATCCGGAAAATTTACAGCCGCTTTTTGAAATATTAGATATACAGGAGATTGACAGCCCAAAATCTTATCATAGATATATGGCACCATATACGGCTTCATATCCAAATAGTAGTGTCAAAAGCAATCCGTTCAAAAAACCGTATTATAAGACTTATATTTACAATAAAGAATTAGGGTTTATTGATTTACTTCCATCTTCTTCAACCACTCATTATTCTCCATTATCAATAGATGAATTCTGCAAAAGTACACTTGGAACGCGACGCGGTTGTACTTTATCCGGCAACACACTTAAGGCTCCAATGCTTAATTTGGATGATTGGGAGAACAATAGGTTTAGCATGAACAGCGGAGTCTTTGCATCATCAAAAAAAGCTCCTCTGCCTTGGGGAGAAAATGGGTTTTATAATAACAATTATTTTGATGGTAATATAACAAAAAGGCAATATACAATTAATGGGCAATTTCCAAAAGAAGCTTATGATTTAAGAGTAAAGCAAGGATTTGCAGATGGAGCCATAGTGGCAGAGAAATTTTATGACCAACTTATGAATGTATTTGGACTTGTTTATGAGAATGTAGGCGCAGTGGGTTTTGGATTAACAGCTGCCGGTTTTGATTTGAAGGAATTTATTACCTCAATCAATGCAGCAAAGAGCGACTTTGAGATGAATCTTAATAATAATACAAATTACATAATACCTAATGGATCAACAGTTGCAAAAGCAGATTTCTATATTAGATACTATCTTACATGTAATGTAATATATGTAAAAGACGTTTCAGGAGGTTCAGCTATTTGGAATCCTTGTTTTTGTAATTATTCTGTCGAAACTCATAAAAAAATTGATTTCGCGTGGAAAACACATGGTAAACTTGGAGAAGAAAATGAGATTTCACAAATAAAAACAAAGAGTTCTATGAATTTTTTTGATAACAAGACAAATATAAGCACAGTAGAAAGAGAACTGGCGAAAGTAGTCTTTTCGCAAAAAAATAGCAGATTAGCGTATATTGATCCAAACGATATATATGGTGCAGCAGGCGTAGATTATTATCCATATGGCAGATCGACCTATTGGGACGATAGTGCTTCTTCTAATATTCTTAATATAAAAGAAGAATATATACCCGAAGATGGGAGTATAGAGTTTAAAATAAATAGCACTATACCAAAACTAATTTTTAGGGCAGGTTCAAGGATAGATTAAATGCAGGGAAATGAGTGATATAAATGACGATTTCAAAAAGAAAGACTGTTATAATTATAATTCTATTGGTCACACCGATTATAATATATTTAATTAATATACAAAGAATAAAGTATTATAAAGAAAGTTTTTCAGATAAATATATGGTGAAAGAACATTTGTTTCTTGAAATACCAACAGACGAAGAGTACTATGAGGATTATTACAAAACCTTGGATTTTAAGGAATTCCTAGTAGAAAGTTTGATACCGAATCAAAGTAATTCTGCCAAAATAAAGAATTATACCAGACTAAATGAAGATGGCGTATTATACACTATTGAAGTAACTCCTACAGATGGTGAAAAGGCGGAATTAGATACGAACGGCTTAAATTTTATTAATGCATCAGTTTCAGATTCCGATATTATAATGCATGTATCTGGTTTATTCAGAGTAGTCTATGTACTTGATAATAAAAATGGTTTATGGAAACCTTGCTTTTGTACTTATGGCATGGAAAATTATATAAAATTTTGTGCAGAATATAAAAATGAATATTCACGTTCTGGGAGTGGATTCCTAGAAGATACAGTTTTTATTAGTTCATTAAACTATCCATACAATAAAATCGAAAATGCCAATATCCAACCCACAGAAGAAGAAAAAGTATTGGCAAAGAAAGCATATCTAAAAAGCGGCGGAAATAAAACATATTTTGATGTAATGGATAGGGAACACAGGGA
>JAVBOA010000042.1:0-38167 GCA_031551135.1 Eubacteriales bacterium | reverse complement strand
TATCAAAAAGGAATCAAAGTACCTGATGAGATGTTTGAATCTATTAATATTACTCGTCATGCTTTTCATGGAGAGTGGAATTATACTATTTCTCCACAATATAAAAACTTGTAAAGTTTATTTTCAATCACTGCCTTAGTGTTAATATACAATAAGTTGTAAATAATTTGAGATTTTATGGAATTGATATAAAAAAGGATGTGTTTTTTTTATTTTGGAAAATATAAAAAAGCCTTTTGATTTAAAAAAATTAACGCTTTCTGAACTGAATGTTTTAGCCGAAGAAATCAGAAAGTTTTTAATAGATTCGATATCATTGACAGGCGGGCATTTGGCATCAAATTTGGGTGTTGTTGAATTGACAATCGCTCTGCATTATTGTTATAAAACTCCAAAAGACAAATTGATTTGGGATGTCGGGCATCAATCTTATGTACATAAAATTTTGACCGGAAGATTGGATAAATTTTCGACTCTGAGGCAGACCGACGGAATCAGCGGATTCCCGAAAACCAGCGAATCAAAATATGATGCATTTGATGTCGGACATTCGTCAACTTCGATTTCACTTGCTTTAGGATTCGCAAAGGCGAGAGATTTGGAGAATAAAGATGATAAAGTTATAGCTATTATCGGTGACGGCTCAATAACTAGCGGAATTGCATTTGAGGCTCTAAACAACGCCGGCCGCGCGAATACAGACCTTACTGTAATTTTGAATGATAACGAAATGTCGATAGGCAATAATGTCGGAGGAATTACAAAGCATTTGAACGATATTCGTTCAGCGCCTTCTTATATAAAAATCAAGAAAGATATAAATAACACGCTCAATAAAATACCTGTATTTGGAAATAAAATCGGGCAGGGTGTTGAATTTATAAAAGATTCCGCAAGATATATGCTGGTACCCGGAATTTTGTTTGACGAATTGGGATTTAAATATATCGGTCCGATAGACGGTCATAATATTTTTGAATTAGTTAAAGTTTTGAAACATATAAAAAATCTAAAAGGCCCGATTTTATTGCATGTAGTAACAAAAAAAGGAAAAGGCTGTGATTTTGCGGAGAATAATCCCGAAAAATATCATGGAATCACACCCTACGATTCGAAAACAGGCGAGGTTTTAAAATCAAATTCAAAAGAATCTTATAATGAGGTTTTTTCGAAAATAATGCTGAAGAATGCGGAAACTAATGAAAAAATCTTGGCGATAACAGCGGCGATGGTTTCCGGTACAGGACTAAAAGTTTTTTCCGAAAAATATCCGAATCGTTTTTTTGATGTCGGAATAGCGGAAGCTCATGCGGTAACTTTTGCGGCGGCTTTGGCGAAATCCGGTTTTGTGCCTGTGGTAACGATTTATTCGACTTTTTTGCAAAGAGCTTATGACAGCATTTTGCATGATGTTTGTTTGCAGAAACTGCCGGTTGTTTTTGCGGTTGACCGCGCCGGAATTGTTGGCGAGGACGGCGAAACGCATCAGGGAATTTATGATATTGCTTTTTTATCAAGCATTCCGAATATGACTATCTTAGCCCCTAAAAATAAATCCGAAATGGAAAAAATGTTTGAGTTTGCATTTGAATTTAATGCGCCGATTGCGATTAGATATCCACGCGGAGAAGCTTCCGAAGTTCTTTCAGAATTTGATTCGGATATCGAATTTGCAAAATCCGAAATTATTTTTGATGGTGATGATTTTGCAATAATTTCTGTCGGCGATATGATGGATATTTCATTTGATGTATATAATTCTTTTAAGGAAAATGGATTCAATCCGGCACTTATAAATGCCAGATTCATAAAGCCTGTGTCAGCCGAGTTGGGTGAATATTTAAAGAAGTTTAAAAAAGCTTTCATTATCGAAAATCATTCAGCGAACGGATTTTTTAATAATCTGCTGGAATTTGCAAAAGGCGTTGAATTGTATTCGCTTGCTTTTCCTCATAAATTTATAGAGCATGGCAGCCGAAACGATTTGTTTAAAAAATACGGTTTGGATTCCGAGAGTATTTATAATTACATTATCAAAAGGATAGAAACTAATGAATGACAAGCGATTGGATATATATATGACGGAAAAATTTAATCTCAGTAGACAGAAGGCACAAGGACTTATAAAAGAAAAGAGTGTTTTTGTTAATCAAAAGATTGTTACGAAGGTGAGTTTTATTGTAAAGGAAAACGATATCGTCGAAATTGCGGAGCAAAAATATGATTTTGTCAGCCGCGGCGGCTACAAGCTCCTGAAGGCGATTGAGGATTTTGATTTGGACTTGCAAGGGAAAATATGTTTGGATATCGGCGCGTCGACGGGCGGCTTTACTCAATGCATGCTGATTTTCGGTGCAGAAAAAGTATATGCAATAGATGTCGGAAAAGGTCAGCTTTCGCCGATTTTGGCGGACGATTCACGGGTAATAAATATCGAGAACACAAACATAAAAGAAATTGATAAATATTTCGATTCAATCGAAAAAGCTGATTTTATTTCCGTTGACCTTTCGTTTATTTCTTTGACAAAAACTTTGCCGGTTATCAAAAATCTTCTGAAAACCGACGGAAAAATAATCTGTTTAATTAAGCCGCAGTTTGAAGCCGGAAAAGTTAATATAAAAAACGGAGTTATAAAAGATAAAAAATTACATAAATCAATTTTACTGAGTCTTTTTGATTTTTTTAATCAAGAAAAATTGTATATTTATAATTTTACATTTTCGCCGATAAAAGGCCAAAGCGGAAATATCGAGTATTTGGTGGAATTAAGGAAAATTCCGACAGAGAAAACAGCGGCATACAATATAAATTCTGTTATAGATTCGGCCTTTGAAGAATTGAAAAATAAATAAATTATACCGGTGAGCGAAAACAAGAAGTAAATTTGTTTTCGTTCGCCAATATATAAAGCTTGTACATAAGCCGGTGATCGTGATTTCTGTCGGATATTTATTCTTGAGAATCTATCAAAGTTATTCCGAGTTCTCTTGCGGCGATTTCGGCGGTTTTGGCTGCGATTTCTCCGGTAAACGCAATACATTGATTTTTATGTTCACCGCTTGCCATATCCATTCCTTTGGTTTGCACTGAGCAACACAAAACGCCTTTATGATTATTTCGGAAACTTTCTTGTAGTTCGTTCGCAAGGTTTAAGCAATTTGCAGATTTAGGGTCTGTGGGTGTTGAAGGCTCGGTTCTTCCGAAAAGATAGCCAAGGCAGATAACAGCACCGGATATTGCGCCGCAAAGGCATTTCGAGCGCCCTACGCCTGCCGGAAATCCCGAAGCCGCTGCAATAAGCTCCTCCGGCATATCCGGCGCGAGATTTTTCCTGATTGAAGCGACCACGGCCTCGGAACAATAAAAACCACCGCTTCTATAAAATTCCTCAGCATCTTGTTTAACATCATTGATATTTATATTTTGCAGAATCATAATTGCCTCCCATAAAAGAAAATAATAAAATACTTTGATTAACAAATTAATTATTTAGCGTAGTTTTGACATTTAGCGAAATTTTTAATTTATATTTGATTGATAAATAGATTTTTTTTGGTTATAATAGAAATTAATTTTGAAAAAAATTCGTATGAAAAATTTCGATATAATTATAGTAATATAACTTGAAACTCAACTCAAGTATATATATAAAATACCGAAAAAAAATCATGCTATAGGAGGATATATTATATGTCATCTAAAATAAAAAATGAATATGGCACAATCGCGATAGATAATGAGGTAATTGCCAGGGTTGCGGGAGTTGCGGCAATGGATTGTTATGGGATTGTTGGAATGGCCGCGAAAAATGTTAAGGATGGAATAGTTCAGCTTCTAAAACGCGAGTCCCTTACAAAAGGAATAAAGTTGGAGCCGGCTGACGACGGCTTTAATATCGACGTACATATTATCGTCGAATACGGCATAAATATATCAGCAATTGCGGACAGTATTATGAGTACCGTTAAATATAAAGTTGAAGAATTTATCGGTATAAAAGTATCTCGAATCAACATCTTCGTTGAAGGTGTTCGAGTAGACAGTAACTAATCAAGGAGGAAAATTGTTTTGGGAATTAGAATTATTGACGGAAATACTTTAAAAAATATGGTGATTGCCGGCGCGAATTCGTTGGCGAAAAGAAAACAGTTAGTCGATTCTTTAAACGTTTTTCCTGTACCGGACGGTGACACCGGAACAAATATGTCTTTGACAGTTTTGGCAGCGGCCAGAGAAGTAGAAAAACTTAATACACCGAATATTTATGATGTGGCAAAAGCGGCTTCGAACGGCTCTTTGCGCGGCGCGCGAGGAAATTCGGGCGTTATACTATCGCAGCTTTTCAGAGGATTTGCAAAATCTTTGAGCGGGAAATCTTTGGCAAGCGCAGAGGATTTGGCAATGGCATTGGTAAAAGCACAAGAAACAGCCTACAAAGCTATTATGAAGCCAAAAGAAGGCACAATTTTAACAATAGCAAAAGCTTTAGCGTCTAAGGCTACAGAATTATCTTATGAAAATGATGATATTATGGATAATTTTGAAAAAATATATAATTACAGTATGGATGTTTTGGATAAAACAACCGAAATGCTGCCGGAGCTGAAACAGGCGGGCGTTGTCGATGCCGGAGGAAAAGGACTTTTATGCTTTATGGAAGGTGCTTTCGAGGCACTGAAATCGGGCAAGGAATATAAAATTGAAAGCCATAGCGAATCATCTTCTGTTCTTAACAATGCGTTTGCCAATATAAACACTGAGGATATAAAATTTGCGTATTGTACCGAACTTTTTGTTAATCTGGAAAAAGAAAACGAAAAAATTGAAGATATAATGAAAAATTATTTGACAGCAATAGGAGATTCGATTGTTGTTGTTTGTGATGAAAAAATCGTGAAAATTCATGTTCATACGAATAATCCGGGTTCTGTTTTGGAAAAATCATTGACTTTGGGTAGCCTCAGCAATATAAAAATCGAAAACATGAAAGAACAGCACACTAATATTATTAATTTTTCCGGTCAAATACGTGAATTGCCAAAAATAAAACAGGAAGAAAAAGAATATGGATTTGTGACCGTCAGCCTTGGCGCAGGATTTAAAGAGCTTTTTGTAAATCTCGGCGCTGATGAAATTATCGAAGGCGGCCAAACGATGAATCCAAGCACAGAAGATATTTTATCCGCAATAGAAAAAATTAATGCAAAAAATATTTTTATATTGCCAAATAATAAAAACATAATTATGGCGGCTGAACAGGCCAAAATTTTATCGAATAAGAACGTTCTTGTATTGCGGACAAAGACTATTCCCGAAGGTGTTTCGGCTATGATTAATTTTGTCAATTCCATGAGTCTTGAAGAAAATATCGAAACTATGACAAATGCTTTCGGTAATCTGACAACCGGACAAGTAACCTATGCTGTCAGAACTACAAAGCTGGACGACCGTGATATCGAAGAGGGTGACATGCTCTGCATGATTAACGGAAAAATCAATAACACTGCGAAAGACGTTCAAGAAGGCACGAAAGTTCTTTTGGATTCTTTGATTAATGATGAATCTTCTTTGGTTTCGATTTATTTCGGCGAAGATGTTCAGGAAGAAGACGCTGACGAACTCACGGCTTATATAAACGAAAAATATCCGGATTGCGAAGTGGAAGTATATTCGGGCGGTCAGCCGCTTTATTATTATTTGATTTCGGCAGAATAGATTTTTTTGGCGAAACCCAAATCCAAGATTTTTTTAAAAGAAAGAAGCGAAAAACTTACACAAGAAACGGTGCAGATGCACAGTTTTTATACTATTTTCATTATTAAGGGTAGAAAAAAATGAAAATAGTATTAAATAAAGATTGCGGAGGTTTGGAACAAGCCTCCAAGGTTTTTTGCGTGCTTTGCACGCTTTTTTCTTGCTATACTATTTCTATCCTTTAGAATGGAAATGCTATAGCATTTTAACTATTTATTGATTACGATGCGGTTTGATTTTTCTTGATTTTATGTGCATTCAAAACAAAATATTTTAGTCGGTAAAAAATCAAACCGCTATATAAAACCAAAAAGATTATGAGGCGTTTTTTATGCTATTGAGTGATTCTGTTTCAAGTATAAAGAATATCGGGGAGAAAAGGCTCTTACTTTTTAATAAATTGAATATTTTTACGGTTCAGGATTTAATTGAATATTATCCGCGCGATTATGAGGACAGATCCAAAATAAAAAAAATAAATGAATTGATTATCGGCGAAAACAACGCTTTTATAGGTAAAATTAACAATCCTGCAGAAAATCTTGTAATAAACGGAGCGAAAATAACAAAATTAATTTTGGCAGACGAAACCGATACTTTGGAAATATTTTATTTCGGACGGCCGTTTCTGAAAAATGTTTTTTTAAAAAATCAGATATATATATTTTTCGGAAAAGTCAACGACAAATTTGGGCGCATAAAAATGGAAAACCCAGATTATGAGCTGATGTCTGATAAAGAGCTGATAAACATGGGCAGAATCGTTCCGATATATAAATCTACATTCGGCTTGTCTCAAAAATTTCTGCGCTCAATTATAAAATCCGTTTTGGACGAAATCGAAGATGAATATTCCGATTTTTTGCCGAATTATTTACGTGAAAAGTATAGCTTGAAAAATAAGAAATCCGCTGTAAAAAATATTCATTTTCCGGAATCCGATAATGATTTTTTTGAAGCCAGAAAAAGGCTTGTGTTTGAAGAACTTTTTTTAATGCAAGCTTCTTTATTAAAATTAAGAAATTATATTAAAAACCGATTGAAGGGTATTAAATTTGAAAATACGGATTTGTCTGAGCTGATTTCACTAATGCCTTTTGAATTAACCGGCGCACAAAATAAAGTTTTAGACGAAATAATTTACGATTTCAAATCAGAATTTTTGATGAATAGGCTGGTTCAGGGAGATGTCGGCTCCGGCAAAACGGCAATCGCACTATTAGCTTCTTATTGCGCAATAAAAAATTCATATCAAGCGTGCTTAATGGCACCGACAGAAGTTTTAGCCGTACAGCATTACAATTATTTTAAAATTTATTTTGAAAAATTAGGGATAAAAACCGAATTGCTGATTGGTTCGCAAAAGAAAAAAGAAAAAAAAGGGATTTATAAAAAAATAGAAAACGGCGAATGTAATATGCTTATCGGCACGCATGCTGTTATTCAGGAAAATGTTAAATTCGAAAATCTCGGGTTGGTTATCACGGATGAACAGCATAGGTTCGGTGTTAATCAGCGCAAAATTCTTTCAATGAAAGGCGAAAACCCACATATTTTAATTATGACCGCAACCCCGATTCCGCGAACGCTTGGGCTGATTTTGTATGGAGATTTGGATATTTCGATAATTGACGAAATGCCGCCCGGCAGACAGTACATAGATACTTTTTTTGTAAACAGTAAATATTTAAGCCGAATTTATAATTTTATTCGCAAAGAAGCCGAAAAGGGTAAACAAGTTTACATAATATGTGCTTCGATTGAGGAAACTGAAAATTCTTCGTTAAAATCCGTAATTAATTATACAGAAATTCTGACAAAAGAATTGTATCCGCTTAAGATAAGATATCTACATGGAAAAATGAGCCAAGATGAAAAAAACGAAATTATGGAATCCTTTTTGCAAAATAAGTTTTCAGTTTTGGTTTCGACAACGGTTATTGAAGTCGGAATAAATATAAAAAATGCAACTTTGATTGTTATAGAAAACGCCGAAAGATTTGGACTTTCGCAATTGCACCAGCTTCGGGGCAGAGTGGGGCGGGATATTGATAAATCCTATTGTATTTTAGTTTCGGATACAAAAAATAAATATTCGCAAGAACGCTTGCAGGCTTTAGTCAACACAAATGACGGCTTCGAAATTTCGGAACTGGATTTAAAATTACGCGGTCCGGGCGAATTTTTCGGTTTAAGACAGCACGGAATTCAAGAATTTAAAATCGCAAATATTTATAAAGATATGGATATTTTAAAATCTGTAAACGAATCTATGGATTTGGATTTTTCGCAAATGACAGAAACAGAAAAAGAATTGCTTGATAAAAAGCTGAATCAGATTTTGAACTATGACAGCAATTCTATATTTTTATAATAATCGCAGAAATATGGAAAAAAATTGAGATAAAAATAGTATTGCAATTGCTAATTGTAGCAATAAATGTTAAAATTATTAAAAAAATAAAGAGGTGGTGTTTTGGAATTTTCTGAAAAAATGATTGTAGGCGAAATGATTGAGGACAAAGAGAAAATTCTTTCTTTGATAAAAGACGGCGTTCGGGTTTATAAAACTTATTTGATCTGCATTAATAAAAAATCCGATAATCTCCTCGAAATTATCGAGTCTACAGAAATTTGCAAACCTATGTATGAAGAAAAAAATTATCTGGTAATTGGCATTGCCGAAAACAAAAAAGAGGCAATTCGGATAGTCGAGTCAATTATCAAAAATCATTACTCCCAAAACACTAATGAAAATCTGAAAAAGCATATCTTGCGTAAATTTTGAAAGGATTCAATATGACATTCAAATGGACTATCGCTATATTTAACGCCTTATTTCTTTTTATAATTGTATTATGTTTATCTGTACAAATTCCTACCTTTGATTTATCTTTTTTTGAAAAAGAATACACCACGCTTAATACCGCCGCAAAAATGAATATGCAAAATGAAGAGCTTATGAATGTGACAAAAGAACTTTTGGAATATATAAGAGGCCGCCGTGCTGATTTAGTTGTACAAGCTAAAGTCGGCGAAACCGATCGTGAGTTTTTTAATCAGCGCGAAAAAGACCATATGGTTGATGTTAAAGACCTCTTTTTAAAAGGCTTTTTTGTCAGAAATATCGCAACGATTTTATTTGTACTGACATTCGTTATTTTAACAATAAAAAATATCAAGAACATAGAGTATTTGGCGCGCTCGTATATACTTGTTTTTCTTGCGCTTTTCGCTTTTCTTGTAATCATCGGCTTTATTATCTCTATGGATTTTGACAAATATTTCACGATGTTTCACGAAATGTTTTTTACAAATGATTTATGGATATTGAATCCGGAAACAGATTTACTGATTAATTTAGTTCCCTTGGAATTTTTTATGGACATTTCGAAATACATAGCAAGAACTTTTGCACGTTTGTCCGGAGCTGTTTTGCTTTTAAGCTATATCTATTTAAAATTTTACAAAATTTCATAAATTAATACTATTTTCATTTTGATAAGTAGAAAAAAATTTTCACAGCGGAGCGTTTCGCGCAATGTTTCTAGCGCGAAATGAAATATTTTTTTCTATCCTTTATATTGAAAATAGTATAATACTATTTTCATTTTTTTCTATTCTTTAAAAGGGAAATAGTATAATCTTTCGATTACAGAAAATTTGCGGAAAAAGGTGGTGGTGATTTTTGATACTGAGTATTTTGCTCGGATTACTGAAATTTATTTTGTACTTAATTTTATTTATCTTAATTTTGATTTTAATAATAATGCTGGTTTCAATAAAATATGATTTGGACTTGAAGACTGATGATTTATTTACAAACCCAAAAAATATTAGGGCAAAGGTTGTTGTAACATGGCTTTTTAGAATATTGAAGATAAAATTTGTGTATATTAACAGTAAAACGAAATTGCAAATTTATCTTTTTGGTTTCTGTATTAACAAAAAAAGAAGAAGAAAGAAGCCTAAAATACAAGAAGCGGAAATCACTATAGCTACAGAAGATGAAGTTTTTGAACAATCGGAAAGTCAAAAAGCAGAAGAAAGTATAGAATATTCCGAGCCGGCAGAAATCCAAGAAGAAGCAAAACAGATTAAGAAAGAAAAAATTAAGGCGAAGAAAGAGAAGAAAGAAAAGAAAATTAAAACTCCTAAAGAAAAGGGCGAAGGCGGTGGTTTTCGCGATATTATCGAAAAAATAAAATATGTTTATTATTACCCAGACAGAAAAAAAATTACGAGAAATTTTTTTAATATGATAAAACGAATTTTAAATCATTTAAAACCAAGGCATTTTGATTTGGATATTATATTGGGACTCGACGACCCTGCAACGACCGGAAATATTGTAGGATATGCCGCTATTGCGTCCGGGATTATGCATAAAGATGTTTTCCTGAAAGGAAGTTTTTTGGAAAAAATAGCAATTGTCGCAGTGGATATGAAAGGACGTATTCGAATCGGCTCAATATTTTGGCCGGCAATCAGATTTGTTTTTTCGATACCTATGATAAAAGTTATTTATAAATTTATTAAATACTATTTTAAAAATAAAAAATCTGAAAATTGAAAGGTGGAAAAAATATGGAATCCGGAGTAACCAGCAGTTTAAACATATTATTCAATAAAATGGAGAATTTTGTAACAACAAAAACAGTCGTTGGCGAACCGATAACTATCGGCGATGTTATTGTACTGCCTTTAGTTGATGTATCTTTTGGAGTTGGTGCGGGCGGCGCTGTTTTGCAAAATGAAAAAGATGCAAAAGATAAGGCTGATACAGATGCTAATGCAGGTGGTTTGGGCGCAAAAATTACGCCGTCGGCGGTTATTGTTATTACAAAAGGCGAAGTTACTACAATCAATCTGAAAAACCAAGACAGCATAAGTAAATTGATTGATATGGCTCCAAGTATTGTTAATAAACTAAATTTCGGTCCGTTTAATAAAAATAAAAAAGCCACTGAGCCTAAAGAAGAAGTAAAATTCGAAGAGAAGATTTATAACGAAGACGGTGAACTGGTTGAGGAGAAAAAAATCAGTAAAGACCTTTATAACGAAGACATATAGAAATAAAAGTTTTGAATGCAACCGGGTTCGGGATTAAGCCTTGAACCCGGTTTCTATTCTTTTTAATGGAAATAGTTTTATTCGTATCTTAAAGCTTCAATAGGGTCTAGATTCGCAGCTTTGCTTGCCGGATAATAGCCGAAGAATACGCCGATTAACATTGAAAATACAACCGCGATTATGATAATCGCAACGGAAGGAGAAGCAGGGAATCCCATCAGCGCCGAACCGCCGTAGCCTAAGCCAAGACCGCCGATTATACCGATAACTCCGCCAATAGCGCAGATTATCACCGCTTCAACAATAAATTGTATTTTTATATGCGAACTTCTGGCACCGAGCGCTTTTCGAGTACCGATTTCACGCGTACGTTCCGTAACCGAAACAAGCATTATATTCATAACGCCTATTCCGCCGACCAAAAGCGAAATTGCCGCAATTACAGAAATAGCCGTTTGGATAGTGCCAAGCATAGTTGTCATTGTGGACATCGCCGATTCCATACTGACGATTCCGATTTCGAATTTTGTATTGTTTTCATAATATTTATTGAAAAAACTTTCCGCTTTCTCAGAAAAAATATCTGTATCGATATCGGGTTTTGCCATAATTGTTATAGAAGAATAGCCTTTATCGGAAGAAAAAATCATTTGTGATGTAGAAATCGGAATATAAAAATCTGTGGTAATATTCTTGGCATCTCGCCCGGGCAAACCGGCGGCCATTGCGTTTTCTACATATTTGTAAACTCCGACTATCGTAAAAGTATACGACTGGTTGGAAACATTTATTTTCAATTCTTTGTTCAGCGGATTTACACCTTTTTTGAACATTTTTTCTACAAGCTTATCCGAAACAACAGCGGAATAACGTGAAGCCTTGATATCTTTATCGGATATACCGCGGCCAAGAAGCATTTCAACATTATTAGCGGCAATATAACCATGATTAACTCCGTTTACCGAAATATTCGCCGAAAGTCTGCCGTCTTGAGCTTTTCCGGCACCAATTGCGTGTGAAGTGCTGATGGCCTCAAAATACTCACCGTAATGCATTTCAAAATTCTCAATCATTTCATCGTTAATCAAATCCGATTCGCTCATTTTTGGAGGTGCCGAAGTTCGGATAACATTCGGTTCGGATTTTTCTTGAACAACAACAAAAATATTTGTAGCTCCAAGGCTTTGCATCTCGTTTGTAACAGAATTTGTAAGGGAATTTCCTACCGTAACTATGCCGATTACGGAAGATATTCCGATTATTATTCCAAGCATTGTAAGAAGAGCGCGCATTTTGTTTGCTCTAAGTCCGGCAATTGCAAGATTTATGTTTTCGAATAAAAACATTTAGTTCACTCCAATTACGTTTTTGTTAGATTTTTCGCTGATAATTTGTCCGTCTCTAATTGTAAGTATACGTTCGGTTTCCTCAGCAAGCTCATCATTATGAGTAATTAAAATAATTGTCTTGCCTTCCTGCCTATGTAACTTATGAAAAATATCCATAACTAATCTGCCTGTACGTGAATCAAGTGCGCCGGTAGGCTCGTCGGCCAAAATTATATCCGGATTATTTGCCATAGCTCTGGCAATTGCAACCCTTTGTTTTTGACCGCCCGAAAGCTCATTCGGCAAATGTCCTGTCCTGTCGCCCATGTCTACAAGTTCCAAAAGTTCTTTTGAGCGTGCAATGCGTTTCGGAGCCGGAATACCGGCGTAAAGCATCGGCAAAGCAACATTTTGCAAGGCAGTCGAGCGTGGTATTAAATTAAAAGTTTGAAAAACGAAGCCGATTTTTTTATTACGAATATCGGAAAGCTGGCTGTCGGATTGTTTGTTGATATTTTGGCCGCCTAAAATATATGTTCCCGAAGTTGGACGATCCAAAGCTCCGATAATATTCATCAAAGTAGATTTTCCGGAGCCGGATTGTCCGACAATAGAAATAAATTCGCCTTCATATACCGTCATGCTGATTTCATTTAAAATTTGAAGTTCGTTTGGAGTACCGATATAAAATGATTTAATTATTTTATCCATTTCAATAACTGTTTTCACATTAATAACTCCTTAATAATTGCTATACTATCGGAGTGCCCTCAGAAAATAAGAACACTCCGTTTATTTATTGTGCGCTTGTTTCAAGGTCGGTTTCTTCGGTTCCATCTGCCGTTACTATAGATGAATCATTTATAGATACATCTTGATTGTTGTATATATCTGTTGGGTCGCTTATTATTTTCATATCTTCATAAAGAGCATCCGAAGAAATCTCAATATAAAAATCCGTCAGCATACCTGTAGTAACCGGAATTTCCACGGCTTTGAATTTTTCAGGCTCGTTCGCATTAGGCTCTACCGAAAAAATTACCGATTCTCCGTTTTCTTTCTCAATAACGGAATCATAAGGCAGATGGAAAACATTTTCTAATTTATCAATAACTATCGTAAGTCTTGTGTTCATGCCGATTTTCAAAATAGGGTCTTTCGATAAAACTTTAATTTCGGTTTTAAATTCCACATCGTTTGTAGGCATGACTTCGCCATTGTTTGATTTTATGGAAGTAGGGGCGATTTTATCTATAACTCCGTTAAAAACTTGGTCGCCGGTAACATCGGTTTTTATCAGAACTTCTTGTCCCAAAGCGATTCGACCGGCATCATATTCTTTTATTTTAGAGGTTATTTTTAAATCATTAGTGTCTTCGATAACGAATAACAAACCGTTTGAGCTTGCGCCTTCTTTAGCGTAAACCGCTGTTATTGTGCCGTCAATCGGCGCTTTTACTTGAGCATCCTTTAATTGGTCTTCCAGATTTTGCAAAGACACCAATTGAGAATCATTATTTAAAGAAACTTCGGCGCTTGTTACTTTGTCACGTTGGTTCTTAATTTCCTGATCTGCGCTGATGCGAGCGGCTTCTTCCGAATCTACGGCATTATTAAATGTCACATTCGCCGAATCCAAGGATTTTTTTAAATTATCGATTTCAGTTTGCAATGCGTTTTGCGCGTTGTCCAAAGAGGAAAGGGCGGAATCGTAGGTATTTTGAGCAGTTTCGAGAGCTACTTCCGATTGATGGAAAGTTTCGTAAGAAATTATTCCTTCGTTATATAAAATTTGATTATCTTCCAGAGCTTTTTTCTTTGTATTCAAATCAAGTTCGGCAGATTTTAAGGAATTTTGTGCGTTTATAATTGCCGAATTTGTATTGTTGTTCATTTCGGAGATTTTTTCATCATAATTCTTTTGGGCGTTGCTCAAAGAAATCTCGGCGGATTTAACAGAGTTTTCGGCATTAATTATGGCGGAATTATTTCCGGAATTTAAAATATTCAGTGCATCTTGATAAGAACGCTGGCTTGCGGAAAGCTGGTTTGAATTTGTATTTTGTGTAGCTTCGATTTCGGCGCGCCTTTGTTTTATTTGGCGTTCTAAATCTGCGACATCCAATTCGCACAGAACTTCACCCGCTTTTACGGTATCGCCTTCTTCAAAATTTACATTCTTAATTTTATAATTAAGAGTAGTATAAACATTTTTTGAATTGGTGCTTTCAATTACGCCTTTTACAGAAATACTGTCGATTAGTTCACCTTTTTGCAAAATATCCGTATTAACAGAAGTTGCCCTCGGTTTACCCAAAACATTTTTGGCGATTAAGCCGGCAAAAGCAGCGATTACTAATACTGAAGCAATTGTTATTATGGTGTTCTTTTTCATTTAATTTCATCCTTCCCAATATTATATAACAAATTTTAAAATTATATAAATAAATAATAAATTAAATATTAACGAATTTAATTCTTAGGGCAAAACAAATACAATACTTTTATTTTGTAATACTATTTTCATTATTAAGGATAGAAAAAAATATTTCATTTCACGCTTGAAGCATGCGTGAAACGCTCCGCTGTGAAAAATTTTTTCTACTTATCAAAATGAAAATAGTATAAATTGATTTCTTTTACTGCAAAACAAAAGATTCTATGCTATAATATTTCTATATTTTAAGAAAAAGGAATGGTTATATGATAACTACGGTAACCTTTAACCCATCCATAGAAAAAACTCTATTAATCGATAATTTTTTTATCGACAAAATCAATCAAATAGATGACGTTTTAATTTCTGTTGGCGGACAGGGAATTAATGTATCTAAATTTGTCTCGGCGCTGGGCGGCAAGACGAATCTTTTGGGCATTATTAGCGGTAATACCGGAAAGCAACTCCTGACAATTTTGGATTCTATGCAATTAGACCATGATTTTGTTTGGGTAAACGGAGATACCAGAACAAACATAAGAATAATTGATAAAAATAATGAAACTTTTACGGATATAAAAGAGCCGGGACCTTTTATTAATTCTGTTGATATTGAAGAACTAAAGGAAAAAATCGAAGACCATTTTGATGGTACAGATATATTTGTCTTGACCGGCTCAGTGCAAAAAAACGTTAAACCAACAGTATATAAAGACTTTATAAAATTTATCAGATCAATCGAATATGGCAAAAAAGTGGCTGTGGATGCTCGCGGAGAACTTTTGAAAGAAGCTCTGAAGGCCGAGCCTTGGTTAGTAAAAACGCGGCTCAAAGATTTTTGTGAGCTTGTCGACAAACAGCTGAGCGATATTGAAGAAATCGCTTATGAAGCCAGAAATTTATTGGAAGATGTCGATACGGAATATTTCTGCATAACAATGGGCGCTGAGGGTTTGCTTCTTGTTTATAAAACAGGATATTATAAAGTTACTCCTCCTGTTTTGGAAAAAATAAATCCTATCGGAATAGGCGATGCAGTAGTTGCCGGATTTTTAATTAGCTTTTTAAAAGGTGAAACTCTTTTAAACTGCGCTCGTTATGCCTGCGCTTCTGGGGCAGCCTGTGCAGCCTCAGACGATATTCCGGATAAAAAAGAAATTGATCATGTCTATAAAGATGTAAAAGTGGAGTCTATTTTATTTTAACATCTAATAATAACTTTTCAATTTTATAAATTGAGAGAATATGTATATTCTCTTATTTTTTTTCGTTTATTGTAATTTTTTCTTTGCAGGTTTTTTGTATAAAAATGAAATATATCCAATTGCGTTAAAAAGCTTTTTTATACTATTTTTCTCTATAAATCAAAATGGAAATAGCATTATAAGAAAATAATAAATAACTATACTATTTTTATCGTATATGTTGTAGAATATAACGTGAGTCTTTAAAAGTTTGTAGATGATTTTACAATAATTGTAAAGGCGAAAAGGTGGTATTTATGATTCAAAGTAAAAATCCGCTGGAGATGTTTAAATTGGCTGTTGATATATTTAAAAAGTATTATAAAGAAATTACGGTATTTGTGTTAATTACGACAACGCCGGTTTTTGTGCTTTCGAATATCATGCCGAATATAAAAGACGCAATTGAGATTTTCAACCAAAACCCATATGAGACAGAATTGATACTTTCATATTTTCTTACATACGTAATGATTCATGGTGCATTTAATACGATTTTGATTGCCGCTCTAACACTGCTAACATCATTTGCGCTGTTTGAAACAGATCCATCTAACAAAGATTTATTGTATAACAATTCTATAGCGAAATCACCAAAATATATTATTACTTATTTTCTGTACGTGGTTTTTATTTATTGCGGATTTGGGCTGGTTAGTGTTCACCCTTTGCTTGCAGTTCCTGCTGTGATTTATTTTGCGGTAAATTATTATTATGCGGTAAGCTACGCTACGGTTTCAAAATCTTGGGGTTTACATGCGCTCATGGGGTCAAAGGTTATTGTACAGGGAAACTTTTTCCGGACGTTTTCGATAATCGTTTTTGCGCATTTATGTCAATTTATTGTTACGATGCTGCGTTATTATTTATTTTTCTATTTACCCGACAATATTGTTATTTTATATATTTTAATTTTTATTGAAAACTATATAAACGTAATTTTCAAAATTATTTGTATCATTTGGTTTTTTCATATGCATTATGAAAAAATAACAAACTCGATTTTAAAGCTAATGGACGAAAATAAAAATAAAGATTCATGAGAAACGGAGACAAATATGATTATTGACAAAAAGAGCATGCGTATTTATAAACAGACAATTATTCTGGGTGCGCCGATTGTCGGTCAGGAACTATTAAATTCGGCAGTAAATTTTGTAGATATATTGATGATTGGAAAAGCGGGAGACAGTGCAGTCAGTGCGGTCGGAACAGGTAACGAGATTTTGTTTTTATTTAATTTAATGGCTTTTGGAATAATCAGCGGCTCATCGATATATTTCGGGCAGTTTTGGGGAAAATCGGATTTAAAATCTTTACATAAAACAATGGGGTATGCTCTGATATTTTCGATGATAGCCGCAATACTTTTCTTTGTTCCGAGCCAGTTTTTTACGGATTCGATTATCAGATTTTATATTAATGATGAAAATGTTATTAGAATCGGAGTCGATTATTTAAAAATCGTTTCATTTACTTTTTTTCTTAATGCGATAATCATGACGATAAATTCGGCTAACAGATGCACCGGATATACAACCATACCGATGATGACATCAATTGTCGCGCTTTTTTCAAATGTAACGCTAAATTATGTATTTATATTTGTTTTGCGGCAGGGAGCCGCCGGAGCAGCAAAAGCAACTTTGCTGGCAAGAATTATAGAAGTGATTGCTCAAATCGTGATTATGAAAAAACTCAGACTGCCGACATACACTAAGCTCAGAAATTATTTTGTTAAGGATATGGTTTTTTTAAAGGATTATATAAAAGTTGTAACGCCCGTAATCTTAAATGAAGTCGTTTGGTCTATGGGTGTTACGCTTTATAAGGAATCCTACGGTGAATTAGGAAAAGAAGCTTTTTCGGCAACTGTTATAACCGCGCCGGTTGCGCAGATTTTTGTCGTTTTAGGCACGGGCATCGGCTCGGCAACCGGAATTTTGATAGCAAATTCACTTGGCTCAGGCGACGCTGATTCAGCTATCGAATATTCGAAAAAATCCAAAAATCTAGCGGTGTTTTTTTCAATCTGCATGGGAGTTTTAATGTTTTTTTCAACACCGCTTGTCTTATCGTTTTATACCGATTTATCGGAAACAACAAAAATGTATTCACGCTATATAATTTATATCCTAAGTGTTCTGATTGTTATAAAAACGTATAATTTCACTTCGATAGTGGGTATTTTGAGAAACGGCGGAGACACGGTTTTTTGCCTTTTGATTGATATGATGGGCGTTTGGCTTGTCGGCGTGCCGCTTGCATATTTGGGAGCGCATATATTACATTTGCCGATTCATATTGTTTATATTATGGCGAATTGTGAGGAGCTTTTTAAATTGATTCCTTGTATGATAAGGGTAAACCGCAAAAAATGGGCACAAAACTTAGTTGCGAAATACGATTAAAAGTAGTGGCTTATATTAAATCAGAAGATAACTTGAATACAGTATCTATAAAATCAGGATATATACATTAAGATTATATTATAAAAAAGGAGTATTACTTTGATGAGATTTTGTAGTATTGACGGAGATCAGATTGGTGCATCATTAGAAAAACTAATTATCAATCAAGATTCAATTTGCCTTTCGCATTTTAGTAAATTAGTAAATGAGGCAATAAACAGTATTTCGCAAAACATTGTAGACAGTGGATGTAATATAATTTTTTCTGGAGGAGATAATATACTATTTTGTGGTGATTTCAATTTGTCTTTTTGTAATGAAGTTAGTGAATATTTTGAACGGAAGACATCAAACAAGCTATCTGTTGGCATTGGAGATACGATGCTAGATTCTTTTTTGGCACTTAAAATAGCAAAAGCAAGTGGAGGAGCAGTTATAATTGATTATTGTGAGGTAATGAGAAATGGATAACGAACTTTACATATTTGTTGCAAATAATAAACTTAGTAGCATTAACTTGTATTTAAATATTATTTCTCATGCAATAACATATTTAAGTGTAACAAATTTATATTTTGTAAAAATAACTAATTCTGAAAGTATTCAAGATACAGATGTAAGTTTATACGTTAATAAAAATATGAATGATGAAATTATTCGAAGAAAAGCTTTGAACCCAGACTTATATGAAAAAATCTACCAAGTATTTACCAATAATAAAAAGGTATTGTCATGGGATATTTTGCTTATTAAACAATACATAAAAAAAATGAAAACATTTCCAATGCCTTTATTTGACTTGTCAAGTTTGCCTAAAAGAGTTAGCCTAGATTTATTTATAAAACTGGTATCATCTGGCATGGAGAATATTTTTATTTTTGATATGAAAAATATATCTAAAGTAAATTCATTATATCACGAACTGCAAAAATCTGATTTTGAAGTGGTAAAGTTATTAGATGAAGAAGTTTTTAAATATACTTTTGAAAAATATACACAGAAACTTAATCGAGATAAATTGATAGTTGTTTTAATATCAATAATTATTTCCATCGTATTGATAAGGCTTTTTCCTCCAACTGACGTGTCTACAGCTAACTATATTATACTTTTTTTAACATTCCTCAGTGGTTTGATACCTCTGCTTGAATTATCCGGATTTATTGATTTATCTTCACTATTAAAAAAATATCGAAAATAGTATTGATATAATAACGTTTTTTAATTAAGAATATAACATATCAAAATGATTAGTTAAAAAAGCTTGATATATCGGAATTTTCCGAGAATATCAAGCTTTATTTTTTTATCTATAGGATATACGTTTTGACGGCTCGAAAGAAGATTTTCCTTCTTGCAGAATCTCTTTATATACGTCAACGTTTCTATCTTCGAGATGGTCAAACATCATTGGGGCTTTAGAGCCGTAAGAAATATATTTTATCGGGTCAGGATCAAGCTTCGCCGAAATAATTTCTTCTTGTCCTCTGGCAAGCGCCAAGGTTTGAGCAATCGGGCTGATTATCATACTGTGGCCGAAATAAAAATTATTTCCGGCATCAGCGCCAACCGAGTTTGTGGCAAGGAAATATACGTGATTATCATAAGCTCTCGCTTTATTAACCATTTCCCAAATTTCGAAAGAACGGAGCAAGGCCGAAGGACGAGTAATAATTTCTGCGCCTTTTAGGGCTAAAACTCTGCTCAATTCAGGAAAATCGCCGTCATAACAAATAATCATTCCAATTTTTCCGAGCTTTGTGTCAACTACTACGGTTTCGTTGCCGGGAGTAGTCCAGCCGCCGCCGCTCAGTCTTTCCGTTGGGAAAGGATGTGTTTTTCGGTAATTTCCTCTTATTTCGCCCGAATCATCTATCAAAATAGATGAATTGAGGATGCAGTTTTTTTCGTTGCCACGCTCATAAAGTCCGAAAACTGTATGAACTTTAAGCTCTTTGCAGAGTGCCTGAAGTTTTTTTGTAGAGTCGCCCGGTATCGGCGACAAAAGCTCATAAAACTCCTCATTAGGCATATTTGGCGTAAATCCTGTGGTTATTGATTCCGGAAAAACAACCAATTCTGCTTCGTGCTCTTTAACGGCTTTTTTCAGCCATTCACAGCATTTATCAATATTTTTATTTATTTGATTGGGTTCTACCGCAATTTGAACACAAGCGGCAATATGCTCTTTCATATTATTCCCCTATTTCTTTTCAACAAAAGCTACAATACGGCTGATGCAAGATTCGCCGCCAACAAATTTCCAAGGGAAACATCCGATCACGCAACGTTGGTTGAGCAATTTATCGATATCTCCGCCAATGTTTTCAGCATGGATAATTTCGTGAGGTTTTTTGAAAACATGAATATGCATTGCTTGGTAAGTTTGAGGCCAAGTATAAATTTCATCAAGAGCTTTACCGTATTTTTTCTTCATATATTCGTCGCAAGCTTTAGCTTCGCCCGGTTCCCACTCACGGATTTTAGTGTTCATTGGGTGGTCGGCAGAACCGCAGTCAACGCCGATCCATCTGATTTCCATTTCTTTAACCCAGTCAACAAAAGCCATATCAGGGCCCGGATGTCTGAGCATATATCTTCTTTCGTCGGCTTCCGGCTGATCCCAACCATATTTATGATAACCTGTATTAATAATCAGGATATCACCTTTTTTAACTTCAACTCTGTCGGTAATATCTTTAGCTGTATAAATACTGAAGTCTTCCGAAATATCGGATAAGTCAACGATAACGCCCGGTGCAACGAGTTTATCCAAAGGAAGGGAAGCGATATCGCGTCCGGCTGTATCAAAATGCATCGGTCCGTCCAAGTGAGTTCCGATATGATTAGAAGTAGTAATTATTTGTCCATTAGCTCCGTTAGGAGAAAGACGTTTGAAAAATTTTGTAGATAACGGCTCATAAGTTGGCCAAGGCGGTGTTAAAACACTAAGATTTTGAGTAAGGTCATAAATTTGTACATTTTCGAAAAATTCCATTATAATATCCTCCAATTTTTAGCCTAATTAGGCGTTAATTATTCCTCTAATAAACCTTTTTGATCAAGGTCTTCGACAAATGCTTCCAAAGCATCTTCAAAGCATTTCATAGGCGGTCTTACAACTCCGGCACCAACTTGACCGACACCGGCTACTTTGCTTGCGATACCTGTATTTATAACAGGAAGGATTCCGGTTTCAACAACTTTTTGGATATCGATACCTGTTGCAGTGCCTTTGAAATTCAAAGCAGGGATTTTGTAAGTTGCGCTTTCGCCTTCTGTTATTTCATACATTAATTTTGAATAATTAATCGCATCAGCAGGTGTTCCGCCGACAAATTGAACTATAGCAGGCGCTCCGGCCATAGCGAACGCACCGATACCGGATGTTTCAGTAATAGCGGAATCTCCGATATCCGGATTAGCGTCTTCCGCAGAAAATCCCGGAAAATACAAACCGTCTATAATTTCAGCAGGCGCAGTAAACCATCTGCCCGGCATACCCGAAACACGGATTCCAAATTCGGTTCCGTTTCTTGCCATAGTATATACAATACTTGAACAGTCAATGCCTTTTGCGGATTCCAAAGCGCATTTGCAAGCCGGCATTGTTAAATTAAGGAAAAAGTGGTCGTTGCTATGTATAAACGCAAGACAATCAGCTTTATCTTTATTTGAAAAATCAGTTTGAACCAAATACGGAGCAATCTCTCTAATGAATAAAGAAGTACCGGCTTTGTTTCTATTGTGGCCTTCATCACCCATCATAACGACTTGAGAAATCATTGCTTTTAAATCAATCGGGCCAACTAGCTCGAGAGTTGCTTTCATAACAGGGTAGAGCGTATTTTCGAGCCATTTGAGTCTATCTATAACCTCTTGACCGTATGCGCCGTAACGCAAAACTTTGCCGAGACCTTCATTGAATGTACAATAGGAAGTATTTCCATAAGTCTCATTTTTTATAATAAACATTGGCATTGAAGCAGTTGTTACGCCGGCCATAGGACCAACAGCGTTTTTGTGATGGCAAGGCTCGAAAGTGATTTCGCCGGATTCCGCTAATTTTACAGCTTCATCTTCATTGGCAGCAAGCCCTTCATACATCAAACCGCCGATAACAGCGCCTTTTAATGGACCGCTCATTTTATCCCAAGTAATAGGCGGACCGGAATGCAATACGGTTTTTTTAGTCATACCTTCCAAAAGTTCTCCGGCTATTCCAACGCCAACAAGCATTGGCTTTGAAGTTTGGATTTTTTCCAAGGCATCTTTGTTTGCCTGTGCAATTTTATCTTGAATCATGTTTACCCTCCAAATTAACAATATTTATTTTTTAAGCCTCGAAAGCAAAGAGGACATTTTTTGATTGCCTCCTGCAGGTGGACGCCAGTTTACATGTACAGTTGGAACTTTTTGCTCTTTTAACTCTTTCGAAAAAGATTCAAGACCAATATTTATAACAGATAATTTTGATTTGAATAATTTATTCACCATAAATACGACTCCTTAATTAATTTTGCTGAGTATTTCGGCAACAAGACGAACGGCTTGTGCGTTGGAAGGCATTGTTATAACTCCGGCATCTTTCAGCTTTTGCTCTTGCTCAGCTTTGTTTTGAGGATCAAGCTCTGTTCCGCAAACATATCCGACAAAAATAACATTCTTTCCTTGTTTGATTACAGGAAGCATTTCTCCGGCCGGATCGGCGTTCGAGCCATAACCGATTACAAAATCCATAAGAACAACGGCAATTTCTTCGTCTTCCAATTCTTTTGAAAGTCTTTCGATTCGGCAAGTCGGGTCAATCATCGGGTGCGCTCTGCCGACAGTGAAAACATCGTCGCCGAGGTCAATACATGTATCTTCAACGCTTTTATTCATATCTTTCAGCATATATTCTTCTTGAAGCGGAATATTGGAATATATTTTTCTGCCGAGAGAGTTCATCATTTTCATGGCTTCGTCGCACAAAGTTCCGCCGGTATAAAGTCCGCGCAGATATTTTTGATTTTTAGAAAGTTTTGCAACTGCGGCATTTACGATAGCATCGATTTCGGATTTTTCTGCACTGAAACCGCTAAAGTCTGTAATTTCTTCATTTTTAGAGAGAGCAACGGCTTTTTTCGCTGTGTCTTCCAAAGTATTTCCGACACAGAATCCGTATTTTTTAACCATTTCCGGGTCTCCGCCGATAAAATCAACTACAACAGGCTTTCCGCTTTGTTTGGCAAGTTCCAAAACTTCTGCTGCGATTTCTGGTGATGGTGGTTTTGAAATCAATACAATAACTTTTGTTTCGGGGTCTTCGGCTAAAGCTTTGATTCCTAATTTCATCATTATGCCGCCGATTTCTTTTTTCAAATCCCTGCCGCCGGTGCCGATTACTTGAGAAACGCCGCCGCCGAATTTGTGAATCAAAACGCTGACTTCCTGAGTACCTGTACCGGAAGCTCCGACAATACCGATATTTCCTTTATTTATAACATTGGCAAACGCCAAAGGAGTGTTATTTATTATAGCTGTGCCGCAGTCCGGACCCATAACTAAAAGTCCTTTTTCGGCAGCTTCTTCTTTTAATTTTTTCTCTTCTTCAATGCTCACATTGTCGCTGAAAAGCATAACATGGAGTCCCTTGTCGATTGCCTTTTTGGCTTCTGCGTAAGCATATTTTCCGGGAATGGAAATCACAACAAGATTTGAATCCGGTGAATTTTTCAATGCCGCATCAAAAGTCGGGGCAACATATTCGCCGTCGGATGCCTCTGCTTTTTTTGCAAGAAAAGCATCAACCGCATCGGATACTTGCTGCATAAGTTCGCCGTTTTCGGATTTTAATGCAATAAAGAAATCGTTTGAAGTAGCGGTAGAAAGTTCGTCGGTAAAAAGCCCTAAATTAGTTGCAAGCTCTTTATTTAAATCTGTACCCATACCAACGATTACTTCTTGAACACCGTCAATTTTTTTCAAATCTTTGCTGACTATCATGAGCGTTACGGAGTCATAATAAGCGCCTTTTTTTATCAATATTTCTATTGCCATTTTTTATATTACCTTCTTTCGATTTTTGTAGGACTTTAGAAATCTATAAAACTTCTGATGCCCGTATAAATTCCGGCCAGACAGTCTGTCCCCGAGGTCGAGCCGTTTTCTAAAACAGATTTCGCTGAAATAAACAAAGCGTCTTCAGTTCCGCCAAAGAATGATAAGAAAAAATCCCTTACATTTTCGGAAGATTCACCGATTGCCGCAAATTTAAGCATTTCCGAAGAAACTTTTGTTGTGTTCATATCACTAACTATATTTTTATTTATATTTTTAATTTTTGATAAATCTTTATTTTGCATACCTTTCAAATATATTGCCGAAAGCATAAATCCGGCAAGAAAATCGTCTGCCGAGGGTGTCAGCCCAATTCCGAAACCGATAATTTTTTTAGCATATCTGCTGATATTGCCGGTATCGTTATTTTTAACTGCATCTAAGAGTTTAATTATCCTTGGCTTCGCGAAATCGCAATAAATATTTGAATTGTGATTTTCGCTGTAAAGCTCAGTGACCAATGACCCTAAGCCTTCTAATTTTCCATATTTTAAAATAATATATTTGATTTTTTCCAAACGCGAAATTATTTCGGTCTCAGAAATTATATTTTTTAAGAAATGCGGTTCGGGATTCCAAATCTCAGTGCTTTCAAAATCCGATAAAAATAATTCAAATCTTGTGTTTTCAAAATTCTGAAATTCTGAAATATCAAGCTTTATAGACATTACCTGCATCGGAACATCCTTGGATATAAGAGGAATAAAATCGCCGTTATCCGTAATCAAATTACAAACATGCTTGAACGATGAATGAAGATTCGCCGGTATCAGAATATTTTTTTCTAAGATTTCTTTCGTTCGGCGGCAAATTTTTTTGGCTTTCGAAAAATCTATATCCATATTATGAGATAAGCAGATATATTTTTAGAGCCATCTGCAAATTCAAAATATCATCGTAATTTCTGAGGTTAAGTCCCGTAATTTCTTCTATACGCTGAACCCTGTACAAAATAGTATTATAATGCGTGAACATTGCTTCCGAAATTTTTTTCAAATTTCCGCTGCATTGAAAATACATATCCAAAGTTTTAAGAATATCAAGCTTTTTTTCGTCATCATATTTGATTAAATCGCCTAAAAATTCAGTATAGAATTTTTTTTGTTCTTCAAAGTCTGCAGATTGTAAAATCCTATAAACTCCCAAATCATCATAATGCATTACATTTTTGCTATTCCGCAAATCGATTGTTGCGGCACTGAACGCTTCATTATAAGATTTTGAAAGATTGGAAACAGATTTATAAAATCTTCCGATGCCTATATTACAATTTATTTTTTTTGATTTTGAATCAAATGTACTCAGAAAATCATAACAAAATTCAACAGCGGATTTTTTTGCCTCAATTTGGGTTGTGTCCGGCGCAAGGCTATATAAAATCAGAATTTGGTTAGATTTATTTATATAAAAAATTTGATTATTATATTTTCTGGCAAGCAGCTCAATATTTTGCATAAACGAGCGGTAAAATTGAAATAAATGGTCGGAATCTTTTTCGGTATTCTTTGGCAGTAAAATATCTTCCGCTTTTATAACAATAACCAGATAACCTAAATCTTTATTAAAATTATAATAAATCGACCTTTCAAGAGCCATTGAATTTCTAATCGGGTCATCAGAAATCAAATCATCAAAAAACTCTAATTTATGTCGGGATTCGATTTCGTAAACAGACATTTTTTTAGTAAATTCCAAAGCGATAAACGGAATAGCGCTTGTTATTATTTGATTGTCCAGAACCGAAATTTTTCGATTGTCTTCCCAAACAAACAAACATCCGACTTGCTTATTGTCGATACAAACGGGAATCATTAAACGAATTACTTCAACACCGTTTAAAATATCTTTTTTTCTGAGAGTTACTTTATGATAATTACAATAATTAATTTTGTAACTTTCTTCATCCAATTTTATAATGGATTCCAATTCCGAAGCATTTTCACTTTTGAAAGAAGAAATAAAATTGTTAAAAGTCATATCCCAAATAGCGACAGAATTATCGCATAGCTCTGATAAAACATTAACTATAGACTCGATTCCGCTTCCATTCAATATATTTTCAAGGAAACGCTCATGTATCCTTCTTATTTCATAAAAAGCTTTAGACTGTTCTTTTGTGATTTCGGTCAGAACAGAAACAATAATATCGGTGTATCCAAGATTAATCGGTATCTCAATAATCGGGAAAGAAAGTGAATTGGCCAGCTCAATGACAGAGTCGGGCAATTTTTCAACATAACGCCGTGTTTTCAAACCAATACCTACAACTTTTTTTTCTTGCAGGCTTGGAATTAAATCTAATAAAATATTGAGATTGTCTTTTATAGCATAAGCAGTAGTGAGCAAAAACTCTCCGGGTGTGACCCAATCTAAAATATCCGGAACTTCCATAACGTTTATGCGTGTAACAATACTTTCAATACCGCTTTCACCGGCAATTACTTTTGAATTTTTAAGAATATCCATGTCCATCATTTTTTTTAAAGTTATGCCTACTAATTCACTATTCATAAAATACCCCCAAGTATTGCCGAACATCTATTGTAATTAAGAAAATTGATTTTTTAGCTATATGTTTGCTGATAAACATTCCATCTTTTTAATTGTTTATCAGCAAACATTTTCCGCTGTTTAGGCAAGCATTAATGATTTTGTATTATAAATCATTAATGCGACCTATATATATGAAAAATTAGTCAGAGAGTAAACGAACTCTTAACGAGCAGCAAAAATTTCATATGGAATATAAGAAATAATTGATTCTTTTCAAAGTCCGTTTACTGAAAGACAGAATATCAAATATTACTTCAGAATTTCTATTATATAACAAAATTCATCAAAAATCTCATAAATTTTATTCAGGGAAAACTTTGTTTAATATAATTCCAACGATAGCCGCAAGAGCCATTCCTGCTATTTCAAATTCAAGCGAGCCGAGTTTGATAGGAAGTGTAGCGCCGCCAAGACCGAATACTAAAATAACCGCGGAGATAATAAGATTCCTTGATTTTGTAAAATCAACTTTATTTTCAACAAGAGTTCTACCGCCGATAGATGCAATCATACCGAAAAGAATTATTGAAATACCGCCGATAACAGCGTTAGGAATAGTTTGGATTAAAGCGCCGAGTTTTGGAACTAAGCTCAATAAAATCGCAAAACATGCAGCTACTCTCATAATAACAGGGGAGAAAACTCTGGTAAGAGCCAAAACACCTGTGTTTTCAGAATAAGTAGTGTTTGCCGGGCCGCCGAACATTGCGGATAAAGAAGTTGCAAGTCCATCGCCCAAGAGAGTTCTGTGAAGACCCGGGTCAGTAATATAATCTTCTTCAACCGTAGCGCCGATTGCAAGAACGTCGCCGATATGTTCAACCATTGTAGCGATAGCAACAGGAGCAACTATCATAACGGTTTGTAAAGAAAACTTAGCCATTTGAAAAGCCGGAAAAGCGACTATTTTATCGGTAGAAGCGAGCGGTGCAAAGTCAACATTTCCTGTAACAAGAGCGAATAAATAACCTACAACGAGACCGCAAAGAACCGGTAAGAGCTTAAGAAATCCTTTAGCAAAAATACTAACACCGGCAACAACCGTAAAGCTTACAATCGCAAGCAGCCAGTTTTCAGACGCACTCGAAATTGCCGTCGGAGCAAGTTTCAGACCGATAACCATGATAATAGGGCCTGTGACTATCGGTGGGAAGAAAGAAATAATTCTTTGCGCCCCGAAAAAATACACCAGTACAGAAAGTAGCATATATATCAGTCCGGCAACGACAATGCCGCCTTGGGCATATGCCATACCATAAGCTTCTGAAACAGCGATAACAGGAGCAATAAAAGCGAAAGAGGAACCTAAAAATACCGGCATTTTGAAACCTGTAATAAAGTGAAAGAGCAGAGTGCCAATGCCCGCCATAAAAAGTGCAACCGAGACATTCATACCTGTTAAAAGCGGAACGAGAACTGTTGCGCCAAACATTGTAAATGTGTGTTGGACACCCAAAATAATCATTTTTTGAACAGGCAACGGATCTCCTCTTCTTATAGTCAATTGTTCAGTGCTAGCCATCTTTTTTTCCATTCTTTTTCATCTCCTTAAAATAATTGTAAAATCAAATTACGGAATAAATTTGGAGATTTCCTATAAATTACAATATAGCCTGTTTTACTGATGCAGTATAAATTTCAATATTGCCAATTTTGCGCCGCAAGATTTTCAGAGCAATTTTGTGACGCATAATCGGCAGATTTTACAGCACAGCAAATATTTAAGCACTGATATTTTTTTAACAAGAACCTCCAAAATTCCGCAAATCGAATAATAATAAATTCTATTTATTGCAGTGTATATACACTAAATATTACATAAAGGGATTAAATAAATTTATTTGATTATAACGAAATCATAAGTTCTTGTTTTTTTCTTTTAAGGCTTTTTTAATTTTCTCAGCAGTTATCGGCATAGACAAAATGCGGATTCCCAAAGCATCACAAACTGCGTTTGCTATAGCCGGAGCAGTAGGAACCATACATGGCTCTGCAACACCTCTGGCACCGAAAGGACCGTCTTTTTCAGGTAGTTCAACAAAATCAACAAACATTTCTGGCATATCTCCCGCTGTTGGGATTTTATAATCCACAAAAGAAGGATTCTTTACAATTCCATTTTCTATTACTAATTCTTCCATGATTCCGGAGCCGAGACCTTGCATAATACCGCCTTCAATTTGGGCTTCGCATAACTTCGGATTGATAACTTTGCCGACATCAAAACAGGAGGCCACTTTTAGTACTTTAACTTTGCCTGTTTCGGTATCAATGGCTATTTCTACGCCTTGACAGCCGTATGTCCAAAATGCTACCGGTTTTTCGCCTTGTCCTGTGGCTTTGTCGGTATTTCTGACATTCGGAGGAACAAAAGAGCCTCTTCCGATTATCGGCCCGTGGATTCCGGAACCGTCCGGCATTGATAAACCAAGTGCAAGCTCTTTTATCGGTACTTTTATGTCTGGATATAGTTTTGATACAATATGTTCGTCTCTAAGCTCAAGTTCGCGTTTTGGTGTGGATAATTTTATCTGAGCCAAATCCAAAAGCTGTTCTTTTGCATCTTCACAAGCTTTAATAACAGCGTTGCCTGTGCAATATGTTATACGGCTCGCAACTGTTTGCCATTCATAAGGCAAGTGGTCTGTATCTCCGGTTTTAATTTTTATCTTTTCTGGCGGTATAGTCATAACCTCAGAAGCTATTTGTGTCATTGCAGTGTCAGAGCCTTGACCGATATCTTGCGAGCTTACAAGTAAATGTGCAGTTCCGTCTTCATTGATTTTTATGATTGCGGAAGATGCAACATCATTCGGCATAGAAGGAGCTTTGAAAGCGCAAGCCATTCCTTTGCCATAGACGATTTTTGGATCATCGGAAACGCGCTTCTCGTCAAAATTCATTTTGGAGGCTATATTTTCGATGCAATCCTGCAAACCGCATACATCAAGAACCTGACCGGCCGCATTTCTTCCGCCTTTTCGTAAACCATTTATGCGTCGAATTTCCAATGGGGATATCCCTAATTTATCTGCCAGCATATCCATATTTTGTTCGATCGCAAAATGGATTTCGGACATTCCGAATCCTCTGTACGGTCCGCCCGAAGGATGGTTTGTATAAACGCACATAGAATCGGTCCAGACATTGTCAATATCATAAGGCCCTGTTGAAGCATTTCCGCCAGCTTTTACGATATTAACGCCGTATTCTGTGTACGCTCCGCCGTCCCAAATAAATTCATTTTTTACCGCGATAATTTTTCCGTCTTTTCTAACACCGGATTTAATTTTTGCATGAAGCCCTTGTCTTACAAAAGAGTTTATAAACTCGTCTTCTCTGGTATAAGTAAGTTTTACAGGACGACCTTTAGTTTTTTTAGATAATGGAATTACAATTCCTTCTAAAGTTGTGCCGGCTTTTCCTCCAAAACCGCCGCCGACAGAAGGAGATAAAACACGCAATTTATTGAGAGGAATGTCAAAAGCTACCGAAAGAGCTTTTCTTACAGCAAAAGGAGATTGGCATGATGCCCAAACACTGATGCTTCCGTCAAAATCCGCTTTCGCAATCGCGCTATGGTTTTCGATAGGGCTATGCTGAATATGCGGAATAAAAAACTCATTCTCAACAACGAAATCCGCTTCGGCAAAACCTTTTTCGATATCGCCTTTTCTAATTTTTTGGTTATGGCTCATATTTGAACCAGGTTTAGGCGTAAAAATCGGAACCCATTTATAAGAGCCCAATTCAGGGTGTAAAAGCGGAGCATCTTCTTTAAGTCCGTCTTTTGCGTTTGTAACAGCCGGCAAAATTTCATATTCGACTTCGATTAGCTCGATTGCCTGCTTTGCTATTTCCAAAGTTTCTGCGGCTACAGCGGCAACCGCATCTCCGCGGTATCTGACTTTATCCACGGCAATGAAGTTTTTATCCTCTAGATACAAACCAACTCTGTTCGGAACGTCTTTTCCCGTTACAATCGCCTTAACTCCTTCAAGCTTTTCGGCTTTGGAAATATCTACATTTATTATGTTAGCGTGCGGATGGGGGCTACGCTTAACAGCGGCGTGAAGCATGCCATGCATTTTTATATCATCAACGAATTTCATTGAACCGGTTACTTTTTGAATCCCATCAACCCTGTTTATTGAGCTTCCTACAAATTTTGTACTATTCATATTGTGCACCTCCCTCCATAGCGTTTTTTCTTGAGATTTGCATTATAGCTTCTATTATTTTTTTATAACCGGTACATCTGCATAGATTACCGCTGATTGCGTTGATAACATCTTTTTCGTTTGGAGTTTTATTTTCCATCAAAAGGGCTTTGGCAGACATAATCATACCGGGCGTACAATAACCGCATTGCAGAGCGGCATTATCAATAAAAGATGCCTGCAATTCGTCTACAGCGCCAAATTCCGCCAATCCTTCGACAGTCAGAATTTCCGCACCATCCGCCTCTATAGCCAAAACCAAACAACCGTTCACGGCTTTTTTGTTCATAATGACAGTACATGAACCGCATTCGCCGCCGGCACAGCCTTCTTTTGCGCCGGTCAAGTCAAAGATTTCTCTGAGCATGTTCAAAAGTGTCATATTAGCCGGAACTTGCGTATTAACTTTTTCATTATTTAATATAAAGCTTATATCATAATTCATTTTAACCACTCCGCCTCATTCCGTATAACAGAGATTACTGATTCTGTTTTAAGAACCGAATTTTTATACTATTTAAAATACTCAAGACCACGCTTAACCGAAATTTTTATTAGGTCTTCCCTATATTCTTTAGAAGCACGTATATCGCCGATTGGCGAAACTTCGGAAAGAGCTAAATTGCAAGCTTCTTCGATTGTTTCTTGATTTAAATCTTTGCCTTTAAGAAATTCCTCGGTTTTGAATAATCTAACCGGGGTAGGAGCAACAGAACCAAAAGCGATTCTTATTTCTCCATCCACTTTAACTACAGACGAACAGACAGTAGCAAGGTCAACTTCGTCACGTCGGGCGTGTTTTTGATAAATTCCGGTAACAGGATTATTAAATGCAGGAACTAAAATTTCGGTAACAACATCGCTTTCTTCGAGGCAAGTTTTTTTAACCCCTTTGAAAAAATCGTGAATTGAGATTTCTTTTTTAGCTCCATTTCCGGTTGCTTTTATCACAGCATCCAAAACCAAAAGTGCTGTAGCGGTGTCGGCAAGAGGTGAAGCATTTGTGATATTTCCGGCCATTGTCGCCCTGTTTCGTACTTGGTGAGAACCAACAGTGTGTGCGCTTTCGGCGATAATTCTATATCTTTCGAGAATATCGCTATTGGCGGAAAGTTCGTTCATCGTAACACATGCGCCGATAGATAAGCCTTTAGTTTGGTCAAAAGTAATTTTGTCAAGATTTTCAATTCCTTTAATATCAATTAATGCTTCCGGATTCTCGATATTTTCTGTCATACGGACAATCATATCGGTGCCTCCGTTGAAGATTTTCGCTTTTCCATTATAATCAAGAAGCAGCTTTACGGTTTCTTCAACGCTTGTAGCTTTTAAATAAAGAAAGTCTTTCAACAATTACACCCCCAATCTTTTTATAAAACATATGTAAGAAAACATATTTATATTTTATGATTAAGTTTTTGCGTAAAAATTTCTGTTTTATTTCTAAAAAATAAAATCTAATTATGAAATAAAAATAAAATTTAGAAAGAAAACTGTCGGCATAAAACACATTGTATTTTCGAACACAATATAAAAGGAAATTATATTATACATAAATTATACCGCATGAAAGATGTAGTTGCGATAGAAAGAATATGTAAACAGACTACAATGCTTTATAGAAATTTTGTTATTTATATATAAAAAAAATTTATTAGTGAATATTTTTTTATATTTATTAACAATAGAATTTTGGATTGCAGAAATTTCTACAAAAAATCTTTGTAGAAAATTATGACAATCTTTTTAGAAAATACGAAATTATTTTTATAATTTATTCTTTAAGATGAAAATCAAATCGTTCGTCGGTAAATAAGCATAAAATAACAAATCCGATAGTAAAATATTAAAAAGGCTAGGGGGAGTTAATTTGAAACTGGAACAAAACGTAAAACAAATAACGAATGAAAAATCACAAATTACATCTTTAGTAACCGGCGTAGCAGTAGCGTATGCCATTACATGCATTGTTTTAATTGCGTATTCGATTTTACTTCGTTATTCAAAAGTCTCATTTGGCAGCTCAATGTTAGTAATCACAATAACATGTATTGTTTCGGTTATAGTGGCGGGATATGATGCCGCTCACGGCGCGAGCAACAAAGGCTGGCTTTGGGGGATATTGGCAGGCTTGCTTTATGCGGTAATATTGGTTGCTATCGGTTTTTTTGTTGATGATAATTTTTCTTTTGATACCTCGAGTATTATGCTTTTAATTTTGGCGGTTGCCGGCGGCGGATTGGGCGGCGTGATTGGGATAAATATTAAAAAATAATTTGCATTCGCTTTCTATCATGATATAATAATCATGCGATGCACTATATTTTTTAGGAGGAATAATTTTAATGAAACATATTAAAACAATCAACACAAAGCTGCTTAACAAAACTATTAAAACAGGCGGATGCGGAGAATGCCAAACTTCTTGTCAATCTGCTTGCAAAACTTCTTGTACAGTAGCAAATCAATCTTGTGAAAAAAAATAATCTATTATAGATTTAATCAAATTTTTAAAGCTTTTCCGTCTACTGGAAGCATAGGGCTTTTATGAGAAACGGCGTATTTGCGCCGTTTCTATATAAAGCTTTTGGTCAAGCTTTTTTTTGAAAAACTTGCGGAGGTTTGGAATTAGAGTCTCCAAAAGGCTTTGTTCTGAAGACATCGTTTTGGTGTCTTATTTAATTGAAATATAAAAAAGAGGATTTTTAAATGATACATAAATATAAACTAAACGGATATAACATAGTTTTAGATATAAACAGCGGTGCGATACATATTGTCGATGATATAACTTTTGATATTTTGGATTATTATAAAAATAAATCCGAAGAAGAAATTTTGGAAACGCTTGATTATCCAAAAGAGGAGATTTTGGAAGCGATATCAGAGCTGAAAAAACTGGAAACTGAAGATATTCTTTTTTCTGAGGATATTTATGAAAATCTGCTGGATGAAGTTGAAAAGCGTGAGCCTGTCGTTAAAGCTATTTGTTTGAATATTACGCATGACTGCAATCTGAAATGCAAATATTGTTTTGCCGGTGAAGGCGAATATCACGGCGAACGTTCGTTGATGAGCTTCGAAGTTGGAAAAGCCGCTTTTGATTTTCTTTTGAAAAATTCGGGAAGCCGTAGAAATCTTGAAGTTGATTTTTTTGGCGGAGAGCCGCTTATGAATTTTGATGTGGTAAAAAAGCTCGTTGAATACGGACGAGCCGAAGAGAAGAAATATAACAAGAATTTTAGATTTACTATTACAACAAACGGGATTTTGTTGGATGATGAAATTCAAAATTTCATTAATGAAAATATGTCAAATGTTGTTTTGTCTTTGGATGGACGAAAAGAAGTAAACGACCGCATGCGTGTAAACAAATCCGGCGGCGGCTCTTATGATAAAATTTTGCCTAAATACAAAAAACTTGCCGACAGCCGAAATCAAAACAATTACTATATACGAGGAACTTTTACAAGAGAAAATTTAGATTTTTCGGATGATGTAATGCATTTCGTTGATGAGGGCTTTAAGCAAATTTCGATTGAGCCGGTTGTCGCTCAGGATTCAGAAGATTATTCGATAAGAGAAGAAGATTTGGAAGGAATTTATCAAGAATATGAAAAGCTTGCCTTAAAAATCATTGAGAGAAAAGAAAAGGGCGAGGATTTTAATTTTTTTCATTTTATGCTGGATTTAGAAGGCGGGCCTTGTGTTTCCAAACGAATCGTAGGCTGTGGTGCGGGAACGGAATATTTATCCATAACTCCGAGCGGAGATTTATACCCTTGCCATCAATTTGTCGGCAATCAAGAATTTAAAGTCGGCGATATTTACAACGGAATACAAAAGAACGATTTAGTTAAAGAATTCGGAGATTGCAATGTATATAAAAAATCCGAATGTAAAGAGTGTTTTGCGAAATTTTATTGCAGCGGAGGATGTTTGTCCAATGCATATAATTTCAATGAATCGATTTATAAACCCTATGAAATAGGCTGTAAGCTACAAAGAAAGCGGATTGAATGTGCAATTATGCTGAAAGTGCATGAAGCGGTTGAGAATTGAATTTGAAATCAGGTGAAATATGGCAAAGTGGATTGTGAGCCAAACGGATGCCAATTTGAAATTAATGTCAGAAGTTCTGAATATAAGCGAAATACTGTCGAATGTTTTGGCGAATCGGGATATTCGTACAAAAAATACCGCCATTCGGTATCTTTATCCGCAAACGCGTTTTTTGAATGATATGCGGAAAATGAAAGACAGCGAAAAAGCGGCAAAAATAATTTTGGAAGCTATAAAAAATCAGGATAAAATTGTAATTTACGGTGATTATGATGCAGACGGAGTAACGTCTACGGTTATTTTAATGAAAGCTCTTCAAAAGCTAGGTGCGGATGCTTCATATTATATTCCGCACCGTGAATCCGAAGGTTACGGCCTAAATATCGGCGCAGTTAAAACAATAAAAGCTCTCGAAACCGACTTGATTATTACTTGTGATAACGGAATTGCAGCTTTGGAAGAAATTCTTCTGCTCAAAAAAAATAATATAAAAGTAGTTGTGATAGACCATCACGAACCCGATTTTGTAGAAAAAGACGAACGAATTGATATTTTGCCGAAAGCAGACGCACTCGTTGACCCGAAACAATCCGCATGCGAATATCCTTTTAAAATGATGTGTGCTGCCGGAATTGTGTACAGATTTTGCGGCTTGCTTTATGAAATTATCGGGAAAGAATTTGATAAAGACAATGAATTATTGATTTTTGCAATGATTGGAACTTTTTGCGATATTGTTGATTTAATGGAAGAAAACAGAATTATTGCAAAAAAAGGTCTCGACGCAATTAATAATCAGGGTATAAAAAATATTGGACTTGCCGCACTTTTAAAAGAGAAAAATATCACAAATAAAAAATTAAATTCATTTGATATTGGTTTTTTAATCGGGCCATGCATTAACGCAACCGGAAGATTGGAATCTGCGGCGGCAGCAGTGGAACTTTTCTTGACCGAAGATAAAGACGAAGCCGCTGAAATGGCAAAAAAGCTTAATGCTTTAAACGAAGAACGCAAACGTATAACAAATGAGGCTTTCAAAAAGTCAATTTCTCTTTTAAATAAAAATCCCGAATTGCTGACAAAAGTGCTCGTTATTTTTGATGATGAAGTTCATGAATCTATTGCAGGTATTGTTGCCGGAAGAATTAAAGACGTTTTTTTCAGACCGACTATCGTTTTGACAAACGGAGAATCCAGCATAAAAGGCTCTGCGCGTTCGATTGAGGCGTATAATATTTTTGAAAATTTAAATAAAATAAAAGAATTGTTTCTGCGCTTTGGCGGACATAAAATGGCGGCCGGACTTTCGATTAAAAAGGAAAATATTGAAATATTGCAAAAACGCCTGAATGATGATTGTCCGCTCAGTGATGAGGATTTTGTCGAAATAATTGATATTGACAAAGAACTGAATTTCGAAGATATAACTTTGGAACTTGCATACGAAATAGAGCGTTTGGAGCCTTTCGGCAAAGCGAACAAAGAGCCGCTTTTTTTGACAAAAGGGCTTAGTATCGCCGAATTGAGAGTACTTGAGGAGAAAAATACAATTTTAATGACCCTTTGTTGTAATGAATCGTATAAAAAACTCAGAACGGTTTGTTTTGGAAAAGTAGAAAAATTTATGGCTGATTATGCGTCGAATTTTGACGATAATATTGTTGAAGCAAATAAAAGAAATACAGATGAACTGAAAATCGATATTGTATATAATATAAATGTAAACGAATTTAACGGAAATATTTTAGTCAATTTGAAGATCAAGGATTTTAGAATACAAAAAAAATAAGAATTTTGAGATACTTAAGGAGGATTGTAACTGCAATAAAAATTATATATAAATGTATCGAATAGTATATAATAAATATCTAAAATGTTTTCGAAGCGAGATATTTAGAAATATTAAAATAAGCATTATAAGAATTAAATGTATAAGGTTCAGTCATCATTACCTATGTTTTCATTCAGAGTTTTGGGCTTAAAAAATATAAAAACAAAATCAAAGAGGAATTGAAAAATGAAAGCCTATAAAACAGAAATAAAGCTGACAAAAGACCAACAAATAAAGCTAAAAAAGACAATCGGCGTTTGTAGATACATTTATAATTTTTATATTTATCACAATAAAGAAAGCTATGAGAAAGAGAAGCTCTTCGTCTCAGCCAATGATTTTTCAAAATGGCTTAATAATAATTATTTGCACAATAGTACTGACAAGGCATGGATAAAAGAAGTATCTAGCAAGGCGGTAAAGCAATCTATCGTGCATGCGGAACAAGCTTTTAAACGATTTTTTAAAGGTCTAAGTTGCTTTCCAAAATTCAAGAAAAAAAGAAACCAAGATGTAAAAATGTATTTTGTGAAAACAGATGCAAAGACCATTATTAAATGCGAAAGGCATAGAATACAAATACCGACAATTGGTTATGTAAGGCTGAAAGAATATGGCTATATACCTACGGATAAAATCATTAAAAGCGGAACTCTGTCTATAAAAGCTAATAAATTTTATGTTTCCGTGCTGACAGATGAAGCATTAAAATCACAAAAAATAGACCCGGAGAAAATTGGATTTGGGATAGATTTAGGAATAAAGGAATTTGCAACAGTAAGTGATGGACGAATATTTAAAAATAAGAATAAATCTTCAAAAATAAAAAAATTAGAAAAGAGGCTTAAACGAGAGCAGAGAAGTTTAAGCCGTAAATACGAAAATAAAAAAAAGAGAGGTGAAAAGCTGCTAACTGTAAAATCTGCAAATATAGAGAAAAATATACTTAGAGTGCAAAAATTACATCAAGAGCTTGCAAGAAAACGAAAAGAATATATCCGATATGTAGTTAGTATCTTAGTGAAAACCAAGCCAAAATACATAACGATAGAGGATTTAAACGTATCCGGAATGATGAAAAACAAACATCTGTCAAAAGCAATCGCACAGCAAAATTTCTACTATTTCAAAGAATGGCTGATTTAT